>NZ_CP117811.1:1872227-2184265 GCF_028728065.1 Lentisphaera profundi | reverse complement strand
ACTAAGTCAGTAGATTTATAAAAGTCAAGGAAATTTCTAAGGGCAATTAATGGCTCTAATTGACCCGCTTTTTGGTAAGCTATCGCGCGCAGTTTTAAGGCATCATAAGTGGATTGGGAATTTATAAGATTTTGGTCCTTGAGAACCTGTTTATACTTCTCAATAGATGTCGTATAAATTGTTTGGACTTGCTCAAGTTTTGTTGGCTCCGCAGCGTGGAGAAGTCCCGTAAATGTAAGTAAGTATATTAGTATTTTGATCATTTCCCTTTCCTTGATTAATTCTTGTAAAGAACTTAACATAAATATATGTCATACACTAAGCTTTATAGTCCTTCTTCGGAGGTGATTTATTGATTCTTACACGAAATCGTAAAGTTTTTAAAATTTAAGCTGAAGTCAGTATGACATTAAGCTTAAAATGTAAATTCGCCTATCGTTAGTATAACGAGCTGAAAAGGCACCATGCTCCATTTATTGGGAATCAATCACAAAAAACTTACGGTTCGTTTTCAGGGTTTAGATAATCGCCTCACGGGAGTGGAAGACGCTCACGTCATCAAAAAGCTTTTAGTTTAATCTATATGCTTATCCAGAATAGAGCTCATGATGCGTCGCATACGAGAGGGACGCGGTCCCCCATCGAGCTCCTCCTGCAAGGATTTGCCAATCCTTGACCAGGCGACTGGGGCCTTGCCCCGTTTTATGGCCAATCCTTGACCAGGCGACTGGGGCCTTGCCCCGTTTTATGGCTAATCGTATGAATCTATGTTTTTTAGCAATGCGGAATCATCTTACGGTGTCAGCTTTAATCGAGTCATGAAATAAAATTCGTCAAAAAGTATCGATAAATCGAGTAAATGAATCCTTAAGATTAAAGTCTATTTGGGATGAAATCATTTGTTTTGGCAGCTAAATAATAGATTGGACCAAAAAGATGATAAAAAAGCATTTTTTGAGTTTGATATATTAAGTTTTTTGCTTATTATCTAATCGCATACAACGCGAGTGTAGCTCAATGGTAGAGCATCACCTTGCCAAGGTGAATGTTGTGAGTTCGAGTCTCATCACTCGCTCTTTAAGCCCCGAAAGATTTCTTTCGGGGCTTTTTCTTGCTCAGATTAGTCAAAATTAATGCGAGGTCTTATTATAGGGCCGAAGTTAAAAACGTATTAAATGAGGATAGTGAGTATGAAAGCAATAGGCTATAAAACCCCCGGTAGCATCGACAGTAAAGAAGCATTAATGGATATTGAACTGGAAAGCCCAAAAGCTCAAGGGCAGGATTTGTTGGTGGAGGTTCAGGCTATCTCTGTAAATCCCGTCGATTACAAGATCCGCCAGGGTCGTGTACCCGAAGAGAATCAATATGCTGTTATTGGTTGGGATGCCACGGGAATCGTCAAAGAAGTGGGTGATCAGGTTAGCTTATTTAAAGTGGGTGATAAAGTCTGGTATGCGGGAGATATAACGCGCTCGGGAAGCAATGCGGAGTTTCAGTTGGTAGATGAACGCATAGTAGGTAAAATGCCTGCATCTTTAGCATTTGCGGAAGCCGCGGCATTGCCATTGACCACTCTAACGGCGTGGGAAATGTTATTTGATCGCTTAGAAGTAGCGAAAGATAATTCTAATAACACAGCCATCCCATAAAAATAACTAAGCTATGAAAAATCTAGCTTCAGATGTTTCTTTTAATAACGACAAAAAAAGGAGTCCATCATGAAGCCAGACAAAAGTAATGTATGTAGTCTCAAACAAATCTGCCAATTAATTCCAGGACATTTAGTTCAAAAACTTGCAGATAAGCACGGAATCAAAACTCGTAAGTTTAGTCCTTGGAGCCATGTTCTAACCTTACTTTATGCTCAGTTATCTCATTCTCTGAGCTTAAATGATATTTGCGATAGCCTTCAAAATCATAGTGGAAGCCTTGAGCCTATACGAGGCGCGACAGTCCCGAAACGAAATACCTTATCTAACGCAAATAGAACTCGTAATGCCGACATGGCAGAAGAACTTTTCTGGAGTGTTCTTAATCACTTACAGAATAAGTATGCGGGCTTTGGTATTCAGCAAAAATATACTGGTTTTCCTAGACGTTTCAAAAAAGCAATTCACGCGGTGGATTCTACAACTATCCAGCTTGTTGCTAATTGTATGCCATGGGCAAAACATCGTCGTCGTAAAGCTGCGGCTAAATGTCACATGAAGCTTAACTTACAAAATTTCTTACCTTCTTTCGCTATTGTAAAAGCTGCGAACACTCATGATTCAACGGAAGCAAAGGAATTATGTGCAGGAATGTTACCTGGAGAAATAGTGGTTTTTGATAAGGCTTACGTGGATTATAAACATCTCTTTCACCTCAATGAACGTAAAGTATTTTGGGTTACTCGGGCAAAAGATAATATGAGCTACGAGATTATTGAAAATATCTCTGAAGCCAAAGGTTCTATCATCCGTGATCAGCGTATTCGTCTCAAAGGTACGAAAACTCAACTGCATTACCCGACAGAATTACGACTTGTCGAAGCTGAAGTAGAAATTGACGGAAAACTTAAGAAAATGGTTTTCATTACTAACAACTTTAAATGGGCTCCCAGTTCAGTCGCACAAATCTATAAATCACGTTGGGGAATCGAAGTGTTTTTCAAACAGATCAAACAAACATTGCAAATATCTGATTTCCTTGGCCATAACGAAAATGCCATTCGGTGGCAAGTTTGGACAGCATTATTGACTTACGTGCTTTTGCGATTTTTAGCATTTCAAAGTAAGTGGAAATATTCTTTCTCAAGAATATTCACCGTTATCCGTGGCGTACTATGGTCAAGGCTTGAATTGTACTCAGTCCTCAAATCCTGTGGGACAGCCAGTGACCCACCAAGGCTATACTCAACTCCTCCTCAGCAGTATTTGCCGGGATTTACATAAATCTATGGGACAGCCAATGACTGAGCCTTAATCAAAACCAAAACATCCATCTAATAAATAGAAGGTATTTACACAGGGAAATGTATTAAAGAGTCAGTTTTTCCTGCTCTATGGGATGACTGTGTTCTAATAAAAGTATTTTGGTGATTGGTGCCGCTGGTGGAGTGGGCTCAATTATGGTTCAGCTTATCAAGCAATTAACGTCGCTTAAACTTATTGCGACGGCTTCACGCCCCGAGACAATCTCGTGGTTAAAAGATTTAGGTGTTGAAGATATCATTAACCATAGAAATAAATTGAGTGATGAATTTGCGGAGCATAATTTAGAAGAAGTGGATTACGTCGTTAGCTTAAATAATACTTTCAGTCATTTGCCCGAAATTGCTAAAGTGATTAAAGCACAGGGAAAATTCGGCTTAATAGATGATCCCGAAGTGCTCGATATAAATATCTTTAAACGCAAGGCGGTGTCAGTTCATTGGGAACTCATGTTCACGCGTTCGCTATTTCAAACTGAGGATATGATTGAGCAACACAATATCCTGAATGAAGTGGCTTCCTTAATTGATCAAGGAGTGATAAAAACAACCGTGGGAGAGCATTTTGGAACCATCAATGCCAATAACCTCCTACGTGCCCACGCTTTACTGGAATCAGGAAAAGCCAAAGGCAAAATTGTGCTCGAAGGTTTTGAGCAATAAAAGTAAGTCCGCAAATGTTTGATTGATGATATTTGTCATCAAAAAAAGCGCTAATAAGTTAAACTTATCACGATTACCCATTAAGTGGAGTAAAGCCTCTTAGTCGCCTGGTCAAGGGTCTTGCTAGGCAGGCGGATAAAAAGCATTGGCTCATACGGCAGTATCTTGCTAGGGGAGTTCTAATGTGTGGGAACTTAAGAGACTACAAGATCAAATTCGTGCTTAATCAGAGCTGTGGAATTGTTAAGAGTAAGTGCGGGCGCGTAGCGACTAGCGATGGGATTCTTAAGGGGTGTTACCACACAGGCGGATAAAAATTATTGGACTGTATGGCAGTACCTTACGAGAGGTTTGGGGCGGAGCCCTAATGAGTGGGAACTTAAGAGATATTTGAGCTCGAAGAGCTTAGGAATGTAGCCATGGACGTAAGTCCGTGGTGTTTGAATAACAGCATCGTGCGTGCCGAAGGTACGCTGCAGAGCGTTTCCTTCATACCTTCGGCATGAATATCATTTTTTAACAATACCCACCGGATAAATCCGGTGGCTACCATACTACATACCTTCGGCATGTGCTTAAGTTCCCACCCATTAGAACGCAGTTCCCCTCGGGGCCATACTAAAAAAATGCAGAAGCACGCTTAAATATCCTTGAATCCCCACCCATTTAAGGGGATAGAGTCCTCTCGTGTGCTATGCACCAAGAAAAATGGTAAGTGGCGTAATCTACTTAATTGAGTTTTAAAAAAAAGCGCTAATAAGTTTAACTTATTAGCGCTGAATTTTGTAAAGCTATGATTTACGGATATGAATTCATTTCTTCAAATTGTGCAAGTGAATTCATCGGCCAAAGTTTTGGGATAAACCTCGTCTTTGACGGCTTGTTGCAGTGAATTGATAACCAGCTGTTTATCTTCTTTGTAAGTGATGCCAAACCATTGGCAAGGACTTTGTGCCACTTCACAGGCTAGTTTATTTTTAAAAACGAGGTCATCGATGACGAAAGGCAAATAGAATTCCGACTTCGGGACATTGATATTTTCTTTAAGAAAGGAAATAAAACTCTGTTCAAATTCGCGAATAATACTCGGTGTGAGGCACCACATATTCATTGATGCAGTGGCATCAGAAGCTAAACTTGAACCATCTTCAGTAAGGACATCTGAATCACTAGCGTGAATACCATGAGTTTCGACAACTTGTACGAGCTGGTCGTTCTTAACTTCACAAATTCCTCGTGAAACGGTGCCATTATCTGAGAGGGTTTGATCAAGTTTAAAGCCAATCATGCCTGCTTTAAGTTCTTGACCTTGATCCCAGGAATCTAGCATTTTTGCTGCCATCACAAAGCTTTCAGGGCCATAAAAGTCATCGGCATTAATGATTAGGAAGGGTTCGTGAACGACTTCCTTGGTGGCGAGTAGGGCGTGACCCGTTCCCCAAGGTTTTGTACGTTCTTCTGGGAGTTGAAAACCTGCGGGCAATTCATCGAGTTCTTGGTAGCAGTAATCGACTTCTGCGAATTCCGCAAATTTCGAGCCGATTTTCTCTTCAAATTCTTTGGCAAAATCACGGCGAATGATAAAGACGATTTTTTGGAATCCGGCGCGAAGGGCATCAAAAATGGAATACTCTAAGAGTGCTTCACCAGAAGGGCCTAATTGATCGATTTGCTTGAGTCCGCCGTAACGTGAGCCCATGCCTGCAGCTAAAAGAACGAGTGTTTTTTTCATGTTTATTCTCCTGAATTTGCCCTCTTGGGGCGCATTTATTTTAGGAAGTTGAGAAACTTCCATTGATGAGTGTTTTATAGCGAGTGTCTAGCGGGGGACATGGGGCGATTGAGGCCCCATGAGAATTAGTTTATTTTACGATTAAGCATAAAGGGGGGCACCGCCCTGGTCGCCTGGTTAAGGATTGGCAAATCCTTACAGGGAGAGCTCGAGAGGGACAGCGTCCTTCTCGTACGGGTCGCATCATGCCCTTTATTGTGGGTAATCGTGATTTATTTTACTAACTCATTAAGTTGACTGAGGTGCTTTTTAATTTCGCGGGCCATTTTGAATTGCACGCGAGCACGCTCAAGATTGTGAGTCTCGTGCTTTGTTTTGAAGTAAGTATCTCCCATCAAATAATCCGTTAAAAAACGGAGGCCCACTTCATAAGTAATGACAATGGAACTAATGCCGAGGTTTTCTTTTTCGACATCATTTAAAGCTTCACCAGCCGTTTCTAAATAACCTTTTAATGAAGCCTCATACATTTCATGACAGAAGCTGATTTTATCTAAATCTTTTTCATCTTCCGCACCAATACGTCCCGCGGTACGAATGAAATCGCCAAAGTCATAGAGTGCAGAACCGGTCATTAAAGTATCCAGGTCAATGACACAAACACCAATATTAGTCTCGTTTTCAAGCATCACATTATTGAGTTTGGTATCATTGTGCGTTACGCGATGGGGAATAGAGCCAGCAGCTAAGAGATCGGTGATAGCAGGGGCAAATTTACGTAGTTTTTTTGCCTGAGAAATTTCATCTTCCGCAAAATTAATGCGCTCGGTAATGCCCTCAATAGTTGCCTGCTCAAAATCTTTGTAGCGCTTGGGTGTATTATGAAAATCGGGGATCGTTTCATAAAGGTCCTCACCAGGTAAATCAGACAACTCACACTGAAAAGTACCAAAAGCTTTTGCGCCTTGATAGGCTTGCTCAGTAGATTCAATTATATCGTAAGTTAAAGCACCTTCGATGAAATTGTAGACTCTCCAGTAATTGCCATTGGGATCGTGATGAAAAATTTCATCATCGTGAGTTTTAATTAAATACATAGGGTTTTTAAAGGCACTATGTTCTTTATTGCGTAGATGCTCAGTAACGCGGTGAATGTTATCCATCATTTTATCTGGGCGTTTAAAGACCAAGTGATTGATACGCTGAAGAATGTAGCGTGTGGTACTATCACCGGTAGTCATCTCTACTTTAAAAGTATCATTAATATGGCCGCCACCATAAGGTACGCCATTATTGAATTCGCCTGGAGCTTTGAATTGTAGCATCACACTTTTTAAATCGTATTTACTCATAATATTTTCCTGAAATCGTTTTTTATAAAAGTCTATTAATTAGCTTTTGTTTTTTTGCTGCCCCAAACTTTGAAAAGAATGACAGTTGCCACGGCACTGGTGACAAAGAAGATGCTCATGAGAGTCGTTTTTCCATAGAGCCAATAACCGATGGCAAAGAGTAAGCTATAAACACCGATACAACCGAGAACCATACAAAGGATGCCTTTGGGAATACTATCAGCTTCGTGTGTGGGTTGAATGGGTTTGCCTTCAGCTTCGGCTGCGTCAACAACAACTTTCCAACCGGCGCCACCAGGATTTACTTTTTCCAAGAAAGAGCGTAGGACATTTTTATCTGTGGTAGGACCAAAGAAAGCAACGAGTAACCATGCGACGGTAGTGATCGCCACACCAATGAGAATCTTGAGGTCACCCCAAGCAACAGTGAAGCCAATGGCCTCAGTAAGGCTGAGAGCTAGATCTGCACCTGAGTAAATAGCTTTTTGTGTTACTTCGCCAGCTAGATTTTTTATAGGCGTGAAGAGACCCGTCCAGTTGAGAAGTATCGCTAATGTAAATGATGAAATCATCGCAACGATTTCACAGTAAGCATTAACTCTCCACCAGAACCAACGTAGGATTAATAATGCGCCAGTACCCGCACCCATCATGATAATATAGTTAAAGGCAGTGGATGCACTCTCAAGGAAAAGAGCGACAAATGAAGTGACTATCATGAGTAGTACGGTAGAGATACGACCAACCCAGACAAGTTCTTTTTGACTGGCCTTTGGTTTAAGAAAACGCAAGTAGATATCATTCACGACATATGATGAACCCCAGTTGAGGTGAGTCGAGATAGTAGACATGTAAGCTGCGATAAGTGAAGTAAGAACGAGTCCCATCCAACCGACGGGAAGTGTTTTTGCAAGCATCGCAGAATAAGCCGAGTCTTCACCAATTTTTTCCGCTCCGGGGAAGGCAGCCTGAATAGACGCGAGGTCGGGGAAAACAATCATCGAACAAAGAGCCACGATAATCCAAGGCCAGGGACGAAGTGCATAGTGAGCGAAGTTGAAGAACAGTGTCGCAGAAACGGCATTCTTTTCATCTTTCGCGGCAAGCATACGCTGAACGAGGTAACCACCACCACCGGGCTCAGCACCAGGGAAATAGGCAGCCCACCATTGAACGGCGAGTGGAATAATAAATACTGACATAAAGATGGTACTATCAGTTTTTGGAAAGATATCGAGTTTTGAAGCGAGCTCAGGTGTACTTTGAAAATGCTCTAAAAGACCAGTCATACCACCGACAGACTCGTGGTCAAGTGCATAGTACGCCGCGCCAACAGAACCAACCATCGCAATAATAAAGAGTAAGAAGTCAGTAAGAAGTACACCTTTAAATCCACCAAGTGCGGAGAAAATTACTGTTACAGCTGCGGAGTAACCCAGGACTTCCCAAGGACTGAGACCAAGCATGATACCGCCAATTTTGATTGCCGCCAAAGAAACCATTGCCATAATCAAAATATTAAATACCACACCGAGATAAATACCACGGAAACCACGTAAAAATGCGGCTGCTTTACCTGAGTAACGCATTTCGTAGAACTCTACATCTGTGGTCACTCCTGAGCGACGCCAGAGACCTGCATAGACGAATACTGTGAGCATGCCAGTAAGTAGAAACGACCACCACATCCAGTTGGATGCCACACCATCTTTACGAATAATATCAGTTACAAAGTTTGGCGTGTCGGTGGAGAAGGTGGTTGCCACCATAGAGAAACCGAGTAGCCACCACGGCATGGAACGTCCGCCGAGGAAGAAATCTTCTTCTGATTTACCTGCGGAGCGTGAGGTGTAAATACCAATGCCAATGGCGATAATAAAAAAGCCAATGATAAATGACCAATCAAGTCCGGTCAGAGTTATGTTTGTGATGACTTGATTCATGTGTTCTCCTGAGTTGATGATCTGTAGCCTTGTGGGTTTTCGCTTTGCCATTTCCAGGCACTATCCACCATATCTTTAAGTCCGTATTGAGCGGTCCATTTGAGTTCTTGAGCACTTTTTTGTGGGTCGCCCATGACTTCGCCAATATCACCTTCACGGCGGGGACCAATTTCGTAGGGCACATCGTGACCACAAGCTTGACTGAAAGCGGAGATCATTTCCAAAACGGAATAACCACGGCCAGTACCAATATTGTAGATAAAGCTGCCACTGGAATTTTTGAGTTTTTCGATGGATTTTACGTGGGCTTGAGCCAAATCAACGACGTGAATATAATCGCGAACACCGGTGCCATCATGGGTTTCCCAATCATTGCCAAAGACCATTACTTTTTCTCTGACACCTGCAGCAACTTGACTGACAAAAGGGAGTAAGTTGGCGGGATATTCGGGATCTTCGCCAATACGACCTGATTCATGAGCTCCCGCAGGATTGAAGTAACGCAGGATGACAACGTTCCAATCGTAAGCTTTAGCACTATCCAAAAGGATTTGTTCCATCATTAGTTTAGTATGACCATAAGGATTGGTGCATCGAGTAGGGGCATCTTCTTTTACGGGGATTTCATCCGGGTCACCATAAACGGTGGCAGATGAACTGAAGACGATATTTTTGACTTGGTATTTCTGCATCGCTCGGTAAAGATTGAGTGAGCCAGAGATATTATTTTCATAATAATCTAAAGGCTTTTCGACGGATTCACCGACAGATTTTAAAGCGGCAAAATGAATCACCGCATCAATATTTTTTTCTTGTTCAAAAACGTGATTGAGCTGATCGCTATTTAATAAATCAGCTTGGTAAAAGCGAACTTTTTTCCCACTGAGTTCTTCTACGCGATTTACACTCTCCATTGATGAGTTAGAGAAATTGTCTAGTAAAACTAATTCATAGTTATCTTTGAGCAATTCAATGTTGGTATGAGAGGCAATATAGCCTGCACCACCAGTTATCAGGATTTTCTTCATAAACAATTCCTTACTAATATCTTCTTAGAGCTCATCTAAAATAAGCCAAATTATTCGCACACTATCAATAATAATGATTAGCAGGGCTATTTACAATAATAGAAATTTGATATAGTGTATCACAATATTGATATTATGGAGTCTTCCTATGCGTCACAATGTTCCGCCACCCCCATTGAGGGATATAACTGTGGGTCACTTTAGCCTTCATCAAGCCTATACTTGTTACCGTGAAGAAGGGACACAAGACTGGCAATTATTGATTCATCACAAAGGCAAAGGAGTTTTCCATCACCAGCAGGGTGATTTATTTATGGAAGGCTTGGAATGTGTTTTATTACCGCCTCGAATTGCTCATGATTATGGTTTGCCCGAAGAGGGTGGCCATTGGGCAGCGTACTGGGCTCATTTTATTCCGCGTCCCCATTGGTTGAGTTTCTTGCAATGGAATGAAGTGAGGGATGGACTATTTTATTTTAAAATTCCCAATCAAGAACTCTATGATATGATTATTAATTTGATCCAAGAGGCGATTGATTTAGTTCAAGAAGAAGTGGCTTTTTCGGAGCAATTGGCAATGAATCGCCTAGAGGAGATTTTGATCCGCATTGCACGGGTCCAACAAGATTTAGAGCATTCGGGACTCGATCAAAGAATAGTAGGTGCAGTACGGTATATTCAGGCTAACTATAGCAGGAGTATTACTTTGCCCATTTTAGCCGCACGAGCGAGTATCTCAGAAGCTGCATTTTGCCGCTTGTTTAAAAAAGAAATGGGCAAGAGTCCGATTAATTATGTGGAGCATATTCGCATTACTCACGCTTGTCATTTTTTGAGTACAACCACTCATAGTATCAAAGATATTACCTTTCTGTTAGGCTTTAGTTCTAAGAGTCATTTTTGTGCTCGTTTTAAAAAATACAATAATATGACGCCTTTGGAGTATCGCAGAAATGCACTTCCATTAGACAATAGTCTCGAGGCTTAATTGAGTAAGAATCTAAAGTGTATGTGTTACATAAAAATACTCATTGGTCAGTTTCTATGAGCGGTTTAATGAGTATTTGTGCTTTTATCCTAAATTCACGTAATAATCCCAATCAACCCATGTCTTACACCTTGATTCTAAGTGTTTATTTAATTGACTAAGTTTATTTTTAAAATCATTACCATCAGATGTTTGTGAAGATATGTCAATATACCACTTGTAGTATTTTCCATTAATATCTTCTCCTCCATAGTTTTTTAAAATTTCGACTCTTAGATTTTGGAGTTCAAAAACTGTAGGGTAATGGAAAAATTTCGACTTAGTTTCTATATGTAAAATTTCCTTAATGGATTGACTTAAATTTCGTTCCGAAATTTTATTACAAAAGATAACAGCAGTTTTCATAGTATACACCTTAGGATACGTTAGTGTTTAAATGAGGATAATTGAAAAGGTATGGAGGTCTTCGGTGTCCTGTTTTTATGTGCTTCATGGGTTCAATTGAGTTTTTGACAGCTTCAACAAACCGGTAAGAATTTTTGCAATCTGCGTTGACATCCCAGACCACAGCGCCACCAAATTGCTGACCCTCACAAATAGATTCATATTGATCTTTAATGAGTTTATAAATTAAATCTTTTTTATCTTTACGGTTAAATACACTGAATTTACAAATCGTGTCATTGGGCGGCTGTCCAATAGCGATTTTAGTTTTTAAAGGAACGGTACGTTTGATTTGTTTGAAACTAGCTGAAATAAACTCGGCATCTTTTTCAGTATAACCATCGATATTGATAGTTGGATCATTAAATGCTTTGAGGAAAATGTAATCAAACCTTTTATTGTAGATAGCAACATTATAAAAATAATCGCTATGTTTTGTGTGCATCTGAATAGTTTGAGATTTTCTTTTTTGATAGAGCATGGGGGAAGCTGCCAATAGGACTGATTTATCTATTTTTTGAATCAAGGAACAGAGTTTATCAAAATATTCAGGACTAATATCCATAGCATCACCAAAGTTAATACCATCAAATCCATAAAGGTACAGAAATCGAATGATTTCATGAGCAAGAGTTTCAGGGCTGCCTTTAGGATTGAATGAATTCTTAGTTAAACTTACTGTGATTAAAATACGTGTGGCGCCACATAATTTTGCTTTTTGAATATCTTTAGAAAGTAGTTCGGTACCAATGTAGGTATTAAGGAATTCCTGGGCCATACGGATATAACCATCATGTATGTTCGCATGAGTAAAAATCAAAGCATTATATCCATGCTTAGCCATTTGAGTGAGGTTACATTTGTAGCGATTCCAGTCATTCATATAACCGGCCATTATTGCAGTATCCATATATATCTCCTTATAAAATTTCAAATAGTCTATCTCCTTAAAAATCTATTATGTGAGGAGTAGGCATGCAATTCTGGTGGAGGTTCAGATAGGATTCACTTATTCATTTAGGCTATGTTCTTTTTTCGGGTGTTTTATAAGCGATCAACTTGTTGAAAATGTAGTTTATTATTTTTGTCTTCTACTAGAATTAGTTTTAGTATGAGTAGAGAGTTGCCCATATTGGTCATCATTGCGATACAGGAAAAACTAAATCTTGACTCATTTTCTACTAGATTTAACTCATGGCCTAAAGGGAAATATTTAACTCCATGGGTATTTTTTATAAATGCTTGAAATATTTTACAAGAAGTATCACACAGGTCATTAGATATCGCTAAATTTCTCCAAGACTTCAAAGATGAGATTTTTATTATATGAATCTTCCCTAAAAACTTTTCTAATAGTTCAATAGTGAAAAATTTTATTTTTTTATTTACATATAGGTAACATCTGAATTTTTTGAGAGCAGTGTTTTTTTTATTTTCACAGCTCGATAGAGGTATGTATTTAGATCCAGTTACTTGTTGGATCTCTTGTTTAAATAAGGAGGATTTCTGCTCAGTAATAGTTGAAAAGGAAGTCCAAGGTGAAGTATTTATACTGTGATGCTTCTTTCTAATTATATCCATAATTTATGAATTCCTATTTATTTAAATCTTCAGATTTAAATATATTTTTGATAGTTAACTTAAACTATCGACTTAATGGCTTACTTAGAGTTCACTTTTAAAGTGACCCGTAAATGAGCTGTTCTATTTGTTGATGGTTCATATTTGGAATGTTAAATATTTTTGATTTGATTTGCCTTGCAAATCAGATCAAAAATATTTACTAGTTCGTAAATTTCGTGTTGTAAGTGTTGTTATCAATAATTAAGGAGAGAAGAGTATGTCAGCTGAAAATATTTTTGAAGATGGTCAATTAGTACCAACAATTGAAGATTTATTTCCGGAGCCTGTGAAGTCTGAGACTTTTGTTGCCTGGCCATATATTGATAATTTATTTGATTTTACGAGGGTTGTTGGAAAAGATAATAATCTGGGGCATATACCTAATTTGAAGGGTAAGAAAGTCGCAGTTATAGGAGCGGGTGTGGGTGGCATGTGTGCTGCGTATGAACTAAGTAAATGTGGTGTAAATGTGGAGGTTATAGAAGCGGGGAGCAGAATAGGAGGTCGCTGTTGGTCACAACGATTTACGAATGAAGATGGATCCTTATCAAATGTTTTTGCGGAGTTAGGAGCTATGAGAATTCCACTATCACAAAAAACTTTTTGGAAGTATGCCAATGAATTTAATTTAAAGGCGGGTTTGAGCTTTCCAGATCCGGGTAAAGTGAGAACCAAATTTTTTTATGATAATAAATCATATGATTGGGAACCTGGTTCACAAGCTCCAGGTCCATTTGCGAAAATCGCCAAAGATTTCGAAGAGTGGGTGAATTATTTAAAAAGTCTTTTATATAAGCCTTTTTCAAAATGGCAGCAATTGCCTAATGATAAAAATTTAAAAGAACTGACTCGTATTTGGCAGCACGAGTTTATTGATAAGTATAAAGATTGTAGTTTTTTTAAAGCAGTTTCTGATAAAATGCAGCATTGGACTAAAGAGGATTTTAAAGCATTTGGTGCATTGGGAGTAGGTTCAGGTGGTTTTGGCTCTTTGTATCCTGTAAATATGTTAGAATTAGCAAGGATCATTCTTATGCAATGGGAAGAGGAGCAGCAGATGTTCCCATCGGGAGTAGAATCGTTACCTAATTCATTTTACACCAATGCTGTAGAGATTAACGGCCAAAAACAAACTTCTTTAGAAGATCGTTCTGCGGTGAAATTTAATACACGAGTAAAAAATATACTTTATGATGAGGGCTCAAATAAGCCGATTATTGTTTTAGATAATGATGAACATTGTCTCTACGACGCAGTTATTGTAGCAACGACAACAAGGGCAATGTCTTATATGGGTTTAAGTATGCCGATGAAAAATACAAATTCTGCGATTATGTCCGATGATGTTAAAGCTGCGATAAGGAATTTGCATATTACCAGCTCATCAAAAATGTTTATTAGAACTCGTACAAAATTTTGGTTAAATAAAGATGGCTCATTAAAAAATAATTTTCCCTTGACTTTAATGACCGATGAATTGCCCCGAGCGGCTTACTTGATGGATTACCCTGAAACGGATGAAGGCGTTGTGGTGATTAGTTACACATGGGAAGATGACTCAAATAAATTACAAGCCTTACCCGTTGACAAGCGCTTTGAGATATGCCGAGAAATACTTTATGATGTTTGCCCTGAATGGGAAGGTTATTTAGAGCCTGTTAATAATGAGGTGTTAAGTATTGATTGGCAAAATGAGCAAGATTATTATGGAGCTTTTAAGCTGAATTATCCGGGGCAAGAGCCAGATATTCACGCCGCATACTTTCAGTTTATGTCTGTCTTGAATAAGAAGCTTGATAAAGGTGTATATATAGCAGGAGACAGTAATTCATGGTCAGGAGGTTGGATTGAAGGTGCCCTTCATACAGGGATTAATGCAGCAAGTGCGGTGGTTAAACGCCTAGGAGGTGAACTGCCTCCGTATAATTCTTTTATCCAAGATCCAGATATGTATTGCTATGATTTGAGTCGTAAAAGTACTCAGCTAGAAAAAAATAATGCGTTTATTTTAACGTAATTATATTCCCCAGCCTCCATCCCAACGTGCTTTAGATTTTTGTAGAAATGTATTCCATTCACTTTCAGGTCTAGATAAGGGGTAGGGGGTAGGGGGTGTCGGTTGTTCTGAAGACCACTTAATATGGAATTCTCCATCACTACCAACCTGAGCAATGTGTGTGTGTCTCCAGATATGTTGATTTTCCTCATCAATGTATGCTATCCCTCCAGGCCCATAATAAGATAAGCCTTTAATTGCTTGTGTTATTTTATTGGGTTCAAAAGATTGGCATTTTTGTATAGCTTTAGCCCAAAGTTTAACGCCCACGTAAGCGGATTCCATATAACCGCCAACTCTTTCATTTTTGCCATATTTTAATTTGAAGCTTTGTATGAAATCATCATTGCTATAGATATTGTTATTTTGAAAGTAACTAAAGATTCCGTAAATACCTCGACAATGGTCAATGGGTATGTGGATGATGTCACTATCTGATAACACAAGGGATACTATTATGGTGTTATTTTTTTGAGCGTATGTTGACTCATGATATTGCTTTAAAAAAGCTTTGTTGCTTTCAACTGAAGCTAAAGTCAAAATAATAACGTCAGGCTTTGTGTCTTGAAGTTTATTAATGATATTTTGGAAATCTGTAGCACCAATAGGCAGATAATCTTCTCCAATTAAATCACCCTTATAGATACTTATTGAGTCTTTTAATATTTCATTAGTAACTACAGGATATATATAATCTGAACCTATAAAATAGAAGGAATGGGGTTTAATTATGTCGAATAACCAATCTATTATAGGTGAAGCTTGGAGGCTGGAGGTCGGGCCAGTATAAATAATATTTTCTGATGACTCTAAGCCTTCATAGTGAAAGGGGTAGATAAGCAGATTATTGCTGTCTTCCACTATTGTCTTTACCTGTTTGCGAGTTGGAGAAGTAGAGCAACCAAAAATACTAGTTAGGTGATGGTTGTAGATTATGTTTTTTGCTTGTTTCCGAAAAATATGCTCATTTGATTGGCCATCAAATATCTCATAGGTGATCTGATGATCTAATAGTCCTCCGTTTTTATTGATTTCATCAAAGGCCATGATAGAGGCTTTGAGCACCCCTTCTTCGTGTTCCTTTAAAAAACCACTGGTAGAGTGTAGTAAAGCGACTTTATGATCTTTTTTAAGTTCACTTTTTGTGCTAAGCCTAGGTAAATCATTAAAATTTTGAATGCTGGTTTTAAAGGCTTGAGACTGTTGATAGTTGATTTTTTGTAGATTGCTATTTAGTGAGTAGGTACATTTTTTTAGGTAAGTAGTATATTTTTCTATATTGCTTCTATCCTCATCACTTTCTGCTCCAGATAAAAAGCTTTTTGCTTTTGATAAAAAATCATGCGAAAGTTTAAAACGTTGATTTACCGCATAGATCTCGGTAAGTTCTAGGTGTATTTGTAGTTTCTTTTGATTAGTGTTTGATTGACGTAATGCCTTTTTAAGGTATTGAGTAGCTTTAGCTGGCAGGTCAAGAATTTTAAGAAGAACGCCCTTCATATAATATAATGAGTATAGATTTTTTTCACCAGGAAGTGCTAAGGCAATGTCCACTTGATTCAGAGCCTCAGAGTAATCGTGCTTTTCGTATAGGCAGAGAGCCAGTTTTCTTATAGCCTCTTTCGCCTGGTATATTTTTTTAGCTTTGCGCAAATGTAATGCTAGCTTTGTTTGATCTTTATTTTGATAGAACAAGGCAGCCGAATCGTGAATCTTGATTTTGACTTCTTCGGGCATGTTTTGATAGATGCTTTGTCGTATCAAATCATGGTGGAACTCATAGATGTTGTTGCCTTTTTTTACAAAAAAATTGTATTCTATTAGTCTAGTTAGATTGAGTTTTTGTATTTGGGGAATCTGCTCTACTTCAGTGAGATCAAACTCGTGACCTAGTGCTGATGTGTAGCGTAAAAAGTATATTTGTGGATGGCTTAGTAGAGATAGTTGTTGCTTAACTAAGGAGTTTAAGGTATTTGGTAATTTACAGTCGCTTTGTTTGGCTTGCATTTCTAATAAAAATCTAAAAAACAGAGGGTTGCCGTTCGAAAGGTCTATATATGTTTCTTGGGTTTTTCTTGAGATTTTTTTATTGTCATCGATCATTTCACTTAATTCGTGTTTATTCAGAGGGCAAAGATTAAATAATTCCAAAGGAGTGTTAAGGACGGTATTATTCCAGATTTGATATAATGGGCTGTTGATTAATCGACTGGATAGGATGAGTATTAGCGGATAATACCGTGCTTCATGAGTTAGATTCTGTATGATACTTATGATTTCTGTCGAAGCCCAATGAATGTCTTCAAGTATAATATTTATAGGTTCATCAAGATTTTTGATTAATGAGAAAAGCAAATTTAATTCGTTTATTTGAGTTTCTTTGTAAGTGATTGGCTTGTCTTTGTGAGCAGTTTTGCCAAACAGTATGAATAAAGTTGTTTTTTCCTTTTCGTTCAGTCTTGTTCTGAGTGTAAAACATTCTAAGCACTGGGTATAATTATAGTTCTCATCATAATTAATTATTTTGTTATGACATTTACTACATTTTAAGGTGTTAGTGTTGGAGTGATCGATGAATTTTCGAATTAAATCTTGAAGGATTTGCCTTTTGCTTGTCACTCCATCATAAATAGGAAGTCGGAAATTGATAAATCCTAATTCTTTAGCTTGTTCTGTGACCCTATGTATGAAGTGAGACTTTCCAATCCCTGGTTCACCTTGGATGAAAATGATACTACCTTTGTGTTCTGATTTTACTCGGCCTAGAGTAGAGGATGCTCTATGGATTTGTTCATCTCTGGATAATACGGTTATTGCAGTTTGGGTTTCTGGCTGTGTGGTACTTATTTTTTTCAGTTCATCTAAGCTGACTTTTAAAATAGAGGCAATGTCTTGAGCCGTACGATAATAAATTTTACTTCCAGCCTCAGCTCTTTTTAAAGTTGAAACAGATAAGTAACAACCCATCTGTTGGCTTTTGGATGAAAACATATCTCGACTTAGGCATTGTTTTAATCGGTGTTTTTTTATTTGTTCGCCATTAAGGCTTATTCTACCGTCAAAATCCATGCATAGCCCGCGTTAAATAATTTGAGATGAAACACTATCACTTGAGAAATGATTTAATATTTATTATAATAAAGCCTGTGGAGATAGAATCCTACTTATTTGTTTACTTTATGTTGTTTTTAGGCTGTTTTTAGCTGTTTTTAGCTGTCATATTAGTATAAGTGTTTAAAATATAGATTTAATTTTGATTGGCCAGTTTTTGGTAGGTACTTATTTGATATGACTTCAACGATGGACAAAGCCGGGGAATAGCTTATGGAAATCATGGCAGAGTGGAGTAATAGCGAGTGTTTTGAAAAGAGTCTTTACTAAGTTTTAGCCATCCAGAAGAGGAGTAACTTAAATTTCTTTTGGTCATAATTCCATCAAATAGATTTTTGTAGTGTACCCAGTATTTAGATTGTTTGTCATTATTAATTTCAATTAATAACACATTGTGATTAATCTCATCAAATGCCTGCATGATACAAAAAGTATTAGTTTCATTGTTACTCTTATAAAATGAGTCCCGACTAATATTAAAAATGATAATGTCATCATTTTTATGGTAGTTAGTTATATTTTGCCTGAATATGTGTAAGGCTTTTGAATAGTCAAGTTCATCTTGTTCTTTATATTCCGAGACTAAAAGATTAATTGAATCATTTATATCCATAAAAGAGAGTTGTTTATAACTACTTATTTCAGCATTTATTTTTTTATATAAAAACTTTTTTTTGTTGAGGTGATCCATAGTTATTGATTCTAAATAATAGTGAACTGAATCGCCACGATTACTACGATCATTAATCTCATTTTCTAATTTAGTAATTTTATGATAATCCACATCCATTAAAAGGTGTTTATGTTTGGCTATATCATATTCGGTAACAATCAATTCACCGGGTGTACTTTGTGAAATGCAACTGCTAATAAATAAACTTATAATACTACTGATTAAAATCTTCATTATGGACCTCCAATTTATGATTTAAACATCGCTAATGCTTTAGCGTCCTGAACCTGCTTCCAATTATAAATTATGAGTGTGCGACTTTTTAAACAATACTGTCGTTGGTTCATTTAAAGCTCAGATGATTATTTATGTCTGAAGCGGTGAATTTGCAGAACGAAATTCATCTACAGTGTATGGACAATAAATTACGGGACCTTTAATACAAAAATCATCACTTCTAAGTAAAAGCTGTTATATCTGCTTGTGGACATTCGTAGTATTCATAAGCATACAATTAACAAAGGGCTTATTTATGAATCATTTTAAATTATTTTTAGCGGTATTTTGTCTTATTTCTTTGATGACTCAAAGGGATTTATTAGCAGCGAAAAAGAAGAGCGTAAAGAAAGGGTTGGCGAGTGGCTTACAAGTATATGAAGAACAGAAAATGGATGGAGTCTCTTATCGTTTGATGTCACCATTGAATTTTGATAGCAGTAAAAAATATCCGATCATTGTCTCTCTTCATGGTGCAGGGGGAAGGGGTAGCGATAATCGTAAACAACTCAAGCCCTGGAATGCTCAATTAGCGGATGAAAAAATTAGAAGT
This sequence comes from Lentisphaera profundi, assembly GCF_028728065.1. Lineage (GTDB taxonomy): Bacteria > Verrucomicrobiota > Lentisphaeria > Lentisphaerales > Lentisphaeraceae > Lentisphaera > Lentisphaera profundi. The sequence continues at coordinate 2,164,849 of NZ_CP117811.1, read as the reverse complement.
GAATATCCCGCTTATGTCTTAGCGCCTCAAAGTACGGACTTATGGGATGAGGCAGATTTAAAAAGTGTTAAAGCAATAATTGCGAGCATGAAAAATGTTGATCAGGACCGGATTTATGTCTTAGGTCACTCAATGGGTGGGCATGGCACCTTTATTTTTATTCAATTGGACCAAAACTATTTTGCCGCCGCGGCGCCTTCGGCAGCAACGGGGCTTAAATCCACAGAGAAATTTATAGATGCGAAGAAAATAAAGAATATTCCCATTTGGACTTTTCATGGTGAGAAGGACAAAACTTGCCCTTATGCAAAGGTACTCGTGCTTTTTGACGAGCTAAAAAGTCTTGATGGCAATATGAAATTAACGACTTGGAAAGATGGGAATCACGGAGTTTCGGATAAATTCATCCCCGGAGAAGAGGGCAGTACAAGTCAAGTGACAAGTGATGATTGTGACCCGGAACAGGATTTTTTAAAATGGCTCTTTGCACAGAAATTGAGCGACCGTAAGCAGCAATGATTTTTGTTTGAACTTGTGGTTCAAGTGAAGAAATGAGTGAGAATCACTGACTAAGTTTAAACTCTTCACGAAATATCAATATTGTGATACACAATGTCAAAAAAATGTCATTGTAATCATGTCCTGCACTCCTTATGTTTAGCTCAATTAACCCTAATTGGAGAAACTCATGAGTTTGAACATAGAGCAAAAAATCACTTTGGACTTGGATCCAGCATACCGTCCGGCCTATTTATGGAATCAGGCATTTCGAAAAAAAGTTTCTAGTGAAGCGAGTGTAGGTTTTGCCATGGCCTTAGCTCAAAGCAATGGCACGGTCTTTACCATTAGCGAAGATATTTTAGAGCATAGCGATGAGAACAAAGCGCTTAATCAACAATTTGTTGAGCGTTTTTTGAAGGCGATGTTGTGGATGGTGGGTGGCAATCAAATTCACATTGCTGGGCCCAAGGAATTGTTTGAGACAATCAAAAATACTTATTCAGCTTGCGGTGAGCGCAAATTTGATAATGAACTCATTGGTGAAAAGATTTATGGAAGTGAACTCGAGTTTATTCACTGCGAATTAGCAGATGTTCCCAAATCTAGTGGCAATGCTCAGTCTTTAGGTGGCTATACAGATGGTTGTCGCGTAGGATTTGACTTAGGCGGTTCGGATAGGAAGTGTTCTGCGACAATTGATGGTAAAGTTGTACATACCGAAGAAGTCGAATGGGACCCTTATTTCCAAAATGATCCAGCTTGGCATTTAGAAGGTATAAAAGATTCTATTCGCCGTGCAGCAGCAAAATTGCCACGGGTGGATGCCATTGGCGGTAGTGCAGCGGGTGTTTACTTAGATAACCAAGTGAAAATAGCCTCACTCTTTCGCGGTATTCCCGAAGAAGACTTTGATTCAAAAGTTAAAAATATCTTCATTGACCTTAAGGCAGAGTGGGATGTTCCAATTGTAGTGGTCAATGATGGCGATGTAACCGCACTCAATGGTGCTCAAAGTTGTGGAGTCACACCATGCATGGGTTTGGCAATGGGCACGAGTGAAGCAGTGGGTTATGTCGATAAAGACGCAAAAATCACTGGTTGGCTCAATGAACTAGCTTTTGCACCAGTAGACTACAGAGAAAATGGTCCTGTAGATGAATGGTCAGGTGACGAAGGTTGTGGCGTACAGTTTTTCTCTCAGCAAGCAGTAGCGCGTTTAGCACCTGCAGCCGGCTTAGAATTCGAAAAGGGAATGCCCTTTCCTGAGCAACTCAAAGAAGTTCAAAAATTGATGAAAGCCAATGATCCCCGAGCCCGTAAAATTTATGAAACTATAGGAGCTTACTTAGGCTATAGTATTCCTCATTACGGAGAATTTTACGAAATGGATAATTTATTGATTTTAGGTCGTGTTACTTCTGGTGAAGGCGGTGAAATCATTTTGGAAAAAGCGCGTGAAGTCTTAGATTTAGAATTTCCGGAATTATCAAAAACAGTGAGTTTCCACATTCCCAACGAAACTGATAAGCGTCATGGCCAAGCAGTAACAGCCGCCAGCTTAGCACCTATAAACTAGGATTTATTATGGAATTTATTCAAGCAAAAGCAAGTTCGTATATTCCCTCGGGAAAAGACTTTGATAGCGCACTCGCAAGTACGACTCATTTAGCAATCGTGGCTCACCAGGATGATACTGAAATTTTGGCCTACAATGGCATAGCAGAATGCTTTGGTAAAAAAGATCTGAATTTCAGTAGTGTTATTTTATCCAATGGTTCAGGTAGTCCACGCACGGGAAATTATGCCGCGTTTAGTGATGAAGAAATGCAGGCGATACGCCGTGATGAGCAGAATAAAGCTGCGAGCTTAGGTAATTTTTCAGCACAAATCCAACTGGCTTATCCGAGCTCAGAAATTAAGGATGCTGCCAATAAAAATACTGTTTGCGAACTGCGCAAAATTTTAGAGACGGCTCAGCCAGAAGTCGTTTACCTTCACAACCCTGCGGATAAGCACGATACCCATGTAGCGACCATGTTGCGTGCCATAGAAGCGATTCGTTCACTGCCCAAAGAGCAACGCCCAAAGAAAGTTTACGGCTGTGAAGTTTGGCGCGATTTAGATTGGATGATGGACGATGAAAAAGTTGTTCTTCCCACGGATCAATACCCGCATATTGCTCAAGCATTGATTGCGGTTTTTGATTCACAAGTGAGTGGTGGTAAACGCTACGATTTGGCGACAGTCGGACGTCGTGTTGCCAATGCTACTTATTTTGCCTCACACGCAGTAGATTCTTGTGATTCGATGAACTTTGGTATGGATTTAAGTCCTTTGATTGAAGATGAAGACTTATCAATCAGTGAGTATGTGGGCGCAGCGATTCAGCGCTTTCAAAACGATGTTGCCAATAAATTAGACGCGATGTCTTAGGAGAAAATTATGGAAGTTATTATACAAAAAGATGCGCAAGCCGCAACGGACCTTACCGCACGATTAATTTGTGATGCGGTACAATCTAAAAAAGATAGTGTGTTGGGCTTAGCGACTGGCCGGACAATGGAGAATTTATACTCCAATATCGTCAAAAGGTACCAAGCAGGGGAAGCCGATTTTTCTCGTTGTGCGACCTTCAATTTAGATGAGTACGTGGGTTTAGCCGCAGAGCATACACAGTCCTATCGTTATTACATGAATGATCTTTTATTTAGCAAAATAAATATCAATCTAGAAGAAACTTATTTACCCAATGGCGTAGCGCCGGATTTAGCTGAAGCTTGTCAGCAATATGAAAACAAAATTCTCGATAAGGGTGGTATTGATATCCAGTTATTAGGAATCGGCAATACGGGACATATTGGTTTCAATGAACCCTTATCTTCCCTTGCATCAAGAACGCGCGAGAAGGCTTTGGCACCAATTACTCTGGAACAGAATGGTCCTTTGTTTGATGATCCAGCCGAAATGCCACGCCGAGCTTTAACCATGGGCGTAGGAACGATTTTGGATGCTAAAAAAATCATCCTTTTAGCCACAGGTAAATCCAAAGCTAAAATTTTAGCCAAAGCAGTGGAAGGCCCGATTACCTCCATGATCTCCGCTTCGGCATTACAATTGCACCCCCACTGCGTCATTATCTGCGATGAAGATGCAGCAGAAGAACTCGAGGGCAAAGAATATTATCACCGCATATTCGAAAATGAACCCGAGTGGCAGGTCTATCACTCACTAAGTTAGTGTGTTTAGCAAAAAACTGATCCTCTAGATCAAACTTTTACGGGCTCTAAAATTTCTTGGCATGACACCACATACAAGAAATTTTATCGCCCGTTTTTTTTGGAAAAGTAACAAGTCTTTAAGTCGAATTAGAAATCTCACTCACTTACTTTCCCGACATTCACAGCTGATACTTAGAAGATGACAATGGCTTTATTATTTAATTAATTCTTGCTTACTTTAGTCAAAGACTGTCACTTTTATACAGTTTCAATGGTAAGACCAAGTAAAATGGCAAAGCCAAGTAAAGGATTTATGATGTATGGATACTAAAAAATTACTTGATTCAATTACAACAACTGAGATGCATGGATTAGTTGGTTTTGATGGTTTTATTGATGAGCTCTATGGCCTAGTTAAAGAAAGGGATTCAGAGCAAGACTATAAAGCCTTGAAACAGATGGGCGAATTTGCGGATATGGTTCAAAATGCGGTTGGAAAATCGGCTAATTTTGAAATTATTCAAAAAGAGGTGAAAGCGGGCGGCAATGGTCCCATTATGGCCAATTCCCTCATCAATTTAGGCTTGGGTTTATCCTACGGTGGTGCACTTGGCCATCCCGATATTCACCCTGCCTTTCAAGATTTCAGTCAATTGTGCTCAGAAGTCGCCTCGGTATGTGATCCGGCGCGCACCATGGCATTAGAATTCAATGAAGGAAAATTGATGCTCTGTCAGCTCAATGATTTGTATCAAATCAATCGAGATAAGTTCAGGCATTTTTTGAGTAAACATGTGAGTTCAGCTGAGTTCTTTTGTTTTTTAAACTGGACTGAGCTGCCGAACCTTAATGGTATATATGAATTAATTGTAGAATTACTAGAAGCTCAAAAAGAGATCCTTAAACGTCCTTGTTTTATTGATTTGGCAGATTTTAAACGTCGCTCGAAATCAGATTTAGGCTATGCCCTTGAACTCATCAAAAAAATGTCAGCCTATCTTAATATTCATCTTGGACTCAATTGGTCTGAAGCACAACAGCTGGCACAGCATTTATTTGCAGATCAAGATTTCAGTGAACATTCCTTAAGCGATTTAGCAGAGCTCTTACAAAATCAATTAAAGCTCCAAGCGGTATGTGTACATTCACATCATCAAGTAGCTGCATGCGATGAAAAAAGCTATACAGTGGAGACACTTCACGTTGCGGAACCCAAAATCAGTACAGGCGCGGGAGATCATTTCAACGCGGGATATTTTCGTGCGGTATTAGAGGGTTTAGGTTTAGAGCAGTGCCTGCAATTGGGCGTCTTAAATAGTGCGTATTATGTCTCGACGGGTAAAACGCCAGGACTGACAGATTTAAGGACCTTCACTCACCATTAAGTCTAGGAATCCATCCTGGCTCAGTGCTGGGTGTTACTTGCTACAAGAGTTTGCTTGACCCTTTTGAGAAGTAAAGGGAATGCGGGAGCCGTCATATTGTGACCATATCATGCTGGCTAAATAGCCTCCAGTTGAATGCCCAGAAATAAAAATTGCTTTAGTATTACCACCATATTTTTGTATGTTTTTAAAAGTCCAAGCCACTGCCGCGGCGGCATCTTGAATGCATGATTTTACTTTGACATTTGGACTCAAACGATAATGGCGCAGCCTTTTTCTAAAAGTGCTTTGGGCAGTTCTTTTTCTCCTGCAGTGAGACCTCCACCATGGAAGCAAATAATGGTAGAGAATTTTTTTATATGGCTGGGGAATATAAATCTAATACACAGCGTTTTTTAATATAACTGTCTGAGGTTTGTTTGTCACTGGAATAGTAGTTTATATCACTCAGGGTCTCATAGTGACTTTGAGCTTGGGCAATGTTAGTTAGGCTTATTAAGCCTATGCAGTAGAGCATGATTGAAAGTGGTTTCATAAGGCTTTTAAGCTAAAATCGAAAATTAGCACTGACCGGGAAGTGGTCGGAGGGGGCGGGGTGACCTTTGGCTTGGCGGATGATTTGAGCCTCGAGAACTTCTACATTGGGGGAAACAAATATATAATCTATTTTAGGGCCATCGCGCTGTTCTTTGAAAGCATTAAAAGTACCGACTTGAGTAGTTTTGGGATGGACTAAGCGGAAGCTATCGGCAAATCCTGAATCTTTAATCAAGTTGATTGCAGGGCTATTTTCACCCACGTTAAAATCACCAGTAATAAAGCAGGGCGACTTCGACTTGAGGGCTTTGATACGACTTAGGATGAGTGCGGCGGACTTGAGGTGTGAGTTTTTTGAGAGGTGATCCCAATGAGTATTAAAAAGGTAGAAATCTTTACCGGAATTTTTTGTTTTGAAATGAGCCCAGGTGCATATCCGGAAAGTATGGTTGCCCCAGGAAGTACTGGCTTTTTCAGGAGTATCGGAGAGCCAAAACGTACCATGATTGAGGACTTGGTATTTTTCCTTTTTATAAAAAATAGCACTTAACTCATTATTGCCCTTAGTGCCACGAGCAAGACCAAGTCTGCTGTAGGTAGGGACATTTTTTTGAAGTGCCTGCATTTGAAATTCGAGTGCTTCTTGAACGCCGTAGATATCCGGATTTTCATGCTTAATAAGATCATAAACCAGCTTTTTGCGTTTGTCCCAATGGTCTTTACCATCATCAGCGGATCCAACGCGAATATTAAATGACATGATATTTAAATTTTCTGTTGGAGATTTTTTAATTCCCGAACAAGAAAGGAATAAAAAAATGCTTAAAATTAGGCCGAGATTTTTCATGGATATCCTATACGATGAGAGAGATCAAAAGCACTTAGTAAATTAAGTGCCTTTGTTGATTTAGTGGACGTTGAGTTGTCCTTTCGCTTGGGTGGTATCATGCAAGCGTAGTTTTTTTGGATTAACATCAACAATGCCCAAAGGTTTATTCGTTTTCCAATTGCCTCGAGTAAAATCTGGTACGTCAAGTGAAGCAGAGCGTTTAGCCACAGAATCAATACTGAGCGGAATGATAGATGACCATGAAGCCGCATCATAAACATCTTGATCGAGAGCTAAACCATTCTTGAGACAATAGATAAGGCGGTAATCCATCATAAAGTCCATGCCTCCATGTCCACCGACTTTTTGGGCGATGTCACCCATGGTTTTAATGAGTGGATGTTTATATTTTTCTTCTAAGGCATTTTTGGCCTCTTCGTCGAGCCAGCCATGACCATCATGATCACTAATGAGTGCATATTCCTCACGAGGGTATTTACGCAACATGCCACGACTTCCCTGAAGCATATGAATGCGGCTATAAGGACGTGGGGTACTCACATCATGTTGCACCATGATAGTTTGGCCCAAAGTCGTTTTGATGATAGAGGTATTCATGTCACCACGGTAATTCTCTCTTAATAAATCCGGACGTTTATGTTGACGCGTAAACTCAGAGAAAGCCGCTTCCTGCGATGACATCGAGACCATATAATCAAATTGATTGCCGCGATTTATATTCATGCATTGAGCTACGGGACCTAAGCCGTGTGTGGGATAAAGACTACCATGTACACCGGTATTTTCATCGAGACGCCAATTCTTGTAATAACTTTCAGTTTCACCGGAGATATATTTTACGATGGTATGAATGTAGGCACCTTCGGCATGGGTAATCTCACCAAACACACCATGGCGAACCATGTTGAGAGAATTGAGTTCAAAGAAATCATAACAGGTGTTTTCCAGCATCATGCAGTGTTTTTTTGTCGCTTCAGAAGTTTCCACGAGTTCCCAAAGCTCATCGATAGTTTTGCCAGCAGGTAATTCAGTCGCTGTATGACTTCCGTGTTTCATCGCATATACAGCAATAGGGGTGTGGTACTCCCAAGAGGTACAGCAATAAACGAGATCAATGTCCATTTCGCATATTTTTTTATAGTCATCGGGTCCCGCATGAAATTCTTTGGCCGGTTTTAAGCCAGCATCAATGAGCAGTTGATTCGATTTTTTGACTTGTGCTTCACGCAAGTCACTCAAGGCAACAATTTCGAGATCAGCAATTTTCATGAGACGTTGAACCGCAGCTGAGCCACGATTCCCCAAGCCAATGATTGCCACGCGAATTTTATCGATTTTGGGTGCTGCAAAGCCACACATATTGGATTTCCCGAGAGTAAGGGGGCCAGATGTACAGCCGCCTACAGTGCTAGCACCAGCAACAAGTGCGGAAGTTTTTAAGAAGTTTCGTCTAGAAAAGTTTAAGCCCATGATTGTACCTCAAATTTATATTTAGTATGTATGAAGGCTCATGAACAGTAATAAGAGACTTCGTCTTTGTTGATGAATCGCATTGGAGTGATTTTTCTTCGACCTTAATCGAAGCAATGCATGAGTGAAAGTGACTAAACTATAGACAAGTATTAGGTATAATCAAGCATTTAATTCAAAAAAGGAATAAAATGTGTTTTTAGACTATACAGTTTTCTATAAATCATCTATTTTAAGGTACTTTCAAAAGTCTTGAAATAAATGGTTTGAGCCGTTTCGGAAGATTGCTTGGCCGCTTCATAAACGCGCATGACCAATAAATTATTATCGAGTGCAGAAGGAGAAAAAGGTCTGACGGGATCGTTTTCTCTAATGACTTTACGAAGGTAGGCAAAGCCATCGTAAAGACCAGGATCTAAAGGCGGTGCCACTTGTGAGCGAGCATCGCCCTGACCATATTTCATGATGATCATGTCCTTACTATTCTTACAGATTATATGTCCTTTTGAACCGTAGATCTCAATATCTTTACGGTTGAGGGACCAGTGCCACGAAGCTTGGATAATAACTTGTGCTTTAGGATAAGTCAGTATAAGCGTGGCATCATCATCTACTTTTGGATAAAGTTCAGGCTTGAACTGCTGTGTAAGGCAGTTGACGCGTGTAGGGGGAGCTCCTTTCATAAACCAAGTAGCTAGATTTGTGCCATAACAGCCAAAATCTGCGAGTGCGCCTGCACCATTAAACTTAGGGTCAATAAGCCATTCAATAAATTCTGCTTTACAGCCAACTTCAATGGGACCGCGATTGCCGACATTAATGATAATCCTACGGATCTCACCTATGAGATTTTCTTGATGGATGAGTCTGTAGGTTTCGCGTATGCTAGGATACCAAGAAGTTTCATAATTAGTCAATAATTGAACTTGGTATTGATTAGCCAAGTTGAACATTTTCTTGGCGTCGACGAGAGAGGTCGCTAGTGGCTTTTCAAGCATAATATGAATGCCGAGTGGGGCGCAGGCCTCAACGACTTTGAGATGCTCAGAAGTCATGTTGAAAGCGGTGACAGCCTCAGGTTTTATATGTGCTAACATCTCTTCGATAGTGTTAAATACGATATCAGTAGAAAACCCGTATTTTTGTGAATACTTTTTGACGAGTTCTTGATTAGCTTCAACTATAGCGACGATTTCAATATCACCGATTTTTTTCCTATTTAACATCATCCAATGAACATGATCATGGACTAAACCAATAATAGCGATCCGTAGAGGTTTTTTGTCTATAGCAGAAGAACTATTTAATACTTTAGGAGAAGTAGGTGGCTTATCAGTTCCGACACAACTGGCGAGTAGGGTAATGAAGAGTAGTAGGATTTTAGTCATGGTAAATAATGCCTTTTTATTGAGCGAATTTAAAATAAATCACAATTATCCAGCAAGCGGAGAAAAGCCTCTAGTCGCCTGGTCAAGCCATGGCAATTCCTTGCTGGGGGAGCTCGAGGGGGATAGCGTCCTTCTCATACGGGTCGCATCATGCCCTTTATTCTGGTTAATCATAAAATAAATAATGTAGGCTAGGTTTTAGGACAATGAATCATTGGGACTTCATCCCAACTCATTAAGTATTGTTTAGCCACCTGACCACAGACGATATTGTTGGTTTCACCATCAATTTTGAATCCATGGGCAAGAAAAAAAAATCTAAGGCCGTGGTACTGACTGCTACATATAAGTGAGTCGAACCAAAGTAGACATCCCAAATAGCCTCGGCCTCATTAGTTTGGTACCTACGAACTTTCATACTTACTCTCTTTAGGTTTAGTTCTAAGTAGTTTTTTTAGGATTCTATTGTCGCCAGGAATCTAATTTTTCTTTTAAAGCCTGTTCATTTTTATTAAATATAATTGCCTTGGGGAAATCTTCTAGAAGCTGTTCAAATGTGGGAACATTACCCCAAGAAGTAAGGGTGAAGGCCTCTAATAATTTTTCGGGGATAAGGTCCAGTTTTTGACTTCGAGAGAAGTATTTATCGTTTAAGGTAGAATGCCAATCAGCCTCATCTGCGGGGACCTTTAAATCATGTGCACCCACCCAAGGTAACCATTCTTTTATTTGACTGCTATGGCAGTATGAGCAAGCCACAATGAGATCAAAAACAGATTCGATATCAATGGCAAAATCATAAGTAATGGAGCCTTTTTGATATTCATCAAAATAATTGATGATTACGGGAGTTTTGATCCATTTGGATTGAAGCTCTTGATCCGGGTACTCGGGTGTGAAACAGTGGGGGACATTAATCATATAAGCTATTTTTCTCACAGCCTCAGCCACCACTTGATGATCATTATGTATACCTAGGAGGGGATCTGTAATAATGGGAGGACAAAAAAGGTAATCCGGTTCAAATTCGCGTATAGTTTTCCAGAGAGCGGCCAAGAGATTCGAATCAGTCTGTAAAGCACCTTCCCTAGGGGACGTCCCATCGGGAAGCGTGAGCAATTCAAATTCAAAATCACCTAATTTTGCTGACTGAGCCTGCTCTTTCAGCCTAATGGCACCGGTTTCTTCACGACTTCTTAAGTGATGACCAGCTTTTCCATCCGTACAGATAATAGCTTTCATTTCACAGCAATCACCGTGTTTTTGCCTGAAGAGTTCAAAAGTGCCTAGCCCAACAAATTCAAAATCATCAAAGTGGGCATGGATGCTTAAAATTTTCATATAAAGACCTTTATTCAGAAATGTTAAGCAGATGAAAGAAGTAAATGGCGGTCCATCTGCACGAGGATTTGTTTTTCTATTAAACTTACAATCTAGAGTTTATAGCAATAAATAAGTTACTATTAATGAGGATTGATAGAGAGTCAAGTTATTTAGTTCACATTATGAACTAAATGAAGTATTACTAAGCTAAATCGTTAAAAGTCATGTTTTTTTTGAGATTACACTTGAATAAGTAGACAGGTCTACATACTTTAAGGTATGAAAACAAAAAAACCATCTAAGGCCCGCGAAAAATTAATTGTCACTGCCGAGCGTTTATTTTATGCTGAGGGCATACGCACTGTAGGAATTGATCGGGTAACTGCAGAAGCTAAAGTAGCCAAAATGACCCTATATAATCATTTTGCGTCTAAAGATGAGCTCATTCTTGAGGTATTGAAGTATAGAGATGGACTTATAAATAATTATTTTAATACTCAGATCGAACAGTTTATCACTGAGGGACTGAGCCCATTAGCCGCTTTTTTTACAAGCTTAAAAAATTGGTTCGAAGGTGAAGGCTTTCGTGGTTGTGCCTTTCTCAATGCTTCAGCAGAACTCGCGGATCGAGATCACCCTGGATTTGCTTTTGCAGTAGAACATAAAAAAGTTTTTAAGAAATTGATTCACGAAGTCGTGATTAAAACAAAAGGGCCTGAAGGCGCCGCCTTTGTACCGGCAATATTCCTTATGGTAGAGGGAGCGATTGTTACCGCTGTTTTAGAAGGCAATTCGACATCGGCAGACGAAGCCATGGATGCGTCAATGAAATTATTAGCAACGATTTAGGAGTGAGTATGATTAAATGAGAATAACACCGACACAAGTAGTATTTTTTTTGAGAAATAAAATATACAGACTTACCTACATAATTATTAAACCTATAAATCCTAATAAGGAGATAAAAAATGCGCATAAGTAAAAATCTAAAACCCCCATTTGATGAAAAATCGGCGCGCTTAAAAGTACGTGCGGCAGAAGATGCATGGAACTCAAGAAATCCAGAAAGAGTTACGAGTGCTTATTCACTTGATTCAATTTGGAGAAACCGTGAGCAATTCATCAAGGGCCGAGAAGATATTCAAGATTTCCTCAGTTTGAAATGGCAATGGGAAACGGAGTATCGACTCGCTAAAGACTTGTGGAGTTTTAGTGAAAATCGCATTGCAGTACGATTTCAGTATGAGTACAAAAACCTGAGCGGTCAATGGTTTAGAGCCTATGGAAATGAATTATGGGAATTTGATCAAGAGGGTTTAATGCGCCGTCGAGAAGCGAGCATTAATGATGTGGCGATTTTATCTAGTGATAGATTATTCCACTGGCCACTCGGTCAAGCCCGACCCTCTGATCATGAGGGGATATAGATTCACACAATTTAATATACAGACTTACCTACATAAATATAAAATAAAATGGAGTAGTACAATGAATAAGAAATTATTAAAGATGGCAGCAGCAGTGTTTGTGACTTTAGCATCAACAAATGCCATACAGGCAGCTGATGTGAAAAGTAAAGAAACGAAAGAGAATTCACTACAGACTTCTTACAAAGAAGTTAAAGTAGATGGCATCAAGATCTTTTATCGAGAAGCAGGATCAAAAGATAAGCCGACAATTGTGCTCTTACACGGTTATCCTACATCATCACATATGTTTAGAAATCTCATTAAAGACTTGGCAAATGACTATCATGTCTTGGCACCAGATTATCCTGGTTATGGACGCAGTGATCAACCAGCAATAGCAGATTTTGACTATACTTTTGCCAATATGTCAAAAATTGTCGAGAACTTCCTAGAAGTTTTAAAAGTCGATAAGTTCAGTCTGTATCTAATGGATTATGGTGCTCCTATTGGATTTCGAATTGCGGTTAAAAACCCAGCGAAAATCGAATCTTTGATAATCCAGAATGGCAATGCCTACGATGAGGGCTTACGGGATTTTTGGAAGCCCATCAAAAAATACTGGAATGATTACACAATTGAAAATGGTAAAGCTTTAGAGGGTTTTCATTCACTCGATGGATTGAAGTGGCAATACACACACGGTGTTCAAGATACGTCGAAAATCAATCCAGATAACTGGAATCTTGATTTACAGCATTTGCAACGAGCAGAAAATGCTGAAATTCAGCTCGCAATGTTTTATGATTATCGAACCAACGTCACACTTTACCCAAAATGGCAGAAGTATTTCCGAGATCATCAACCGCCGACACTGATTGTATGGGGCAAGAATGACTATATTTTTCCGGCAGAAGGAGCGCATCCCTACAAAAGAGATCTTAAAGAAGTAGAAATACACTTATTGGACACAGGTCATTTTGCTTTAGAAGAGAAAGGAGATGAGATAGCTCAGCATATTCTGAAATTCTTAAAAAAGAATAATATTAAATAAGTAAATAATTTACCCTCAAGCGAAGTTTGGCTTGAGGGTATTTTTCAAAACGATTACCCATAAAGCGGGGCAAAGCCCCTAATCGCCTGGTCAAGGAAAGGCATTTCCTTGCTGGGGCAGCTCGAGGGGGGCAGCGTCCCTCTCGTACGGGTCGCATCATGCCCTCTATTCTGGCTAATCGTATTTTTCTATACATAAACACAACTACTCCCTAACGTAAGGCAGGCCTCTGAGTCCACTGCTTAAGCATCTTGCCCGACAGGCAGACGAAAACTTTGCCTATACGGAATTATCTTGCAAGGAGAGTCGAGGTGGCTAGCACCCATCTCCTGTGCGGAGGACCGTGCCTTCTACTCAGATGAAGTCTTAAAAGAAATATAGCTGGACCTTGATTAATTCCTTTTTTGAATTAAATATACTTAACAATAAGTCAAATGTATTTATGATTTGATTATTGTGCATCTGAATTAACGAGATGAACCTCCTTCAAAATTTTGGGATTGAGAATGACAAATAAAAAAGAAGTAAAAAGCGAACGAGTTTTGTCGATTGACGCCCTTAGAGGTTTTGATATGTTGTGGCTTACTGGTGGTGCTGGAGTTTTAACGAGTCTCTTTGCAACCTTCAATATTCCTGGACTTGATTTTTTGAGGACTCAATTTGAACACGCAAAATGGGAAGGCATGACTTTTGAAGATATTATCATGCCTTTATTTATGTACATAACGGGCTGTTCAATGGTATTTTCCTTTCCGAAACGGCTTGAAAGAGAAGGTAAGAAAAAAGTTTACACCCACGTTATCTTTCGCGTTAGTTTATTGTGGTTATTCGGCATGGTTTATCAAGGGCGATTACTCAACTTAAATTGGGCTGAAGTCTATTTATACAACAATACCCTTCAAGCCATAGCTATGGGCTATTTAGGGGCTGCTCTCATCCTTCTAGTCAAAGATCTAAGGCTTCAAATTTCCTTGACGGTTTTATGCTTAATTATCTACAGTGTCATACTTAATTTCACGGGTGGCGATATGAGCCTAGAGGGAAATATGGCTTCGAAAATTGATAACTTTGTACTTTCCACTCATCGTCACGGAACCGAATATACCTGGGTATTATCAAGTTTTAACTTTATTGTGACGGTGATGTTAGGTGTGTTCTCAGGGGCGCTCTTAAAAAATTCAAAGCAATCAAAGAAACAACGCGTCAAATATCTGTTTGCCTATGGTGTACTGGTGCTACTCGCCGGTTATGGTTTAAGTTTTTATGAGCCCTGTATTAAAAAGATTTGGACGAGTTCATTCACACTCATATCAGGTGCATGGTGCATCTTATTGTTAAGTCTATTTTTCTATGTGTTAGATGTCTTAGAGCTACGTAAAGGAGCAGTGTTTTTTACTGTCATTGGAAGTAATGCTTTATTTGCGTACCTCGTCTTTGGCTACAATCGTTTTTTCAATAGCGAAATATTTGTGAAGCAATTTGTCTATGGAACAGAGCAGTACTTTTCTATGTTTAACAGCATAGCTTATTCGGCATTTACTGCTTGTTTAGGGTTAATATTGACTTGGCTCGTACTTTTCTACATGCAAAAAAATAAGATTTTTTTGAAAGTTTAATCAAATTGCCAAAATAATGAATGCAGACCAATAAATAATGCTATTAAGTTTTCTATAAGGATTAATCAAGTATAGCTTAGTGCTAGAACTTATGAAATTATTTTAGCTGCGAAACAGAAAGGAACTAGATATGTCTATTCAACGACGTGATTTTTTGAAAGGACTTACATCGATAGCGGCAATAGCAAGCCTACCGCTAAATGCCTCAGCTAGTAAAAAAGCCAATGTTGAGCAGCATTGGCTAAGTGTAGCACCTTATTTGCAAAATCCGGGTGCGGATGAAATGACAATTATGTGGCAGACTTCATCAGCTAGCTTTAGTCGTGTAGAATATGGCCTAACACAGGACTTAGGGCAGGTTGCCCACAGTTTTATAAATGGTCAAAAACAGGCGAATAATACCCTGAACTCAATTCGGATCACAGAATTAACACCCGGGCAAAGTTATTTTTATCGATGTGTATCCAAAGAAATTATTTCCTATGAACCCTATGAAGTAAAATTCGGAACGGAGCACTTCACCGAGCTTAAATCTTTTCGTTGCCTAGATCCTAATGCAAGCGACGATTTTTCAGTTATTTTTTTTAATGACCTTCATGATAATCTTAAATTAACTCAAGATCTAACGCGTAATAATCCTGCTAAAGACTTCAGTTTCTCTGTTTTCAATGGTGATTGTTTCAACGATCCCATGGGTGAAGAAGCGGTATTGGACTCCCTTTGTGTTTATAATGAAAGCGTCGACGCAGCAAATATTCCTCCCTTATATATACGTGGGAACCATGAAATTCGTGGAGCTTATGCAAGAAATTTACCTCAGCATTTTGCTAACCCGGGGAATAGTCTTTATTACTCGTTTACTCATGCGGGAGTACGTTTTGTAGTCTTAGATACGGGTGAAGATAAGCCGGATGATAATGAAGGCTATTCAGGTTTGAATCATTTTGAGCCATTTATTATTGAGCAGGCGGCCTGGTTGAAAGAAGAAATTGCCTCAAATCAATTTAAGGAAGCTCGTTTTCGAGTTTTGATCCACCACATACCTCTTTATGGTAATGATAAGACCTATAGCGGTGATTATAATATTGGTAAAACGCATTGGGGAGAGATGCTGAAAGACGCAGCAGTTGATCTGGCAATATCAGGGCACACCCATACCCATAAAATCCACAAAGTGGGTGATGAAGGCAACCCTTATCCAGTGGTGATTGGTGGCGGACGCAGGGATTCATCAGGAACACTGACTTCACTAGCTTTTACGCAAGAACAAATTCAGATAAAAATGTATGGCAGCAAAGGGCAAATATTGCGACAATATAATATCATGGAACGTTCATGATCATGTATAATAATAAAGTTGTGTAAGTTAAAAATCTGAATAGGTAAAAACTCAAATTTTCAGAAGATAACTACATGACCCTTATATGTCGTTAACTAGCTGAAGTAAAGTTCATGATTCTCAATTTATGGGAACTCATTTATAGCAATAATACACAGCCTTTAACGGGGAAGAGAAAAAGTATTTCCCCTCAGTTTTAGTAATTTTAATCGGAGTCGATTTATGAAAAAAGTATTAGCTCTTTTAGCAATTTTAATCGGAATTTATTTCCCAAATGAAGCTCAGGCAAACATAAAATCTAAAGAGTTTATAAAAGCCATCACGGACAAGGTTGATGCTTATCAATTTGCACATTTATCCAAGTCATCAAATGATAACTGGATAAGAGGTACATACTATTCCGGTGTTATGGCAGTCTTCCAATCAACAGGAGATAAAAGGTATTTAGAAAAAAGTATAAAATGGGGAGAAGACTTAGGCTGGAAAATCCCTGGTATTGCTTCGGGGGTCTATGGTAGCGGTTTCTACTCGATGGCTTGTAGCCAGATTTGGATGGAATGTTATTTCGAAACAAAGCAAGAATATATGCTTAAACCTACAATTGATTATATTAATAGTCCCAATTATTCCAATCCGGTCTCCGATCCTTTGAGATGGTACTATGAAAATGCGGGTCTGCGTTTTGTCGATGGCTTGTACACCTCTCCTCCAGCTCTGGCAATGCTGAATAAAATTACCGGTGAAGAAAAATATTTAGATTGGATGGATGGATGTTTCTGGGATATTTACGGCGTACTCTATGATAAAGATGAAGGTTTGTTTTATAGGGATACTCGATACATAAAAGGAACACAAGAAAAAATTGACGCTCGTTATATTCGCCCAGATTCTATTGCTCATAAGGAAGCGAGAAGAACTTTTATGTATCAAGAAACTGTCAATGGTAAAAAAGTACTCTGGTCCAGAGGCAATGGTTGGGCTTTTGGGGGCATAAGTAGGATATTAAAATATATGCCTAAAGATCATGGTAGTTACCCACGATACAAAGCCTTATATGTACGCATGGCGACGGAATTAAAAAAACGTCAACAGCCTGATGGTTTTTGGAGACCTAATTTGGATGATCCAGAAGATATTGATCTAAAAGAGAGTAGTGGGACATGCTTTTTTACCTACGGCATTGCTTGGGGCATAAATAATGGAATTCTTCCTAGAGATGAGTTTTTACCCGTAATTGAAAAATCTTGGCCAGCAATCGTTTCTATCATAAGTGATGAAGGCATTGTGCAGTGGGGCCAACTACCTGCCGGAGCTCCCTACAAAGTCATCAAAGAAGATACCCATGAGTATGTTACCGGTATGTTCCTATTGGCGGCAAGTGAGCTTTATAAGTTGTGGGAGTAGTTTGAATTTGTGGAGCTTAATTAATCTAAGATTCAAAGACTGTGTCAAGATAATTTAGCCCCCTAAATTCATTAAAAAATAAGCCTTGTCCCAATAGCTAGATTAACTTATAAAACATGAAACAAAGTCAATTAATTCATTTTATGAACAAAATATGACTACACCACTTGAATTCATGGTATTTAAGATCTAGTGTTTAGCAATATTTAACAAAATTAACGTGAGTATAATATGAAATATAAGATTACAGATTTCCTGTTAAGACCTATGATTTTACTTTTAATAGTGGGATTAACATCATCGGCAGCTGATAAAGCCGGAGCAAAGGGAAAAAGTGAAAGTTTGTCTGCGCAAGCAGGGGCGAGCAGTGAGTTTCTTGTATCTTATGATTTTGATACTGATTTTATGGGCTGGGGACATTATGGGGAAGGCGCTATAAGTCATGTGAAAAATAAAGGAGCTCTTGCACCTGGAGCGATTAAAATGGTTTGTTCCAAGGGTGATCAAGCGACACTTTACAAAAAGTTCGACCTAGAGAAAGGCGTTTACGAAGTGGAAATGGCCTTGCGAAGTTTTGCGGTCAAGAAAGGCAATTGGGATTATTCGACATGGATTTTTTATAAAAGTGAACCTGGAAAGGTCAAGACGATTACTAAGAACTTAAAAGGTACTTATGAATGGAGTAAAATAAACTTCACTGTAAATATAGATAAAGACCCACTGGAACTTTGGTTGCGTTTGAAATCAGAAGGCACAATTTGGGTTGACGATATCAAAATCTCAAAAACAGCTACAATGCGTGATATGCATTTTGCGAAATCCACAAAAGAGTTTCCCAAGCCCCTAAAGGTAGGAGAGGGAAAACGCTGCGACAACTGTTACCTTTGGATGCCAAAAACAAATGCTGATTGTGATATATGTGGTACGATATTTCCTAAAGACAAACTTGAGCAAGGCAAAGTTAATCGTACGCCTCGTATTTTAATAAGCTATGAAAATACGGCAGATGATAATATCGGCCATTCAGTGAGAAAGTTCAATAGTGAATTCGTGACTCAGGGAGCCTCATCGGCTGCCGTAGGTACTGGTTATCAGAATTTAAATTTCAAGAAAGCCGGAAGTAATGATTGGAGTGGTTATGAGTATATTGCCTTGGATGTGTATAACACGAGTTCAAAAATCGTCAATTTTGCTTTGTGTGTAAACGATATAGAAAGAGCGCCTTACTGGAACCAGCAAAATCATAGTTCAAAATTGGCGCCGGGTTGGAATAAGCTTAAATTTAATTTAAAGAGTCATGTGGGTGAGCGTGGTTCTGCGAAGCTAAAACGTTATTTGAATTTGAAAGATGTGAAAAGATTTTGGTATGGGATTGGAATTGGTGCGCCTTCAGAAGATCTATTTTTCGTCGATAATATACGTTTGGAAAATGGCCCTGAAAAAGCAAAATCTTTCGAAGGCTTGGTACTCTTTGATTTTGTAAAAGATTCCTTTTGGACTCAGCAAGGATTTACAAGAATCGAAACAAAACATTCATATAGTAAAGATATCGGCTTTGGTTTCGATGATGCTAAAATATGGCAGGCACATGACTCAATGTATGCGGATAGATTAAATCGCGATGGGATCTTTGTTTCCAAAGGAAAATTCTTAGTAGATTTACCCGACGGCGACTACAGAGTTGAACTTAATATCAATCACTTAGGTTATTGGAACGAACATTTTTGGAATAAGCGTCTCGTGAAAATCAATAATGAAACGGTGCTGGATGAGTCGGTAGAATCCTTTGAAAAATATTTAGCCAATTTCTTAAGATTTAAAGATATTGAACCGAATCAGAGTGACAATGCTTACGACCTCTATTTGAAAGATGTTTTCAAGCCGATTGTACATGATGTCCAAGTACGCAATGGTCAGCTCAGCATCGAAGTTAATAGTGATAAAAGTGGGATTTGTTTTAACTCATTAATTATTTACCCTAAAGATAAATTACTTGAGGCAGCTAAATATAAAGCCACACTTTATGAACTCCAGAAAAATGAGTTTATGACCCTGAACCGTTATATTGAAACCCCTAAAGTCTCTGAATCAGATCAATTTAACGAACAAGATTTCAAGAAGGGTTATTATTTCACACAGGTCGATATCGATAAGGTTTTGAACTACCGTGATATACCGAAAAAAATGAATTCCGAATTATCCTTGAAGTCGGCCAATGGCGGAAGAGCTGCAGCGAGCTTTTACTTACGCCCTTTAAAGACGGATAAAAATGTAAAAGTCACTATTTCTGATTTAGTCAATGCCAAAGGGGATAAAATTTCAGCTCAGGATGATTGGGTACGCTATGGTGTTGACCAATATCAAAGCTTAATTTTTAATCATGAAGTCTATGTATTGGCACCGCGTTTCTTAAAAACATTCCCAGGAAAAGGGATCAAATTCAGTCATGACTTTAATCGTGTTATATGGTTGCAGGTTCCTATAGATAATCAAAAACCTGGCCTATATAAAGGTAAGATTTCTTTACGAGTCGGAAGACATGTAGAGCAAATGGCTTTTAGCTTAGAAGTCTTGCCCTTTAGTTTACCAAGTGTGGACTTACCCGTAGGTTATTTTGGTTTATCTTCAGTACGTTTAGGCAGTATTACTTTGCCAGGGAAAACTGAAATTCAGCAAAAATACCGTTTGAATACCATGGAAGAATTAGCGAGACGTGGTTACACAACTTTTTCAGAAGTCCCTGGATTTAAGTTTTATAAAGAGGGTGGTGAATTAAAGCTTGATACGAAAGATATCGACCTGCTTATGACTGATGCTAAGCGTCTCGGGTTTAAGAAATTATTTACTTATGGTGGCCCTTTTACAAATATGTTATTCCTTGATGTACCTGGAGATATAATGGGATTTAAAAATGAAGCGTTTAGAAAGCTTTCTTCAGCTTTGTTAAAAGAAAAATTCTCATCTGCGGCTTACCTCCCTATAATCCTGAATATTTCTGATGAGGCCTCAGGTTATTCGCAAAAAGTTGATCGTGACCTTAAGCGCGTAGCGGTACTTAATAAATATTATCCATTTTTTGATACGGGAGGCTTTAGTCATTCCATCGAAAAAGATAAATATGGAGGAGACCTCAATGAAAAATTCACGGATTTCTCTTACTCTAGCATATCAAAAAATGATATTGATTATTTTAAGGAATTAAATAAAAATTGGGGATTTTATAATCAGGGTATTGGCTTGTTTGATACGAATCGCCAAATCATGGGTCAGTGCTTATTTGTCGCTAGGCATAATGGCTGCAAGCACCTTATTCAATGGTACCTCACCGGTAGTCAAAACTATCCTTACTATGACTTAGATGGCCGTGAATATGATGCTATGATGTTTTTCCCTCGTGCTGATGGTGGCCATGATTATGCCATAAAGTTTGAGTTATCGACGCTCGGTCTTGATGATTATCGTCTCTTGCTTTTACTCGAGAAATTAGCCACAGAAAAAAACGACGCGAAAGCAAAAGCATGGCTTAGTAAACATTATTATAGTAAAGAGCTCCCGCATTCACATTACCGCTTGGATAGCGTTAAGCATGAATTCACGGGTGATGAGTTCCGCAATCAGATTTATGCTCACATCAAGCGTCTACTGTAATTTTTATACTCACTTAAACGATTGGACAAGGCCTTAGTCGCCTGGTCAAGCCATGGCAATTCGCCTGTGTGGCAAAACCTGGGAGCTCGGCATTCCAATGCGGATGATGAAAATTAGTTTATGACTTTAATGCCTCCGGCGGACGGAGGGCCTCCGCGGGCGGACTAGCTTCGCAAAATCCTTAAGTTCCCAATCATTAGGGGGAGTTCGAGGGGTGCAGCGCCCATCTCGTGTGCGGAGCACCATGCCCTTTCATCTGGAGAATTATTTTCACTTAAGGATATTGATCAACGGTATTTTTATATGATGATTAGTATAAAAACACTTTATGTGCTCCTTTCTTAGGCCCCCATTAACTTTAAAAGACTTAAGAAGGTGAGTATGACTCCCGCGTTAATCATAGAGCAGGTCCTAAGTGAATTTGAAGGTGTAATTCCCAAATCTACTTGGGGAGAAACTTCCTTATTTTATAATCCAGGGAAAGTTTTGCCAAATGGAGTCTACTTCTGTACGATAAAAGAAAAAAATGGGGATAATGATAAAGCCTCCGCTCTTGATAGGGCGGGCATCTTTCGACTGAGTATGGGGGTTTCAAAAGCAAGTTATAAACTTAGATTTGGCGATCAGCCTAAGAGAGCGAATAAGGGTGGGATCGTTGATACGAGAGATGATTTTGAAAAGCTCAATAGCCTAATGCCGCACCCGATATATGGGTGGATGTCTTGGGTTCAGGTATTGAATCCTTCTCAAGAAACCTTTACAGAATTATCGCCATTACTTCAAGAAGCTTACTCGAGTGCGAAAGAGAAATTCAGTAAAAAACTCAAATCCGCAGGTAAATTATGATAAGTAAACGAAAGGTTACTGCCAGTGACCTCGAATGGGTGGAGCCTCTTTATCAATCATTGCTCAAACCCTATTTTGATGCACTGGAAATGCCATGGGTTTCCGAAAATTTCCGTATTAGTTTCAATAATGGAAATGCCGAGATTATTCTGTTTGATGAGCAGAGTATTGGCTACCTTAATACAGAAACACAGCAAGATTGCCTCTATCTTGCGGATATCGCAATACGTCCTGATTTTCAAGGGCAGGGGGTAGGAACGCAAGTCATTCGTGAGCTTATTGCAGACGCAAAAAAATTGAAGATGCCGTTGCGATTAACTGTGCTCAAAGGCAATCGTGTAAAGAGTCTCTATGAAAGCTTAGGTTTTCTGACTATAAGTGAACTGAAAAATAGTTACCTCATGGAAATACAATAAGGAGGGATTTAATTTTAAAATTGCCTCTCAAGGTGGGCACACCTTACAGGGATGGGGACGGAGTCCCTACTCATCAAATAAATACAAAGGAGGATTAATCCGCCTCACTCCAGCGGGGGAGGTATTGCCATACGGGCGGATAAAAAGGGGGCAGATAAAAAAAGGGGTTATTAATAATGTTTTTTATCGCCTCTCAAGGTGGGCACACCTTGCAGGGAAGGGGACGGAGTCCCTAGACATCAAATAAAATACAAAGGTGGATTAATCCGCCTCACTCCGGCGGGGAGGTATTGTCATACGGGCACGGCTGCCACCGCAGGCAGATAATTAAAATTTTATCCGCCTCCCAGGGTGGGCATACCCTGCAGGGAAGGGGACGGAGTCCCTAGACATCAAATAAAATACAAAGGTGGATTAATCCGCCTCACTCCGGCGGGGAGGTATTGCCATACGGGCGGATGCCCCTGCGGGGATGATTTAATGTTTTACCCGACTCCCTGGGACCGCCAAGCATCAGCTTGGCATGTTCTTGTTCGGAGAAGATGACTTAGGGACAGGTATTTTTTGGCATTACCGCGGGCAGATAATTAAAATTTTATCCGCCTCCCAGGGAGGGCACACCCTGCAGGGAAGGGGACGGAGTCCCTGCTCATCAAATAAATACAAAGGTGTATTAATCCGCCTCACTCCGGCTGGGAGGTATTGCCATACGGGCAGATGATTAAAATTTCACTGGCTTTCTTTTTTACCGCCTGCGGTGGCAGCCGCAACTCGCTGTTAGGCGTTTAGATCGCCTCACTCCGGCGGGGAGGTATTGCCATACGGGCGGAATCCACAAGCCCTTTGCTGAGTGGACGCTATCTATGATACGATTGAGTTACTTGTCTGAGGCGCGGTAAAAATACTAAGCAATCGATAAATTTAATTTCCGTGTACTTCTTCTGTAGCTAGCTTAGGTATTAAGACCTTAAAAATATTTTCCGCTTGATTTAATTCATAATATGAATAAAATAGGATAATCGTGAAATTTATAGAGCTAATAAGGGCTAGTGAATGATAGCTTTGACAAAGGATAAATATGAAAGAAATAAATCGCAGGAATTTTCTCAGGACTAGTGCAGCCCTAAGTTTGGGACTCTCTACATCATGTATTTCACCTGATGAGAAAGCATTATTTGAAATTTCCTTAGCACAATGGTCACTACATCGTTTGTTGGAATCTAGAGAATTATCAAATTTGCAGTTTCCCGAATTCACTAAAAAAACTTTTGGGATTGATGCAGTGGAATATGTGAATGGATTCTTCCCTAATAATACAGATACTTATCTCAAAGATCTTAAAAAACGCTGTGATGATCATGGTGTAAAAAGTGTCCTAATGATGTGTGATGGCCTCGGTGATTTAGGCGATCAAGATAAGACCAAGAGAAGAAAGGTAGTAGAAAATCATTTTAGCTGGGTGGAAAGTGCTAAATTTTTGGGTTGTCATTCTATTCGAGTTAATGCCAAGTCGACGGGCTCATATGATGAGCAAATGAACTTAGCGGCGGATGGATTGACACAATTAGCGATCTTCGCAAAGACACTGAAAATGAATGTGATTGTAGAAAATCATGGTGGTTTATCATCGAATGGGAAATGGCTTGAATCACTGATGAAAAAAGTTGATTTAGAGAATTGTGGAACTTTACCAGATTTCGGAAATTTCAATGATTATGATCGTTACCAAGGTGTGCGGGAATTAATGCCCTACGCCAAGGGTGTCAGCGCCAAAAGTCATGAGTTTGATTCACGAGGAAGAGAAGTTCATAGTGATTATGAAAAGATGATGAAACTGGTTCTAGATGCGGGTTACAGGGGCTATGTAGGAATTGAGTATGAGGGCAATAAACATAGTGAAATTGAGGGTATTAAACTGACGCGTAATCTCCTCCGAAAAATACAGCAGAAGCAATTTAAAAATTATAAGAGTTAATGATGACGTGCTATAAATCCAGAATGTGACTAGATGGATAATTAACTATGGAAATTATAGGCCAAGCTGGTGCTCGGCGTTCCAGGATGGACCACTAATTAGGTATGTGACTAGATGGATCATTAACTATGAAAAGGGTGAATGGACTTAAAATCCAAGCTGGTCTTCGGCGTTCCCAGGCTTGACTATTGATCCGGATTTGAAGCCAAGTTGGTGCTCGGCATTCCTAGGCTTGACTAAGTCTGACTGAATGTGAATTCATACTTGAAATTCAAGTGGCTCCTAGAAAGATGATGGATAATTAGGGCTTATATCTTCATTAAAATTATGAATACCAAAAAAATAGAGGAAGTAAACATGATTAAACGATTTTCTTTTATGGTGGCCCAAATAAATTTAGTCATCGTCTTGAGTTTATGCATTTCTTTTGAAATGCGGGCAATAGCAAATGAAACTACTCACAGCGCAGATGATTACGAAAAAAAAGCAGCTCTAAAAATTAAAAACTTTGAGATCCCCAAGGGATTTAAAGCCAGGCTTTGGGCGGATGAATCTCAGGTGAAAAATCCCAGCGCCATTACATTCGATAGTCACGGCCGTCTTTTTGTCGCTGAAATTGATCGTTGGCAGCACGGTGTGGATGATATACGTGAGCGCCCCTACATGTTGAAAGATGATTTCTTGATCCAAACGAATGCGGATCGTTTAAAGATGTATCAAAAACATGCAAGTAAAATCCCTATGAGCCATTACACCGCGGAAGAAGATAAAATCCGACTTGTTGAAGATAGTGATGGCGATGGTCGAGCCGATAGATCAAGGTATTTTGCGAATGGATTTAATGATGTACTAGATGGTATAGGCATTGGTATTATTGAACGTGATGGGAAAATATATTATGCCAATATACCTAATCTCTGGGTACTTGAAGATTTGAATGGTGACGGAGTGTCCGATAAACGAAATTCTCTTCAAGATGGTTTCGGAGTACGAATGAGCTTCTCTGGGCATGATATGCATGGCTTGGTGTGGGGGCCTGATGGCAAGCTTTACTGGAGCATAGGTGATCGTGGTTATAATTTCACGACTAAGGAAGGCAAGGAATTTCATTCGCCTCATGAAGGGGCCGTATTTCGTTGTGATGCGGATGGTAGTGATATAGAAGTTTTTTATCGTGGATTGCGCAATCCGCAAGAGTTACAGTTCGATAATTACGGGAATTTATTTACGGCGGATAATGATTCTGATAATGGTGATTTAGAACGTATTAATTACCTGTTAGAAGGAGGGGACTCTGGCTGGCATGCGGGGCACCAAGCACTTTTATCATTTGGAAATAAATTGGCTTATCGTTCTAGTATTTATGGGGACAGAAAAAAGTTACTGAGTGCTTGGATGGTAGAGGATATGTGGAAAACAAGAAATATAAATCAGCCCGCATTCATGCTTCCTGCCATAGGGCAAATCAATGGTGGCCCCTCAGGGTTTTTGTTTAATCCTGGAAATAGTTTTGGGAAGTTATTTAATAACAAATTTTTTGTTAATATATTTATGGGAAGTAGCCTCAGTACTCATCTACGGTCCTTTGATATTCTTGAGCAGGGGGCGGGTTTCAAAACAACTAATGACAAACTGTTTTTTGGGGGTTCCAATTGCGTTGATATGGAGTTTGGCCCTGATGGTAAGATGTATATCTCTGAGTATAACCACGGCGGATTTTTTAATCAGGATGTAGGAAGTATTTATACACTTGAATTGAGTGAGGAAATGAATAAAGCTGAAATTCTGGAAGATAAGAAAATACTCACAAGTAGCTTTGCGGATAAGACCGATGAGCAAGTCTATGAGCTCTTAGCAAGGGATCATCAGAGAATTCGCATGAGAGCCCAGTTTGAGTTGGCCAAGAGAAATGAATCCGGTAAAGCTCTTTTTAGCCGTGCAGTGAAGGATTTATCAGCACCACAATTACAAAGGATTCATGGAGTTTGGGGGCTAGGAATGATGGCAAAAGATAATGATAAATGTTTGGAAATACTCGTTGAAATAATGTTGAATGATGAGGATGATCAAGTTCGTATTCAGTGTGCACGTGTTTTGGGTGATCACAAATATGTAGGAGCGGTGCAAGCTTTAATTCAAGCATTAGGTGATGCTCATGAACGAGTTGTCATGTATGCAGGCATTGCTTTAGGAAGGTTAGCCCATGAAGGGGCGGTACCCGCTTTGATCGAGGCACTCGAAAAGAATGATGGCAAGGATTTGTTTTTACAGCATGGCTTAGTTATGGGATTGGCGGGCACCGAGAACATGGCTTTGCTCACGAAATACATGAATGATGATTCAAAAGCAGTGCGCATGGGAGTTTTATTGAGTTTAAGAAAACGTCAATCACCTAAGCTAGTACAGTTTCTAAGTGATGAAAATAAAGAGATTAAGTTTGAAGCTATCCGAGCGATTAATGACTTAGTTATTCCAAATGCACAAGAAAAATTGGCATTAATACTGAATGATTTAGAAGCACCGAAAAATGAGCCTGAGAAGTTTATACATTATCGAGTCATCAATGCTAATTATTACCTGGGAGATAAGAGGGCTGCTCAACGCTTACTCAAGTATGCGTCAAGGGATGATTTAAGTAATGAACTCCGCCAAGAAGCATTAATTGCTATTGAAGCATGGAACGATCATGTGGATTTCGATAATACCACAGGCTTGCCTCGTCAGCTTTTAGCTGTTCGGGAGGATATTAAAGAGCAGGTAAAAAATTCCTTAGAAGCCTTGTTTAAAAAAGGAGATCTCTTAGCGCAATTAAATCGTATTGCAGTCAAATATAATTTTCACTTATCGTCAAAAATCATCGAGTCACAAGTCATTGATAATGACTTAAAGGATCAAGTTCGCCTCGGGGCTTTAGCGATTTTACTGAAACGAAAAACTCTCAATATAAATGAGCTCATCATTGATTTATTGGACGATCACAATCCAGCCATGCGCCTTGCTGCTCAAAAGGCGATGTATTCATTGAAAATACCATCTGCGTATGAGCAGTCCATTCGCATTTTTAAGTCAGGATCGACGAAAGAGCGCCAACTTGCCTATGAGCTCATAGGGAATAAAGCTCCGATAAAGATTCAAAAATTACTTTTCACAGAAATGTCCAAGATTAGTGCAGGGGGCGGTGACCGAGAATGTATGCTGGAGATTTTAGAGGCATCTAAAAAACAGACATCACAAAATTTCATTCAAGTGATAAGGCAGTATGAAAAATCCTTGGACGCAGAAAAAGGTGTCGGCAAATATGAATCATTGCAACGAGGTGGTGAAATTGACCGCGGTAGAGATGTGTTTTTTAACCATGGATCAGCTCAGTGCATACGTTGCCACAAGGTGAATGGTTTTGGCTCCGAAGTGGGGCCAGACTTATCGCTCATTGGCAAGCAAAGGACACGAGCATATATCTTGCAGGGGATTGTAGATCCTGGGGCCGTGGTCGCACCAGGATATGGTGTGATGGTGATCAAAACTAAAGAGGAGGGAGATATATCGGGAGTTTTCATGGGGCACACTAAAGATGGTGTGAAGCTAAAAATGGCAGATGGGAAACTGCAGACTTATAAAAATGTAAATATTATCAAGCACCAGGATCCTATTTCAGGGATGCCACCAATGAAATACTTACTCAAAGCTCATGAAATCCGTGATTTAGTGGAATACCTCTGTTCGCTAAAAACACTAAGAAAGAAAGATGCTGCACCGAAAAAGAGTAGTCATTAATATAAATATTAGTTGCGTGCTTTCCGAAGGGGATTTTCCACTGATTTTCAGTGTATTAATTGATAGACGCTTTCCTTTCCCAGTCATCAAAACTTTATCAAAATCAGCGATTTCAATAAACATTCAAAGCAATAAATAGAGGCTTTTTATCAATTAAGCTTGATATAATTCATTTTATGAATTATTATATATTGTGAATCCATTAATAATGAATTAGGAAAAGATATGAACTACAAAACGAAAAACAAAATTTATTCAATTGTACTATCATTTTTTATAATCTCTTTTGTTCATGCACAGGAGAAAGTTGAATCTAAAAAATCACTCAATAAAGATACGGTATATGAGCAGCTTATCATTGCTGCAGGGGCGAGTTTAACAGTTGGAGAAGACGTAAAACTTACTTTACATTCGACGTCCAGTATTGCGGGTCAACTCATCCTTAAGCCAGGCGCACAAATCGAGATTGATGGTAGCCAGGAGAGCAAAATCAACATTCTGTCAGGCGGCTTATTAAAGATAGAAGGAACGAAGCAAAAGCCTTGTGTGATATACGCAAAAGAAGGCTCGCCAGTTGCTTATATTAGCGATGGTAATTCTAATGGTGGAGGCCGAGTAGTGGCAAAAAATGCCATTTTTAAAGGTTTGGGTGGGGCACCAACTTATCGAGCTTATGAGTATTCGATTAATGCTAATTCAGGGGCCATAGATTTAGAAGATTGTGTATTTGATAAATGTTTTCAAGTCAAGCATAAGACACGATTACCTGCGGATGCTGAACTTAACTTTTTACGTTGTAAATGGCAGCACTCACAAGTGAAGCCAAAATCGGAACGCAAGAAATATGAGCTATGGTATATCCACGAAACCAAAGCCTCCGCAGGTAGTAAAGCGACTATTGTAAATTGTGATTTCGATAAAACACTTGGCTTTTTTTACGCTGAGAATTATGTGGTAGAGGGAAATGTATTTCGTGAGGGCATACAGTGTTATCCGCATATGTGTCCACCATGGAAATCATTTAAAGGTAATTTTATTAGGTCCTTGCAAGATGGTACGGAATTTGCTATTCCCTTCGGTCGTATAATTGAAGACTGTGTATTTATTAAGGATACTGGTAGTTGGAACCCTCATTATATAGGCGTTAGTACCGGTCAGGGAAAAGGAGGTATATATGGATCACTTTTTTGGTTTACTGGCGGAAAGAATGGGGGAGATGAAAAGAACAGGGGTTTTGAAGGTGACGGAGTCATGGTTGGACACGCTAAAAGTGGTTCAGCGGAAGATAATTTATTTACTGTGGAACGAAATATTGTACTGCCTAATATCTATGGTCCCTATAAAAAGAATAATTTATCAACGACACTTATAACGATTCTACACAAATCTAACAACTCTTCAGTGGAAGTTAAAAGCAACACAATTTTCACGACTAATATTGGCGGACTGAATTTGGGTGAAACCAATGTTTGTGGTCTAGGACGAATTAAAGACATAAGCTCTAACTTATTTATTGGTAACGATAGCGGCTATAAAATCAATAATATGTCTCATACAGTTATTGATTCAGTGACGGATGAAAATGTGAGTTATAATGCGTCCTGGAGAATATCTCTGGGTAGTAATCATAGTGCTGAAACTGGCAAAGGATATAACAGACTGAAATTCTCAGGAACACCTACCATAGGCGCAAATGACATTGATGATGTCGATCCGCAATTTGTCGATGTGAATCGCAATCCCTATAGTTGGGCAGTCACTCTAGGTGGTAAGGCTAGTATGAATTCTCTCATGGATAATTTATCCTGTAAAAAAGAAGTTCAAGTTTACCAATTACTTGGCTATATTCGAGAAGGTATGCGCCCACAGAATAGTAAATTAAAAGCTGCAGGTAATCCAAGTGATGGCAGCCCTGATATGGGTGCAGTGAAGATGGATAAAAAAACTTCGTCTGCTCGAGTAAATATTTAAATTGACTCACGGATTTAGTTCACAGTAAAAATGATTTTTTTATAAACTTATTTAGGTATTTATATGTATAAATTTTTAAAATGTAGAACAGCAAGATTGGTGACAGTTGTGTTCATTTGTTTGATGACGTTTCAAACGGTATCAGCTAAACAATTGGAACTGAAGACTTCGCAAGAAGGGAAAGGACTTAATCATAAAATTATAGTAGAATCTCCTGGGAACTTTCGCTTAGCTTTTGAAAATGGCCTCAATTACGGTTTGTCTCAATGGTTTGATTTAAAGCATGATCCTGATGCTTTGTTTGATTTGACCGACAATGCGACAAATTATATCCCTGTGCATGAGCAGGGGGCTTTATTTAACCAATGTTTAAACCCCGATGATTTAATTGCGCATGTGGCGGGTGCGAAAAATCACTTTAAGGAAGTGCCGCGGAGTATTAAAGTTTTGGAGCGAAGCCCTATAAAGGTAGTTTTGGAAAATTCCCATCATCCAATGCTGGGTAAAAAAAATGAAGGCCTGTTATTTAAGACTCGTTATACAATTTATCCAGATGGGAAAATTTTCATCAAGAATACCTTAATAGCCATTGAGGCACAGGATATCACCATGTGGCGTAACTCGATTGTAGGCTTATCTGATCCCACTTATAAAGTCAATACTGATTCAGGTAAGATGATTATTGAAGCTGATAAAACGATGACGGATAAGAGCAAAAAATGGAAAACGGATCAATGGAGTGGTTATCAGCTTAATTTACCCGATTGGCGTAGTTATGAAATCATTTCAAATACAGAAAATACACTAGCTCTTGGGAAACAAAT
Source organism: Lentisphaera profundi (assembly GCF_028728065.1). Taxonomy (GTDB): domain Bacteria; phylum Verrucomicrobiota; class Lentisphaeria; order Lentisphaerales; family Lentisphaeraceae; genus Lentisphaera; species Lentisphaera profundi. The sequence continues at coordinate 2,133,904 of NZ_CP117811.1, read as the reverse complement.
TTCTGGAGCGAATAAACCTTTGCTAGCAGGAGACTATAAAATTGATTCGCGTCGTACGAAATTTGGCTGGCTTCGCGGTGATAGTGTGGCTTTTCCAAAAACGTGGCATGAAAAAACTTCGAAATTTATCTATGCTTACTGGGACCCTTCAACACCTGAACCCTATAAGAGTTGGAGTTCTGCAAGCATTATGTTAGTGCCTTCGCCGGCAAATGAAAAACAAGGTTTTGGTGCCGGTATACACGGTTGGAAAGGTTTTAAGCGTATGTACTATGAATACGGGTCTTTTTCGATGAAGAAAGACGAATCTATTAGTCAAGAATACTTACTAGTTTTGGGTTCAAATACGAGTAAGGTTTTACCTGATTTGAGATCACGTGAAGTGGCTTTAAAGATCGCAGAAGAGTATAGAGCGACTTGTACGAATAAGAGTTCTTATCCGAGTGCTGGAATATAATTTGAAGAGCTTACTAAGGACCGTTTAGCTAGTGCTGAACGGTTTTTTATTCGTTATTAAGCGTGTTAGCTTCATGATTTTGTAAAAATACTATAGACTGGAGCTGTGCGCTACATTTTGTCAATTATCTTGATGGCCTTTTAGAATAACTTTTGCCGACTTATAGGCCTAGTGAAATATCATTAATCAGTAAACGTCGCCTGCATTAAAGATCTTGGATCTATCGGCCTATAAGTCGTTTTTAATGAATGATTCAGAACTTTTCACTTATTAGTTAGCTTGATGATTCAAGCTAACTTTTTTGTTTTTTATGGCGTTAAAGTTATTATTAATAAGGGTTCTTAAAGTGAGATTGTCTGGCCAGTTTTAAAGGATTTATCAGCGGCTAAAACTATTTTAAGTGAATCAATAGCCCCTTGCATGTGTTCATTGAGGTCAATGTTCTCAAGAATGGATTTGAGAAAATACTCTTGCTCAAGAAAACAAAGGCCATCATGATCAGGTTCGTCGCCCGTATCTATCCATTCATCGTTGTTAATGAATTGATTATTGTCATCAATTTCCGCTGAATGAATTCTAAGTCCCCCCGTTTTACTATGCGAATCTACATTGTCTGATTGCTGCTCATTCAAAGGCTTGTCTGCGCCCATTGTAACAGCGCCTTTTGGTCCCCATACATCCTTAATAGAAAAGGCTTTAGTTGATGCCATGGGTCCCCATCCGGCTTCATACCAACCCACTGAGCCACCGTCAAATGTCACTTGAAGTTGACCATAGTTATACATTCCAGGCTTTATATCTGAGCTTAGATTTGCTCCAATGGCACTGACTCGAATCGGTTTCTCAGCAGTCATCTGGCACATCACTTCGACGTAATGAACGCCACAATCAACAATGGGTGACATGCTGTTCATAAGGCTTTTATGTGTTTCCCACATCTCGCCTTTCGATTGTTGATTTAGGTTCATTCTCATCACTAGCGGCTTACCCATGTTTTGACTTAAATCAATAAACTTTTTCCATGAGGGGTGATGTTGGAGGATGTAGCCGACGAGTAACTTTTTATCAGCTTTAATAGCAGCATTAACGACTCGTTCACAGGCTTCGATTGTTGGAGCTATGGGTTTTTCAAGAAAAACATGGCAATTCACCTCAAAAGCCATGAGCGCAAATTTTTCATGGGTATCTGGATAGGTAGAGATACAGACGGCATCGGGCTTAGATGTTTGTAAAGCCTCCGCATAATCTGAAAAGAGGGCGTGTGAGCCACCCAATTCTTGATTAAGTAGCTCCTTACTTTTGCCACGGGAGACAATGCCACAAATTTCAAATCCTTCGAGTTGATGGTAGGCAAGTGCATGAGACCTTCCCATGTTGCCACAACCCACGACGAGTATTTTTATTTTTTTCATTCTTATTTTTCCTTATTATTATGATAGCGCCAGCGCTAACTTTTTACTGGATATAAATTTTATATTTACCAAAAGATACAATTATAAATATCATGTAAAATCATTAAGGCAACTTGATATAGTTCATTTTATGAATTAAGATAAATAAGTTATTTCAAACGAAATCGTACAATGTGCTTTAAGTCAAATTTTAATTCACTAAGGCTAGGTTTACACAGCTACGTATAATTTTTTCAGCCAGCTTTTAGCCCGAGGTTTTTGATTTATGAGAATATTTAAGATAATTTTATGTCTGTTGGCGCTTAGCCTAAAAGTGAATGCACTTGCAGCGTCAAAGGTAGAATTCTTTGAAACTCATATACGTCCTGTTTTAGCTGAGAGCTGCTATGATTGTCATAATAGTCTCAGTAAAGCGGATGGTGGAAAAAAGAAAGGTGGCTTGGCTTTGGATTGGAAAAATGCTCTGCTTACAGGCGGTGATTCCGGCGACACAATCATCCCAGGGAATTCTGCGGAGAGTTATTTAATGACTACAATTCGTCATCAAGAAGAGGACATGGAGATGCCCGCTAAGAAACCAAAGTTGTCGGATCAAGTCATCGCCAATTTTGCCAAATGGATTGATATGGGTGCCCCCGATCCGCGTCTGAGCCCACCGACAAAAAAAGACTTAGAAAATGCCGTGCCTTGGGAACTTGTACGCGATAAGCGTGCTCGTTGGTGGTCATTTCAGCCCCTCAAAAAAACTAATCCACCCATTGTACATGATCCTGAGTGGAATCAAACGCTTATCGATCGCTTCATTTATGCTAAGCAAAAGAAAGTAAAACTCAAAGCATTGGACTTAGCCGATCCCGCTACACTCATCCGCCGTGCTGCGCTCATACTCACTGGAACTCCTCCGGCTTATCAAGATGTTGTGCGCTATGAATCAGATCCAAGTCCAGAGAATTACGAAGCGTATTTAGACCAATTACTTTGCTCGCCTCGCTTTGGAGAACGCTGGGCTCGTCATTGGATGGATTGGTATCGCTATGCGGAAACACATGGTTCACAAGAAGATCCCGCTATTGCCCATAGTCAAGAGTATAAAAAATACCTCATTCGTGCGCTTAATGAAGATGTCTCCTATAAGCAGCTGCTCCAAGAACACCTTGCTGGTGACCTCTTAGTAGAGCCTCGAATCAACAAAGATCTACAAATAAATGAATCAGCTATTGGTCCAGCTCACTTCCGTATGAATATTTATGGATTTGGGCCTACCGATGCTCATGGTGAACTAGTATCATCAACGGATAATCAGATCGATGTTTTGGGAAAAGCGATGATGGGTGTTACCATTTCTTGTGCACGTTGCCATAACCACAAGTTTGACCCTATCAGTCAGGCCGACTTCTTTCGTGTATATGGCATTCTTACAAGTAACCGTATTGGTAATACACTCATTAGCACTCCCGAAATCCTCAATAGAAATAATAAGGAATTAAGTCAATTAAAGCGATCAATTCGTAGTGAGCTCGTCGATTTTTGGCTGAGTGAAAAACCCGATTTTTCCGCCAAAGCCCTAGATTTATTTACTAAGCCTGTAGAGATAAAAGAAGATAAGCAAACAAAGCCTTCAGAAGACGCTCTTCTGGCTAAGCAAAAGAAACTTTTAGAAGAGGCTCTTCTTACTAAGAAAAAAGAGCAAAAGCTTTACTCCCTGAAGCATCATCCCATAAACGCTCTTAGTTTATTGAATCACAAAGAACTCAATAGCGAACTTACTAAAATAAAATCAGCTTTAGATCAAGCACGCATTAGCAATGAAAAACTTCGTAAAAACGCCAGCCTCTACTTAGATTTTCGCCAAGCGAAGCAGGATGAGAATTATTTTGTCGAGGGCAACTCAAGTGCGAGTAAAATCAGTCCTGCGGGAAGTTTCGCGATCAAACACCAAGGAGATGAACTCATACAAGGTGTTTACTCAAGTGGTTTCTTTAGCCATTTACTCTCAGAGAAACACGCGGCGCTATTCAGCAGCCAAAACTTCAAGGTAGAGAATAAAGGGCTCTGGGTAAGATCTATGGGTGACTTATCTTCTATGAAATCCATGGTGAGGAACTACCCGCTAGATCATAGTCCCCTGCACAAAACATCCATACTCGGCAATAAGCAATGGGCCTGGAATATCGGTAACAGCAGGATGAAGTACTGGAATGGGGAGCAAATGCACCTTGAAGTGAGGACTTCTGGTCAAGCTATTATCGGCACTGAAAACCACCATCAGCGCAGTTGGTTTGGTATTTCTGAACTCATTATTGCGGAAAGTAAGCCCAAATTAATTGGAGCTAGCCTAGTTGATCTATGCGACCCTCGCAAAATACATAATAAGAAAGACCTTATTCAAGCCTATAGTAAGGTCCTCAGTCATTCACTCAAGGGTTGGAAATCTCAACTTAGCTCTGATCAAGAGGCGCAATTCATTGATGCCATGATCAAAACGGGCATTTTATCTAACCAAGTAAGCACCATGCCAAAGAGCCTACAAAAACTCATCAAACGCTACCGAGAACTCGAAATGGAAATCGAGATTCCACGCCGAGCACCTGGCTTGATCAAAGGCCACGTTGAAGATCAAAAGCTCATGGTTCGTGGCGACTACAGGAAGCCCGGCGAAATCATCCCTCGTGGGTTCTTAGAAATTTTTTCGAGAGATATTTACCAGGGCCCCGGCGGCGGTCGCTTAGAATTAGCGCAGGATATGGTAAGCAAAAACAATACGCTCAAAACGCGTGTACTGATCAATCGACTTTGGGGCTACGTCTTTGGTCGGGCAATTGTAAGTTCAACGGATAATTTTGGCTTATTGGGTAAAAAGCCCTCACACCCAGAACTCTTAGATCAACTATCTCTTGATTTCGAAAAAAATGGCTGGTCGATTAAACGCACACTGAAGCAAATGCTGATGAGTCGAACTTTTAAATTATCTAGTGAGGCTCGCAGTAAAAATTTAGACCTTGATTTAGCTAATAAATATTTTAGTTATTATACACCTCGTCGGCTTGATGCCGAGGCCATCAAAGACTCGATATCTTTTATAAGTAAGAGCCCTGACAGAACTATAAATAATCCTGTGAAACGCCTCAAACTAGATCCCTTTCTATTAAGTTTCGATGCTCCTATACCCGTCAGCAGCATAAGTACACGTAACAGTACTAATGTTCCTGCACAGGCCTTACTACTGATGAATAGTGAATTTGCCAGGAACTCCGCAAGCTTATGGGCAAAGATTATCAGCTCAAATCAAGCGCTAAAGACTCCTGAGCAGCAAATCAGGGAAATCTATCAACAAGCCTATGCGCGACCGCCACGCGCGCAAGAATTAGCCGTTTGTCTGAATTACCTCAAAGAAGAGAACCTAGCTTCATTGACACTCAGTATTCTCAACTCAAAGGAGTTTATTTATGTCCACTAATGACATTAATCGTCGCGACTTTATGAAGCTCACTTCCATGGGAGTGAGTGCTAGTGCACTCTCGAGCTTCTTGAACTCGGCAGAAGCTGCTGAGTATGTCCCCAAGTTACATCATAAAGCCAAAGCTAAATCCGTTATCTTTCTCTATATGTCGGGTGGTGTCTCTCATGTGGATTCCTTTGATCCCAAACCTTTGCTCACCAAGATGCATGGTAAGCCCATGCCCATGAAAGTCAAAAAAACTCAATTCGACCATAATGGCCATATTTTAGCGAGTCCCTGGAAATCCAAGCATTATGGTAAATCGGGTATCGAAATGACAAACTTATTTCCCAATATTGCCAACATGGCGGATGACCTAGCAGTGGTTCGTTCAATGACGGCCAAGTTCTCTGAGCATGCGGAAGGAAATTTCTTTATGCATACAGGCTTTCCCTTTCTTGGTAATCCCAGTGCGGGCGCTTGGGTGAGCTATGGTTGCGGAAGTCAAAATAAAAATTTGCCCAGTTATGTTGTGCTCAAATCCAAAAATTCAGGTATTCCTCACGGTGGAGTCAGTATTTTTGGCAATGGCTTTTTACCTGCGATTCATCAGGGCTCCATCTTCAATATTAGATCAGGTTATCAGGCCGTACCCAACATCAAACCCTGGATGCAAGATAAAAAACAACGAAAGATGCTAGGGCTTATTAAAAATCTTGATCAACGCTTTTCAAAAAAAATTGCTTATGAAGAGGCTATTGTCTCCTCGGTAAAAAATAGTCAAACGGCCTATGCTATGCAGGAATCTGTGCCCGAATTAACCGATGTGTCCAAAGAATCACAGGCCACTCGAGATCTCTATGGTGTCGATGATAAAAATGAGCATAAGTCTCAATACGCCAAGCAATGTCTGATGGCGCGTCGCTTAGTTGAACGTGGGGTGCGTTTTGTCGAGCTCAATTGTTGCAAGACGTCTAAGTTTGGAAATGATGGCGCTCCTTGGGATCAACATTCAGACTTAGAATTTGGCCACCAAAAAATGGCGGACCATGTTGATCAACCCATCGCAGCTCTATTGCAAGATCTAAAACAACGCGGTATGCTCGATGAGACCCTCGTGGTTTTTGCCACTGAATTTGGTCGTACGCCCTTTACTCAAGGTGCTACTGGCCGAGATCATCACCCTTATGGTTTTTCCATGTGGATGGCCGGTGGTGGTACCAAAGGTGGCACTGTATACGGAGCAACTGACGAGCTTGGTTATTATGCAAGTGAGAAGGTTTCAACCGTCTATGATATGTGGGCCACAATCTTGCACCAATTGGGTCTTAACCATGAGCGGCTGACCTACCGTCACTCGGGTCGTGATATGCGCCTTACCGATGTTCACGGAGAAGTTTGGCACGATATCCTCTGACCATGATATCGAAGCAACTGGAATCTTTGGTAAAAAATCGGGAACTAAGGGTGAAATTGCAGGGAAATGGTTAAAAGAAAACTACTATGATGTTGACATTTTTGAGCATAATAAAAATCACTTGTCTTACTTATCTTATCGTGTCTCTCAACACAGCTATAAAAAGAGCCAAACTTTTCGAAAAGAACTTAAATCACTTATATTAGGATTATTATGAAAAATATTCATTTCTTGTTGGCAAGCTTGCTAATAAGTCTTTGCTGTCAGCAATCTCAGGCTGCCCACATACAAAGTATTGCTTCAGGCAACTGGAATGACGCTCAAACTTGGGATGGTAATATATTACCCGCCGAGGGTGATCAAGTAAGTATCAGTCACCGTATTAGAATCACTCAAAATACTCTAATTGGCAAGTCGTCTAATGAAGAAGATGCAGCACCTGCAATCCAGCTTGAGCCTGATGCCATACTCACTATTGAGAATGGAGCCACGCTATCTTGCAAGGGGGCTTTTGTTTCTCATGGCAGTATAGAGGTTCTCGAAGGAGCTACCCTTGAAATGAACGCGGAAACTTGTGATACAGAGACCTGTTATCCCCTCGCTCTTGCACCCTTGAAGAAGGGTTTAGGTAAATTATTTTTGAAAGGTAAAAGTGATAATCGGGCAAAAGTCATAAGCACACCGCTTAACCGTGCTTTTATTGCTGATGGTTTTCGTGTGGTCAAACAAAAAGATGGTAGTTTTTACCGTTTCTCCAGTAAAGGAGGCGGGGCTATAGAGTCAGACTATGGTCACTTTCTGGGTTTAGGAAATGAACAGTTCTATGCTTGGCAATATAATCAGGTAGATGATATGGAAATACGTTTAAGCCATACAAAATTTGAAAAATGCGGTAAGACTGCGCCACGTGGATTAGGAAAAATAAAACTACTTATTGAAAATTGTCAATGGATTGATTCTATCCCCCTCAGTCAAAAGGATGTCAATAGAGGCAAAAGCCTTTTTCAAACATCTGCCGCTAAAGGGGCCGAGTGTATTATTCGTTACTGCGATTTTGATGAACTTGTGTCTCTTTCAAAGTGCAATGGCTACATTATTGAAGATTCGATTTTTCGCCAAGGAATCGTTCGCTATGATGCTAGTTATCATGAAGGTGATTTGCTCAGTTTTAAGCGCAATGTAGTCCGTTGGTCTGAGAAGTACGCTAAGGGTGGTATACGCTTAGCTTACGGCGAGACCTATGAAGATTGTTTTTTCATTCATGATTATACTTCCCACAATAACCCTCACTTTATGGGTGTGTCTGGAAAAACTGGAGTTGCGAAATTAACAGGATGCCTCTTTTGGTTTAGCGGACCAAATACTGTGAGTTTTGGTCCAGAAGGAGATGGTCCAGTGTCGTCAAATGCGGTTTCTGGAAGTCCCGAAGAAAATAAATTTATTATCGAAAGATGTATTTTTATGCCCAATAGTTATGGACCTGACAAGGCGAGAAGCCTATCGGCAAATATCACTAGCGGTGTCTTTCCTACAACAAATAGTACCGTCATCGTTCGAAGAAATACGGCTTATTCAGGAGGAGGCCCCGGAGGTGTTTGTATAGGGGAAACCCATCCCACAGTCAAAGGGGCACTCAGCTATGTGAAATCCAATCTCTTCATTGGATCAGAAATCAATGATGGTCAAAAAGTTCATGACTTCCATTTGGGTGTCAAGGGAGCTGTTCGAGCGCAAGATTGTGACTACAATGCCGGTTATCGTCTGAAAGAAGGCAGTAATTACATCAAGGGAAAAACAGGTAAGGGCTATAGCAAACTAAAACTCGAAGGTGATCTCGAGATTGGGAAAAATGATATAGATGACATCGATCCAAAGTTTGTTGATCCTTTCCGCAATCCATTGACTTGGTCTTCATCGCTCAAGGGAGATGGCACAATGGAGGATGCGATGAATCAATTAATCCCTACAGGAAAGCATTCTGTACAAAATTTGTTGACTTATATTCGTGAAGGCTTTCGCCCACAAAATCAAAAGTTGAAAAGTGCCGGCGACCCCGAAGATGGTAGTCCTGATATAGGTGCGGTGGATTTAGTATTACAAAAATAGAACGGATCCACGATTAAAGCTCTTTTTATCCCTAGGGTAAATCGAGGCTGAGGATCGATCTTATAAGAGATTTTCAGCCCATAAGAGCCTCTGTTTATGCTGCGTACTGATTAAAACCTTCAATCAAGTATGCCTAAGATTTTGAGAGCTTGTTTCCCTAGCTCAATGCGTTTAGGTGCATCCTTGATATTTGTCATATCCATGTTGAGGGCAAACGTATAGATACGCCCTTTTTTTTCTACCCAACCCACCAGCCAATTTTATTTGCCCATCTCGTCTTAGCATAAAGAACCCAATCTTTTTGAGCGTCTAATTTAATGATTTCGGCCACATTGCGTTGAAAGCTTTTAGAAAAGGGAAGTTTAGCTTGTGCTAAACGAGCAAGAAATTGACTTTGCTCGATCGCGCTGATTTTTAAGGGTCTTTCTAAGTAAAAGGTAGTGATCAATATGAAAAGGGCTTACTTTAGGAATGAACGTCGCGGATGGATTACTTCGCCTGGATCTTGTAGATATCGCCAGTATTCCAATCTTCGAGACATTGAATTAAGTAGCTCTGTTCGATTTGAATGAGTAAATAGTCAGTTCCTGATATCAGTAATTTCCCTTGCTTATATATTGCCGGTGGATTTTTTGAATTACGGCAGATTAATACCGGTTTTGGATAATGGCCAAGAACGGGTATTTCAATGTCCGTATTGAGGTCCACGAGGTAAGCTCCGTCTAGACGATCAAAGGATAGTCCCGCTTGTGGATTCAGATAGCTTTCTGCGTATACATCACCGACTTCTTTACTACGGATATCTGGTAGAAGCTCGCTATTTTCCTCGCCGATTTGAATGAGATAATTTTGGTGGATTTTTTCGCCTTTTTTCCTGCTGATCTTAAAATCACCGCCGAAATAATGACGTTTAAAGCCAAGCCAGCTATGCAGAAGTGAAGTGCCTTTGATTGGATTGTCTGGTGATGGTACTAATAAGATACTGGCACGTGCATAATCACTGAAAGGTGAGGGGGTCGTTTTATCCCAATAGGTAAAGCAATATTTTGATTCGTCCTTACTCCAAGAGGCAGGATTGGTATTATTATTTCCGCGTAACCAACCATAAACAGTTTCGTGAGAACCAATTTGATAGCTTCCTGATTTTAGTGAGTCCTTGCCTCCAATTTTTTTGGCTAGTGTCAATTCAGTTTCGGTATTATCCAAAATCAACCAAGTATTCCATTTTGGCTGCAGTAAAAGCATATTCTTAAGGCTTCCCGGTATCCATTTTGCCTTAGAGTTGCGAAGAGTATTGTCAGCTATTACTTCAACTAAACCTTCCTCCTTTGTCCCATAGGCGTAATGCTGAGGGTCTCCCAAACTCACAGTGGCATGACGCCATGTTGTCAAGGTATAATCCTTTAAGAAAGTCATGGTGTTGTGTATATAGATGCGTCCAGTGGGATAGATTACATAACGTGTCGTTAATTTAAAATCTTTTGTTACTATGGCAGATAACATGGGGAAATAGGATGCCTCTACAATCACTCGACGTGGAGTGTTCTCTATTACAGTAAATGAACGTGGTTCATCTTTGAAGCGTGTGCCTGCTAGACCAATATGTGCAATGACATCATAGGGGTTAATCACCTGATTAAACAATGCACCCTGAAAACCGTTAGCGCTTTCACCCAAATCCCGGCGCGTCAGATTACTCTTTGCTTCAGGATCAAATTTTAGGTCGTACCATTCGGATAATCCGTAATTCATGGAGCGCACGAAACCTAGGCGAAATTCTCCCTTTGCCTCTATTATGAAACGGTGCTTATCTTGTCCCTCATCTAGGTGCCATGTTTTTAAATCGGGGACGGGGCTAGCTGTGATTGATAAGCTCATTAACACAGAGATCAAAATGACGATCTGTAATTTTTGTAAGATATAATACTCTTTATGTATCATGGGTCTAGCACCTCTTATTTTGTGAAGTTTGAAATGGGCATCCTTTTATGACCGATGCAAGATAAATTCATCATATAAACATATGACCTATGCAGGTAAATATCAACGCCAAAAAGCATGCATTATTCATTTTGTGAATTAAACAGAGGATGTTATTTAACATCAAGCTAAGTGCCCGCCGCATAGGCAATAACTCATTGCCTGCGTGGCAATCATCAATTGGCGACTCAAAATTTATGCTTGCAGCTTTGCTGGTATTAGGAATACATTAAATAAAAAATGTCGAGGTAATCAGAGCGATGAGAATGTTTAAAATAAAACCCTCACTCGCCATTGTCCTTATCGTTACCTTGCCCGAGCTGTAAATAATCGTATTGGGTGGAGTCGCTACAGGTAACATAAAAGCACAGGAAGCGCTTATGGTCGCTGGAATCATAAGTAATGCCGGGTTATCAATTTTATCAGGGGCCTGAATTGTTCCAGGCGTAACTCTTTAATAATAAGGCTACAATTACGGCAACAACAGCTCCGGCATAAAACGAAATATTTTTTGCTAGAAAGGGGTTTGTTACTTGCTTGTTTGGCATCTTATTTTTTTTCAAACTTCAGTTCATTTTTTAGTAAAACAGGAAGGACTGCCTGAGTCCATATTTTATAACCTGTATCATTGTAATGAAGCTTATCTTTTAAGAAAACATCTTTCTTAATTTTATCACCATCCATCATGGGGCTAAAAGTATCGATAAAGTATAAATTATTGGATGAATTACAGAGGTCTTTGAAAATTTCATTAACTTCCTTAGCCTTTTCTAAATAAGACTTACGAGCAATACTCGGCTTTACTGAAATCAGATAAATCCTTAATTTTTTATCAGCCTTTAAAAGTTTGTCTTTTAATTTTATAAACTTATTTTTGATCTGTTTAGGTGAGACTCTAAAAATAAGGTCGTTATCGCCCTCATATATAACGACAGCTCGGGGCTTGTGCTTGATAATCAGTTGTTCAGAATAATGATAGAGGTCATTCATATTACTGCCACCAAAACCTCTTGGAATTATAGTCAAGGGTTTCAGGTCGTCGTGAATGCTTTTCCATCCTACAATTGTAGAGCTGCCCGTGACGACTATGGCATTTTTTGGTGTTTGCTGTCGTTCCTCCTGTTTTTCAAAATCTTTTATACTTCCTTCAAATTTAAGCGGTGATGGATAAGCTGTTTCCTGAGCAAATATATGACCAGTGAAATTGAGGGAAATCATGGTGAATATTAATAATGATATTTTCATATTTTCTGTTCCTTTTTTTGTTGATTAGACAGTTTATTTCTTTGCCTAGATGAGGCGGATTATAATTTTATTATTGAAGATGAATTATTGATCAGCTTTGATCGACTGAGTAAAAAACTCGTCTCGTTTCTGTTTCATTTTATCGACGTATTTTGTTCGTAGCCATCTATTTACCGGTTTCGTCAGTCCGCTTGTTACTTTGAAAAGGGGAGGCGGGAAGATTAGCTTTATTGACAAGGTTGGGTTTAGCGATTTTGTGCCAGCCGAACTGTACCGACACAGGCGTGAGACCATTGGCAGATAGTACTACTGTTTCACCATAAATCTTGGCTTTCGCATTTATGTAAATCCCATCTGCTCCAGCAATTTTAAATTCCTTTAATTCTTTGCCATCAGAACTTTTTAAGCCATCGGCATACTTGAAGTGAACTCGTGCATTTTTACCCTGAAAAACAACTTTTTCCATGAGAGGACCCGAATAGAAAAGGTCTTTTTTACCGTAAGTTTTTGCTAAGGCCCAGAGTGCTAAACGATTGCCGACCTCATATTTTTTCTTAGGGTGGATATCATTAATGTTGTCGACAAGATCTGTCACGACAACCATGCCGGTCGCAGGCAGTTTTAAGGTCTTTAATTGAGCTTGCCATAGGCTTGGGAGTTCACCGGCTTCATAGACAGACCAAGGAGCAATTTGGACAAAGTAAAAAGGCATGTCTGAGCCCCAAAACTGACGCCAGCCTTCAATCAAAGATTTCATCATACCAAAGTATTTCTCGCCATCTTTTTTGATGACATTAGCTTCACCTTGATACCAGATACAACCTTTGATCTTAAAATCACGTAAAGGAGCAATCATACCATTATACATCTCTCCGGGTTTATCATTGGAACTCATCCAACTGGCAATCTTTGATCCGCCCCAAGAGCTATTTATCAAAGCAATAGGAACATCTAAGTCATCATGTAAACGTTTACCAAAATGATATAAGACAGCAGAAAAATCGGGAATGCTTTTAGGGCTACTTAGCTTCCAAGTGGCATTGATATCGGAGTTTGCTTTGTTAGAAACTGTTTTAGGGACATGGAAACAGCGGATTTGCGGCTCATTTGCGGCCGCTATGCTTGCTGATGCTAGATGTGTTTGCTTTAGGGGGAATTCCATGTTGGATTGTCCAGATCCCAGCCAAATATCTCCCACGAGGATGTCATTAATGACTTTGGTTTCACCAGCACTCTTTATAATCAAACTGACAGGCTGATTATTGGCTTTTCGTGCGGCGAGTAGAACCTTCCACTTTCCTTGAGAATCCGCTTTGCTTGAAACCAAGTCTTTACCTAAACGAACTGTGACCTTAGCCTTAGCTTTTGTCGATCCCCATATAGTAATCTCCTGATTTCTCTGCAGTACCATATGATCACTAAAAATATGGGGTAGGCTGAGTTTTAAGGTGTCTGCCTGTAGTATCGACGAAGTGAAAATCATTAAGAGTAAGATGGATTTAGAAAGCTGCATTTTAAGGCTATCTCCTATTATTTGGTTTTGTGATAATTCAGTATTATTCATAAATTAGCATGATTGCGGGGCGTGATGCTAGCTCTTTGCTCTCTCTATAATGAGCTCTGAGAAACCAGTCTTTCGAATTGCCGTAAAGCCAAAAACCATAATTTGGTTTTTCTTGTTCTATCCAATATTTCATGGCATGTGTAAAGTCCCAGCTGTTCACTTGTCCTTGACCAGGACCATGGGCTAAAAATAACGGCAATGAATCGGGGTTCTCACCTTCCCATGCACGACCACTAAAATTACTCCAATAACGATGTCGCGCGTATTGAAAAGCATTGACTTCAGTTTCTACCCAAGGACGATTACAGGCTTCCATAACCCACATATTAGGCATTTTTTCACAACGAGAAGCTTCAAAGTCTTTTGTGCGACATACCACGAATTCAGCAGCTAGAACTTTGCTACCTTTAGGGACTGAGGAAAAGTCCGCTTTCATGAGCGCGGTGCGATGACGCATAAAAATTTCTTGCAAAGGTTTTTTACCGTAATTTATAATTCCCTTAACTGTCAGCATACTTTCAGGCTCGTGGCAGGATATATAAGTATCTCGCCAAGCGGAATAAACTTGTTCTGGTTTTTTGGGATTAAAACCTGCTTGGCCATCGCGAAAAATAGCGAGTTTTGCATTTGGATTCAGTTTAAGGATTTCTAAGTAGCGTTCTTTGAATTCAGTTTCAAGTTCTTTAATGCTGCGTGGCGTAGGCATCTTCCAATCGGGGGCAAGTTCTGAGGCTAAATGTGTAATATTTTTCACTTTTAAGTTTGAGCCCAGCACTGTAAATAAGTGATGGCCTCTATTAGGCATTTTCCCTTTAAGTTGGGAAAAGGGCAATTCTTGTATAGACATGTCAGTAGGGGATAAACGTATATTATCAATATAAATTGAGTCGCCAACTTTTGCATCATAGAGAGCTATTTCAAAGCGCACGACTTTGCCGAATTTAGGAACAAATTTTTGGTCGCCCTTATGACATAAAGCCGCCACTAAAGTGTTGTTGCCTTTTTTTAGTAAAGCGGTGCGTTCAAATCGACCGGCGAAGCCATCCCAATTATTATCACGTGTACTTTTTTCCTGCATCACTCTGAAGCAGACTACGGCATCGCGGGATAGTGTTATATCCGCGTTTAAAATCTTTTCGTTTTTCCAGTCATCAATACTGATGGCTTCACTAAATACAGTGGGCCACAAACCACCATTGTATGACAACTTTAGACTGTGTTTACCATGGCTGACGTGTTTGTCAGACAATTCTATATCGACAGCAGGCTCGGTGTAGTTATCGAGCTTTTGATTAGTCCATGTAGCGAGGTCTTTTTTTGTTTCGAAATCAAATAAAATTCTTGCTGATGGGTCCGCAATAAGGCTGCTTGAAATCACAAAAAAAACTAGAAAAAATACGAGCGCATTTTTGCTGCTGAAATTTGATCCGAGTCGATAGGGTAAATGAGTCATATTATTGCGCGCCTTTAGGTTTTAATATCTGCTGTATTACAGGATGAATATTTTCGGCCATCATCATAAAGCCATAAGAGTTTGGATGGACTCCATCTACAGTGGCTTCATGAGCGTAGGCACCTAAGAGTGATTTTCCGTCGAGGAAATAAATGTTATTGTCGCCGGCTAATTGTCTTGACTTCACTAAATCTTTTTGGAATAAAGCAAGTGAAGTCGATAAATGTACAGTTTTGAATTTACGAGCTTGTGTGGCGTAGAGAATACGCGATATTATCAATATCGGGATCTTGGGATTCTTGACTCTCAGTATGTCTATAAAAGGACCTAGTGAGTTAGGAATATCTTCATTAGCATTAGCTTCATAATCGAGGATAATCATCGACTTATTTGGAATATCATTAATTAGATGAGCTAAGGCGGGTTCCCCTCGACCATTTCCGGAAAAACCAAGATTAACAAATTCTCTGTTGAGGCGGCGACTAAGGATATTGGTATAAGATAAGCCAGGTCTAGCTGCACAGCCGCCTTGAGTTATAGATGTGCCATATACTACTATGGGACCTTCGCCTTCAAAGGCAGGAGGTTCATCGACCTGTGAATCAGCTATGAGGCCAATTTCTAGTGACTTGACGCCATTGTATAGGGGGAAATTAATCACAAAATTACGCATCTGTTTCTTATCTTCAAAGAGTGTGGAAGTGAATGCGGTTTCGGATGTTTTGAAACGAGCCGTTTTGCAATACAGTAGTTCACCTGGAGCACCGGTGTAGAGATCAAAACTACTTTGCCCGGTAGCAGGCATATGATACATGCTGGATTCATAAGCAATCTTGGCACGTATAAGGATTTTGCTACTGTCTGTTTTAAAATGGATTTGGCCACCAGAGGTATTATTGGCCAAGTTATCCACGGCTTTGCGAATAGCGAAATCAGGTGTGAGGGGTAAACGACGGTAAAGTGACTCTTTGTTTATCCATTTGAAACCACTTAGGCGAAAAGGTTTTTCCTGAGGGCTAAACCAAACGATACCATTTTGATCGGCAGTCTTGATCGCCATGTTTTTGTCGAGTGCTTCAATATTTAATTTCTCAGCACAAAGCGGTGCAGAGAATATTAAACACAATAATAAAAATTTGTTCATTATGGTATCCTTAAGATTTAATGGATAAGCAGCTTCGGGGTAATTATTTGTCTTCGAGTTCAATAGTTTGGAGCGTCGAAAACATCTCAGGATTTGGTTCGGATGTAGAATGCCATAGACGTTTATTGTCAAGACTATGGACTTTGATCCAACCCTTATCGAGTAGGTTTTGTTCGCTTTCATCCCAAAAGACTTGAGCAAAAACAGCGTGATTATCCTCTAGGGTAGGAAATAGAGTGCCCTCAAGGTCAATCCAGCCAAATTTATCATCCTCTTTTTGATTAATTTTCTTTAAGATAGGAATCAGTAAAAGCGTCGCAGTAATAATGAAGAAACTTCCGAGTATAAGATGAAGTTTGAGCAGGTTACCAATACCAAAAACATATAAATAAATGGATGTGCAGGACATGACCCATAAAAGAATACTATCTTTCATTGTACGTACATGCGGAACATGATGATTGAATCCTTTCCAAAAACCCAGAGGACGAACCTTCATCACAAAAGTTTTTAGTTTTTCGTCATCAACAGGGTCAGTCATAAGGGTGACTCGGATTGAAAGATAGATACTAAATAAACTAATCCAGGCAATTAAATACTCAGCGGGGATGTGTTCACTAATGGGTAAAGAGTAAAGAATGATAGCACTTAGAGCTCCAGCAATCATGCCGGTTATTTCAGTCCAGGCATTGGCGCGCCACCAAAACCAACGTAAAAGGTGAGGAGCCCCCATGCCAGCAACCATGCCACCAAAAAATTTGACAACAGCATCTATCGACGAAATTTGGCTTGCGATTGAAATTGAAATGACTGAGATAGCAATGACAGAGTAACGACCCACGCGAACGAGATCTTTTTGAGTTGCTTGAGGATTAAGAAAGCGTTTATAAAAATCATTGGCAATGTAGGAAGCACCCCAGTTTATATGGGTGTCTACAGTACTCATAAAGGCGGCCATAAGACTCAGGAAAACGAGGCCTAACCAACCGGGGCCAAGGATGTCTCGCATCAGAATGGGATAAGCCATTTCACGGTCACCTGAGAGCGCTATAGCTGAATTAGGATCATTAAGTGGATAAACAACAATGGCAACTAAGCCAATAATGATCCATGGCCAGGAGCGTAAGGCAAAATTTGCAAAAGCAAACCAAAGGGATCCTTTTTCGGCGTCGGCAGGAGTGCTAGCGGTATACATGCGTTGGGCAAAGTACCCCGAACCATCCACCGAGTCCTTGGTCCACCAAATGAAGCCTATGGATACAAGGAAAACTGCGAGTGGCATCAGTGCATTGTCACCACTAAATGAAGGTGTAAAAGAGGTGTAGTTTTGGTGGGTATCTGGATAAAGTGTTTCGATTTGTGTCCACATCGACTCCAGTCCTCCGACGTGTTGTACAGCAAAATAGGAAAAGGCAACGGCGGCAAAACAAGCAATAGCAAATTGGAATAAATCAGTGAACATCACACCGCAAATACCACCTGCGGAGCTATACACAATAACAATGATTGCAATTATAAAAATACTGAGAGTATTATTGAGATCATTGAACATCAGAAAACTTGGCCAGAGAGTCTCTAAACGTGAAAAAAGATCAGCACCAAGAAGTTGATCCCAATGAATAAAAGGGCGTGTTATTTTTGCCATGGCCGCAAAAACCCAACCTAGGACTAAGGAGTTAACCACAATACTACTGAAAAAGGCTTTGATGATACGCAGTGAAGCAGCTTCTTTGCCACCGTAGCGCATTTCGGTTAATTCGACATCGGTTAAAACGCCACTTTCACGCCATTTGCGGGCAAAGAAAAAAGTCATAAAAGTTATGCCGATGGCTGCCGTCCACCAGAACCAATTACCTGCAATGCCATATTTGGCGACAACGCCAGATATCCACAAAGGTGTATCTGCCGCAAAGGTAGTGGCGACCATAGAAGTACCAATCCACCACCAAGGGATATTGCGGCCTGCAGCAAAGTATGAATCTAAGCCATCTTCACTAGCTTTAGATTTCATCATAAAGCCGGTCGCGAAGGTGAAAATGAGGTAGCCTATGATGAGGGCCCAGTCAATGAATTGAAACATAGAAATCCTTTTGTGTTATGAATGTGTAGCGCGGTGTAATAAGTACCAAATTTAGCTAAGAAAAATTAAACGCTTAGGACAGTTTCCTTAATGGGTTTTTCAAAGCATTTGGCGGCGACTGCATCGAGTCGAGGTAAGAGGCGGTGACGTGCATCATCTGCAGAAAAAACTTGTTCAGTCCATAGGTTACACTGCAGGCCAATAATGCCATTCAAATCAGGGATTTTATAAGCTTGAATTTTTTCGATGGGAAGAGTCGGCATCCAGTCTGCTCCGGGTAAAATATCATTTTTCGAATTTGGATAATCGAGATAAAAATGCTCATGCGGGCATAAAATACTCTGACGATTTTTGGCAGAGGCGGCTTGAGCACCTTCTTCTCCACGCCAAGACATGATGATCACATCTTCTTCTGGGCAAGACTCAAGCATCTCATCCCAGGCAATGACCTGACGTCCATGATCTCGAATTAGCTTGCAGATGGGACTCAGTATATGTGAATAGAGATCTTTTTCCGACGCATACTTGTTATCGCGAATAACTTCTTGGCATTTTGAACATGACTTCCATCTGTCATCTTTGACTTCGTCACCTCCGATATGTATCCAGGGAGAGGGGAAGAGTTCTAAGACTGTTTCAAAAACATCCTTTAAAAAGGGAGCAACCGCGCTTGAACCAGCACAAAGGACGTCATCAAATATCCCCCAGTCATTCGGGATACGAGTTTCATGATTGGGACAGGAGAGTTCTGGGTAAGCATACAAAGCTGCACAAACATGTCCAGGAATATCAATTTCAGGTACCACAACGATATTTAATTTTTCGGCGTAATTGACAATCTCAGTTATTTCATCAGCAGAATAATATCCATCAATAATGAGGTCTCCATCAATTCGAGAGGAAGCTTTTTCTGTCAGTAGAGGTCTGTTTTTTACAGGGAGACGCCAGCCTTGATCATCTGTTAAGTGCCAATGAAATCGGTTCATATTTACACGAGCCATGTTGTCGAGGACTTCTTTAATGAAGTGGATAGGCATGAAGTGACGTACACAATCAAGCATGAAGCCGCGCCATTCATATGCATTTGATGAAGATTTTGAATTTTGTGAGTTCATCATTCTTTCCTGTTGTTTTTATGTGATGCTTATTGATGTGATAAATATGTTAAAGAGAGAGTATTAAATCATTAGAAGTCCACTATAATTCATTTATTGAATTAATTCAAGTATCATGTTGATTAATAAAGTTTTATTTTATTTTTTGAAAAGATGAATTATATTATATTTATAAAATGAATAAAAGATCTTACTTAGGAGTTGATAGCTATAATGAACGCACGAATTAGTGATAAGAAAATAGTCGCAAATGCTGTAAAAATCCTCAATGAAATCCATTTACGAGGAGCGCGAACACAGGTAGAATTAGCGAGGGTGACTCACCTCAAGAGAACCTCGATTTTTAATTTATTTGAGGTGATCAAAAATCATGCTTTAGTCAAAGTTTCAGATATGATTACTCCGGCGAAAGGACGACCAAGTGTACTATGGGAAGTGGATGGCAAGGGTGGGGTCTTTCTCTCTGTTTATTTTAATAAAAGTGAAAACTGTTATAGTTTTTACGATTATAAAGGGAGCCTCATTGAAGAAAAAAAAGAAACCTCCTGTGCGACGATTGAAGAATGTTTGGTTCAGTTAGAGACTCTTGTTAAATCTCGTAAATTATCAGGCTTAATTGTTTCGATAAGTGGGATTATAAATAGTAAAGCTGGCTCAGTGGTTGAGTCTTCTTCTTGGGGGCTCGAATCCTATCCTTTAGTGGAAAAACTCAAAGAAATTGAGACCTTAAAAGATGTGCTCATTATGATTGAGAATAATGCACGAGCGGCTCTTTGGGGTGAACGTGTCCTAGGTAAAGCTCAAAATACCGATGATGTGATGTCTTTGTTTATTGAGGTTGAACCCAATCAAGATATTAAATCAATTGGCTTGGGCTCCGCATTAATCCTTGGAGAGCGACTTTATCAGGGAGTTTCAGGGCAGGCGGGTGAGCTTGAACATTACTATTATGATTTCTTGAAAAAACAAGGACAAAATCAGAGTGCCAAGGATTATAGCGAGCTCGAGTCTTTTGCCGTAGATTTGGCGCAAAAATTTGCCAAGTTAGTGAACTACCTTGTCCCTCAAAAACTTATTGTTCAGTTTGAAGGAGAAGCTTTAGAGGAAAATTTTTATAAAGTTTTTAGCGCAGAAATTAATAAACAAAAAGCTTTTAAATATGCCAAAATCGACGTTTTGATTTCGGATCATCATGAAGAGTTAATTGTCGGAGGTGCGGTGGCATTATTGATGGATAACTATTTTGATTCCAGTCCTTATTTCATCGACTTTCTAGAAGAGTGCTTGCTGAGCTAGCCACTTGCGGGGAGCCCTAATGAGTGGGAAATTAAGAGATTACAAGATTAAATTCGTGCCTAATCAGACCTGTGGGATTGTGAAGATTAAGCGCTGGAGTGAAGTTCCGAGTGTAGGGATTCTTAAGGGGTGTTGCCACACAGACGGATAAAATTATTGGCCCGTACGGCAGTACCTTGAGCGAGGTATGGGGCGGAGCCCCAGTATAAATACCTCCGGTGGCCGAGGAGCCCTCGGGGCCTTACTAAAAAAGGTGGCAGCACGTATAAACACCCTTAATTCCCCATCCATTGCGGAGGAGTTCGAGGAGCAGGGCACTAATGCTATTAAGTTTCTAGAAAACAACGACCTTGAAGGGTGATTTTTTGTAAACAAAGACGTGATGCAGGGTTTATTAAGTCAAGCTTTGCCGTTTTTCCTCATACTCCCCCTTCAAAAAAACTTTAATTATTTGGTATTCGAACTGAAGTTTTGGAGATATTTATAAAATTCACAAGTAGATCATCACCTGGGAGCGCGGGCGGCTCGCCCGCATTTGCCATAAGAGTCTACATCGAGTATGTAAAGAAACTTAATAGCATTGGGCAGGACACCCTCGTGTGCGAAGACTCTCCGTCCACCGGAGGCATTTACTGAGTTTAATATATAGAGACGTGGTCTCTGATAGCGCTCTAGTGACTTTAGAGCTCTAAATTCATTTTGCGTGTTAATGTTTTGAAGCCATGTTTAAGGTAAAACTGGATGGCGCTTTCGTTAGCTTCCAGACCCCCTCATTTACAACTCTTTTTTTAAAGCATTATTTCATTGAAGACTACTATAGGAATTGCCATGGCTTGACCAGGCGACTAAGAGGCCTTGCCCCTCATTATGGGTAGTCGTTTAGTTTTTTACTCGTAAAGGTTGATGCCAGCACGTTTATACTGAAGTTTAATATCCTTAAGTCTCTTTGAGAATTCATTAAAATCTTTCTTGGTGTTTGAGCTCCAAGCGACTTCTGAAAGGGCCGCAATACGCGGGAAAGCCATGTATTCGAGGCGATCCCAAGTCTTGATATACTCGGACCACAGTTGTGCCTGAGTACCAAGGATATGTTGACTTTCTTTTGTTGAAAGCTCAGCCGGAACGGGATTATAATGATATATCTTCTCAATCGGAATAAAACCACCAAAGGCTTCGAAATTTTTTCCCTTGGCGAGTTGTTCTTTCTCAGGTGCCTGATAAAAATTGAAGTAAGTAAATTTAATCGGAGTCATAACCACATCGTGACCTTCTTTAGCAGAAGCAATGCCTCCTTCTTCACCACGCCAAGACATGACCGTGGCATCCTTTGATAAGCCTCCTTCACGGATTTCGTCCCAGCCAATGAGTTTGCGCTTTTTCTTTTGCAGGATCTTTTCAATTCGAGAAATGAAATAAGATTGCAGTGCATGGCTATCTTTTAAGTTATTTTTTTTGATGAAGGCTTTGGCAAAATCGGATTCTTGCCATTGCTCTTTGGGGGCTTCGTCTCCACCAATGTGAATATATTTTGAGGGAAAAATTTCACAGACTTCACTTAAAACATCATCAATCCATTGAAAAGTTTTTTCTTTGGGAGCCAAGGTATAGGGGTAGACTCCCCAGCGATTCATCACCTGAGGATTGAAGTATTGAATATCGCTATTCCCTAAATAGGGATATGACGCAATAGCGGCAGACATGTGTCCCGGCATATCAATTTCGGGTACAATAGTGATGTGGAGCTTTTGAGCATAAGCAACGAGGTCCTTAAGCTGATCTTGAGTATAAAACCCACCGTATTTAATATTGTTATCACTTTTTCGAGCTCCATAGGGGGGAGTCGATCGTCTCCAAGCTCCAGTAGAGGTGAGTTTAGGGTATTTTTTTATTTCAATTCTCCAACCTTGATCTTCCGTTAAATGAAGATGGAAAGTATTGAGCTTGTGATAAGCCATCCAGCGCAGGAATTTCTTAATGTCTTTTAGTGGGAACATGTGGCGAGCTACATCAAGGTGCATGCCACGCCAAGAGAAGCGAGGCTTATCATTAATGATACATGCAGGGGCCATGCCATGATTGACTTGGAGTAATTGGAGTAGGGTTTGACTGCCGTAAAAAATCCCTTGAGCCGAACTAGCACTGATGAGGATAGATTTTTCATCGATACTTAGAGTGTACTCTTCAGTTGATTTTATTAGAGGCTTAATTAACTGGAACTTGATGAAGTTAGATACAGGAGCAATGCCAGCTTTAGCAAGCTCAACTTTGATTCCTTTGATCAACTCAATATCATTCACTAATAAAAGAGCTTCATTTTCTAAGTGGGGGTCAATAATAATTTGAGTGTCTTTATTGAGTGAGAAGCTGCCTTTATTAATTTGAAGATTCGTGGGCTGTGGGATAATGCTGTAGTGCTGAGCATTCAGCATGCCTGTTAAGGCAAAACAAAAAACGGCACAAGTTTTTTTAATATTCATTAGTGACCTCGGTCTTGGTGATTATATAGATACTATGCATATATATAATTCAATTTATGAATAAAGTCAATTTGAATATTGTAATTACAGACTAGCTAGTGGCCTTACTTGTTAAATCCAATTCATGAATTGGCGTGATTTCCTAGCTTTCATATAATCATCGAGGGCTTTATTCGTGACCTGCCGGACCCAAGTTTGGGCCCTCTTAAATTTGAAACGATCTTTTCATCCACCTCAGGCTGGACGCTATTATCGGTCGCTAATTTCTAGCTAAATATATTAGATTTGATTCTAAACTAAGCAGAATATACACCCTATTAATACTGTGTTTCGTGCTTGATTTTACATGAAGAAAAATATTTAATTCAAAAAATGAATAAAAAGACTTGTGCTTAAGATGAAAGAGACTATACTTATATCATTGAGTGTTGCCGTACAAAGGATTATATTTTGTTTAACATGGAGTATGAAATGAAAGTCATTAAGAAATTTACTTTGATCGAAGTACTGGTCGTAATTGCAATAATAGGCATTTTGGCAAGTCTCCTATTACCGATGTTGAGTAAAGCCAGAGAAAGATCCCGCCAAGCAGTCTGTATTAATAACCTCAAGCAGTATTATTTTGGCGTGATGCTCTATTCGGACGACAATAAGGATACCTTACCTCCGACACTTAGTAATTCAGGTGTGTATTTCCGTTCTATGCATGATTATGCGGCTGCTTATCTCAATACGAATGATGATTTTGAAAGTGGAGGGAATTATATTGCACTTAATCAATCGGTAAGCGATTCTCCTGGATCCAATAAAGTTTTTGCCTGTCCCAGCGTAGAGAAGAGCGAAATTGAAAGGCTGAGTGGCAAACCTTATGATCAAGTCAAAGCCGTTTATTCTGGTTATGGAGCCGCTTATGGGCTTAAGTATGTGCCTTCTAATGCCATCACGGCGGGTAATAAACCGCGAGCGATATCAGAAATGACAAGTAGCAGGGTTTTACATGCAGGAGGAAACACTGCGGGGACATTCTCTGGTACTCAAAATGTATCTGGTATCCATTTGAGACATAAAAAGAAGACGGCTTCTACTACAAGTTTAGTAGATGGAAGTATAAGCGTTACCGGTCTTTATTATTATATTACGTATTACATTTATCCCTTTACGGATTAATTTATTTCAACTCTTTCGACATTAGGTTTTTTTATATGAGCAAGTTCGCACTCATTTTATTATTAAGTATTTTGACGAGTTGTATGTCAAGTTCTTCTAGGCAAGAAGCGGCTACTAAGAATTCACAAAAAACAAAGCCTGTTAAAGCGATTTTCCCTGTAAAAGGCTTGTCCATTAAAAGCCCTAAACCTGCGAGTTTAGACCGCTTTGTAAAATTTATTGATGAAGAATTATCCTCTATGGGAGTGAATACCATTATGTTGCGTATTGGCTACGACTATCAATATAGTTCACATCCGGAACTTGTTAATGAAGGTGCTTTGTCCAACGCAGAAGCTAAACGCATTGTAGCGGTATGTAAAAAGCATGATATTAAGCTCATTCCAGCGATTAATTTATTGGGACATCAATCATGGCATAGCAAAGTCTATAAACTGCTAGAGGTCTATCCTCAGTTTGATGAGACTCCTCATGTCAAATTACCAGAGAAATATGAATGGCCCAACGCAGATAAGTTGTACTGCAAAAGCTATTGCCCGGAACACCCCGATGTCCATAAAGTAGTTTTTGCTTTGATCGATGAATTAGTCGCTGTTTGTGAGGCAGATAGTTTTCACGCAGGTATGGATGAGGTTTTCTACCTAGGCGATGATAAGTGCCCTAGATGTGCAGGAAAAGATAAGGCTAAGTTATTTGCCGATGAGGTTATTCGTATTCATTCACACCTCAAAAAATCAAATACCAAAATGTGGATGTGGGGCGATCGTTTGATTGATGGCAAAGCCACGGCTATGGGATTTTGGGAAGCGAGTGAAAACGGTACTCACCGCGCTATAGACCTCATTCCTAAAGATATTACTATAGCTGATTGGCATTATGAAAGAGCCGACCCCACTGCAGTGCTCTTTGCTGCCAAAGGTTTTGATGTCGTCACAGTCCCTTGGCGCTTGCCCGATGTAACAATCGAACAATTGAATCAAACTATTTCAAATAGAAAAAATTCAGCGGATGGAATGAAACAACGTTTTCAAGGGATGATGCTGACCTCTTGGTATGGTCCTGATAGCTTTATGGATAGATACTACCAAATAACGGAAAACACGCTCAAAAAGGGTGATTCTATGAAGACATTTAAGCTCTTATTTGAGCAAATAAATCAACTTGAGAAGTCGCCTTAAATCGACATGATTATTTATCTTTCTAAAAGGAGGTACTTTTTTTAGGGAGCAGTCAAAGCACTATTTTTTTAGCTATTTAATTCATAAAATGAATTTAACAAAGGATTGATCTCATGAAACAAAAAAAGACCTTTACCCTTATAGAAGTTTTGCTTGTCTTTGCCATAATTGGTATTCTGGCAAGTTTATTAATTCCGACTTTGCGAAAAGCTCGAGATACATCACGAGCAGCTTTGTGCGTGAGTAATATGAAACAAATGTTTTATGGAGCCTTTATGTATACTGAAGATAATGGCAATTATTATCCGGCGACAACGTTTCCTAAAGCAGGTGTGTATAATCGCTCCATACATGATGGTATAGCAACTTATGTGATGGATGTTTCATCGACAGGCCATAATCCGGCACTCAGTCAATCTTATAGCGAGGGTGGTATTTTTAGCTGTCCTAGTTTTGATGAATCAGAACTTACTGCTAGAGGTGTTTCTGCTACTGCGACACGATCAGGTTATAGTGGATATGGTAGTAACCCAAGTATTCACAATGATTTATCTAAGCCATTATATAATGGAGCCGCACGCAAAATAACAAGGATGAATTCATCTATGATTACACATGCGGAAGGTAAGAGTGTGGGCATACTTAATTCCGCCTATGCACAGTATTGGGTCTATCCCTGGCATAAAGACAAGTCAAGTGCCAATTACACTTATGCTGATGGTCATGTACAAGCGTCATCCATCAATCATCTCTTATTAACTACTGACGAACCCTGGAATTTAGACTAAGAAAAATGCCTTCTACATTCGAATCTTCAAGCGGGTTTTTTGTAGTAGATATTTTCGATGATCCTCGAATACACTTTTTGATAAGTATATTATTTATAATGAAATCTAAACAGTAGAAGCCCATCAAAACTGATATTAAGGAATAGCTTTTCAATGAAAAATAGTTTATTAGAAAATACTGCTGTAGATAATTTTGCTAAGGTTTTGTGGGATTACCATTTGATGGGACATGAACTCAGGAAGATGGACTGTATCTTTGTCTTAGGTAGTCATGACCTTCGAGTCGCTGAGCATGCCGCAGATCTATATTTCGAGGGCTGGGCGCCAATTTTGATTTTTTCGGGTAATAAAGGTCGCATGACGGAGGGCTTATTTGAAGATACAGAGGCAAGAATATTATCTCAAGTGGCCATTGCTAAAGGAGTTCCAGAAGATTGTATCTATCTGGAAAATGAGGCGACAAATACGGGTGAAAATATTGCTTTCACACGAAATCTGATTGAGCGTGAATCGTTAGATATTAAGTCCTTTATTTTGGTGCAAAAGCCTTTTATGGAACGTCGTACATACGCGAGCTTTAAAAAAGTTTGGCCTGAAAAAGAAATTCTTATTTCTTCACCTCGTTTATCTTTTGATGATTATTTTATGGATGTGCATAATAAGGATGAAATTATCAATGCCATGGTCGGTGATTTACAGAGAATCAAAGAATATCCTGCGAAGGGATTTCAGATTCAGCAAGAGATTCCTTCATCGGTGTGGTCGGCCTTTGAGGGCTTATGTAAATTGGGCTATGATAAACATCTAATATAAGTATGTTTTTGATCTTTAGTAATGGCGTCGGCCTAGATGATACTGAAGTTAGAACCGGCAATGCCATGATCATTGATTGCTATGGTCGAATTTTATCAGAAAGCTGGTAGGCAGCGGATGATATGGTGATTGCCGATCTAGATATGAAGTTATTAGATGATTGTACCGGCAGGCTTTGGTCCAAAGGTAGGAAACCACATATTTACCAAGAGCTGGTTAAAGTATCTGGTAATGAAGTGGATCCAATAAGTGCACGATTTGCCCAATGATGAGTATCTGCGAATGTTTTCGGTTGTGTTAGTTCCTTTTATGAATTTTTTTGAAAAATCAAGCGGTTTGTGTATCTCATGGATGTGATGTCTTATTAACACTCAATCGAGTACTCTTGAAGTTTTTAAGTGCGACAAATAAATAAAATAGTAATGAAGGAAATATTTTTGATGAAATACGCCCTGATAATAATGATCTTAGCGCAGAGTCTAATGGCGCTAGATAATCAAAGTCCCGAACGTTTTAGAAGTCATATAGATAGCTTTCTTAAAGGAGATAGAGCCAAGCCTCCTCAAAGCAATCAGGTTTTGTGTATTGGTAGTTCCAGTATGCGTATGTGACATCCTGAAATTAGTAATGATTTGAAGCCATTGAGCTTAATCAAAAGAGGCTTCGGTGGAAGTACGATGAAGGATGTTCTGTATTACACAAAAGAGATTGTTTTAGCGTATAAACCACGAGCTATTTTAATTTATGAAGGGGACAATGATATAAGCTTTGGTCGAAAACCCGACTTAATAAAAAAGCAGATGAAGCAATTTTGTGAAAAAGTGTGGCAAAGTTTGCCACATTGCAGAATCTATGTGCTTTCCATTAAGCCATCACTGAGTCGAGAATCCTTGTGGCCTAAAATGGTGGAGACAAATATTTTATTTAAAACTTTGTGTGAGAGCGATGAGAAAATGACTTATATCGATGTGGCAAGCACAATGATTAATGAAGATGGGTCAACAAAAAAAGATTTATTTATTGAAGATGGCTTACATATGAAGAGGCAAGGTTATGAACTTTGGCGCGTCACGGTAAGAAATGCCTTGATGAAAAATGAATTAAAATATGAAGCAAGTTCTTTGAAGCCATGATTTTTCGATTAGTCACTTAATGTAGATTTCGTGCAGTTAAATGTGCGCATTACCACTGTTATGTGTAAATACTAGTGTAGATCTGACGAAAATATTTGAGGAGGCATTCCAAGAGTCTTGATAGGTAGTTTATCTTTATACTCGAAGCTCTCGCATGAACTAAATAGAACATCAAAAAAAGGATTGGATGCTTAATCTATCCTATTCGCACCAATCAGCTTGTTGGCAACGTTTCTCCAAGAAATCCATAAAGACCCGCACTTTCGCGGGCACATGATCCCGATGCGGGTAAACCGCATAAATACCCAGTTTTTTCACCTGATAATCGGGTAATACGGTTTCCAGATTACCACGTAATAAATCCTCTTGTGCGGTGAATTTAGCCACGGCTGCAATTCCCTGGCCATCTTTGATGAAAGCTAATACGCCACTAGCGGAGTTTGTCTTTACCTCGCTGTGTAGCTGTACCGTATATTCCCGTTTGTTTTTCCAGAAACTCCATCGCAAAGGAGCATTTAAGATGGATAAACTAATCCAATTATGACTCAGTAAATCCTCGGGTCTCAGTACTTGGCTACGCTGTGCTAAATACTCAGGACTGGCACAGAGTACCATGGGTGTTTCAGCTATTTTTTTCGCTACTAAATTAGATTCCTTCATCCAACCAATACGAATTGCTAAATCCACTCCATCGTCAACCATATTAATAATCCGGTCATCCAATAACAAATCGACCTTTAGTTGTGGATAAAGGTCGCGAAGCTCCTTAATGATGGGTACCAGTTGAGAGGCACCGAAAACAACCGAGCTAGAAACACGTAAAGTCCCAGAAGGCTGATCCTTATATTGGCGTAGCTCATCTAAAGCAATTTGACTACGATTGATGATTTCTACACTATGCCGATAATAAATTTCACC
Source organism: Lentisphaera profundi (assembly GCF_028728065.1). Lineage (GTDB taxonomy): Bacteria > Verrucomicrobiota > Lentisphaeria > Lentisphaerales > Lentisphaeraceae > Lentisphaera > Lentisphaera profundi. The sequence goes on along the minus strand of NZ_CP117811.1, from coordinate 2,104,722 downwards.
TGCCTCAGTCAAGCTCAAACTGCGTGTCGTTCTATTCAATAAACGAATTCCGACCTCTTTCTCCAACTCGGATATCTGCTTACTCACGGCTGATTTAGCCACGCCGACTTGTCTTGCTGCCTCAGAGAAACTTTGAGCTTCCACCACGCGCTTAAAAATCCCTATCCTCTTCAACTCATCCATAATTTATAAGCCCATTCTATTGTTCTAAAAAAGTGAACACTGATATCTAAAAATCAGCCATAGTAGAAATATATACATCATCTATACTATTGACAACTTAAATGAATCGCTAACTTTGGAGAATAAAATGACTAAGACTCAAACCCTCTTTCAATCATATGATTTGCAAGATACACTCAAACTCAAAAACCGTATCGTTATGGCTCCACTCACCCGTTGCATGGCCACAGATGAGCTTGTACCAACTCAGGCAATGGCCGATTATTACGCTCGTCGTGCCGATGCGGGTCTGATTATTTCAGAAGCGACTCTCGTATCACAAGATGGCCAAGGTTACCCAAATGCACCCGGTCTTTATACTGAAGCACAAGTAGCTGGCTGGAAAAAAGTCACTCAAGCTATCCATCAGAACAAAGGGAAAATCTTTGCACAAATCTGGCATACGGGTCGGGTTTCTCATTCCATTTATCATCAGGGTCAAGTGCCCATGGCACCTTCTGCAATACGACTCGAAGGTCGTGTTCCAAGAACAGATGATCTCGAGTATGAAACACCTCGTGCCATGAACCTTGAAGATATTGAAAGGATTAAATCAAATTTTGTGACCGCGGCTAAGAATGCTCAACGAGCGGGTTTCGACGGTATCGAGATCCACGGAGCCAACGGTTACCTAATCGATCAATTTCTACACAGGGATAGCAATCACCGTACAGACTCATATGGTGGAAGTATAGAAAATATGATGCGCTTCCTTTTAGAGATTTTGACTCAAGTCAAAGCGGCTACTCCAGACTTAGCCATCGGCCTACGTCTCTCACCCCAAGCCTATGCAAATATGAAACACGATGACCGTGATAAAGAGCTGTACGATGTATTGCTTTCCCGCCTCAATCAATACAACTTGGCTTACATTCATACGGGTATGTTTAACGATTCTCACAACGAGTTTCTCGGTGGGACCGTCACGCAGTATATCCGAAAAAACTACCTAGGAACGGTTATTGCCTCAGGAGGCTATTCTGCGGATGATGCGGTTCACGCGATCGAAAATAAGTATGCTGATCTTGTCGCAATCGGGCGGCCATTCATAGCTAATCATGACTACGTGACCAAAATTCAAGAACAAAAAAAGCTCGTCGAATACGATCCAGAAATGCTTACGTCTTTATATTAAAACACACGATTAGTAAGCTTCGCTGTGAGGGGGCAGTGCGATGCACTCATATTGCCTGCTTAAGGAATGGCAATTACTTACTAGGGAGTTCGAGGGGATGGAATCCCTTCGTGTGCAAACTACTCATCAAACCCGCTAGCGGGTTTATAATCGTATTAAATTTTTTTTAAAAGAATAATATTTACTTGAAGAAAAGTGGCCCTATAATAGAAAATAATCACGGTATGGGACTCTAAATTAAAAGGAATAGTATGCAACTCGCACAAATTAATATCGCCAAACCCAAAGCCGCGCTAGATGATCCCCTCATGAAAGATTTCGTGGATAATCTCGCTCATATCAATGCCTTAGCCGAATCAAGTGAAGGATTTGTTTGGCGCTTTCAAAAGAATTATGAAAGTAACAAGGAAACCACCAGCTACTTTGGCGATGCCTCGATCTTGCCGAATCTCTCAGTTTGGAAATCTCTAGAAGATCTAAAGAATTTCCTTTTCAAAACGGAGCACCTCGTTTTCCTCAAGAGAAGGCGCGAGTGGTTTGAAACGATCTCAACGCCAAGTTTTATCATGTGGTGGGTTCCCAAAGGCCATAGACCTAGCTTAGCGGAGGCCAATGAGCGCCTCAACTACTATACTAAGAATGGCGAGTCGTCCTATGCTTTCACCATAAAGAAGCCTCATCAAGCTCCCTTTCTGTAAAGGACAGAATGTCACAGGAGTACTTAGATAAGCTAAGGGAGGAGGGATTGATGAAAGAGGGGGGGTAAGGTTTCACGATTACCCATAAAGCGGGGCAAAGCCCCTAATCGCCTGGTCAAGGAAAGGCATTTTCTTACTTGGGAAGGGACAGTTTCCCTCTCGTACGGGTCGCATCATGCCCTCAATTCGGGGTAATCGTGTAAGGTTTTATAAGCCTTTTTCACGAAGCAAGTACCCCCGCGGGATAGCGCAGTGACTAAGCTTGGAATTTTTAAAGGTGTTTGGCATCCTTGAATAGCAGCAACAACAAAGTCCCAATAGCTTAAAAGCTATGGGACTTGTACGATTTAGGACTTAAATAAGCACCATTATAAATGGTGATTATTATCTAAAAACCGAATTATACGGAGAAATCGGCTAGGATAACATTCTCCGCAAAGCTCTGATAAGCGGAACCCATCTGTTGTGCCATTTTATCTGGGAATAGATGGAATTCACCCGCTGCTAGTGCCTTGACTATACCTTCCGATACGATTGAGGCAGCAGCTCCATTTTCAATGCCAGACTCTGTGCCCATATCAGTGGCTATGGGACCTGGGTGTACACTCAGGACTGCTACTCCTTTCTCGCCCAACTCTTCCCTGAGTCCTTGAGTGAATGAATAAGAAGCTGCTTTGGATGCCGAGTATGAAGATACTCCGACGAAGTTTTTCATGGACACTATAGAGTTGAGCTGAACCAAGGCCCCCTTATTGCGCTCCAGTATCTCAGCAAAAGATTGTGCGATGCGAAGCAGACCAAAAACATTTACATTCACTTCTTTGGAAAAGGCTTCTTCCACATTTTCATCCAGTGGTGACGCTAAACAAAGTATACCTGCATTATTGACAACAATCTCCACATCACTGGTCTGGTCGGCAAGGCGTTTAATGGAGTCCGAAGCCGATACGTCTGCTTGAATAGTTACAACTCTATCACCGTACTGTGCTTCAAGCGCTTGAGTCGATTCTGGATTACGTACTGCAAGGTAAACCTTTTTGGCACCATGATTTAGAAATGATTCTACGATGGCTTTGCCAATGCCACGGTTGGCTCCGGTGACTAATGCGACTTTGTCTTTGATTGAGATGCTCATAATTCATTTCCTTTTTATCTATTATTATATTTTGAACGATCGTTCAAGATTATAAAACTTAGTCCATAGAAAGCTTATGTCAAATTCCTTTTTGAATAATCGTTCAAAATGATGTATAGTGAGCTATAAAGAAAAAATTATCCTGAGGAAACACGATGGCAAAAAAACAATTTGATCGCGATGAAGTCCTTGATCGGGCGGTCGCTTTATTTTGGGAACATGGATTTTATGCCACTTCCATGCAACAACTCAAGGAGTCTACCGGCTTGAAACCAGGCAGTCTCTATAATGAATTTGGTAGTAAGCAAGGTTTGTTTTGCGAGGCGCTTAAGCATTACGCGAAAATTCACCAGAAACGAATGGCGACGGTTTTAGATGAGGCAGCAAGTGTGGGTGAAGGAATCTGTAATCTTTTTGAGTTATTTATTTCAGACTCTGAGAGTTCCGATTACTGCAGTTGTTTTGTTATCAAAACTCAACTTGAGTTGGCTGCAACGGGCAATACACTGTATAAACTCGCCGTTGAAATGCTTATCGAGGGGGAAGCTCTTCTATGCCAATATTTGGAAAAAGAATACGATGCCGAAGTAAGTCAGACTCGTGCGGCCTGTCTGATGGTGCACATTTTTGGGATTCGTGTCTATGGTTATCGCAGCAATGCTACACAGACGCAAAGAATCGCACTGCGCGAAGGTCTTCCTTGGCTACCTTGGAGTGCCCTTGACTCATGAATATATCTAGTTAGCAACTTAATCTTAGTAGGGTCTAATTCTCCTCCCTTGGGGCGATAGGTATTTACGAATCCGTTTAAGATAGCTCGCTTGGCAACGCGAAGGCTCGCCTAGGCGAGATGGCTTGCCCCGAAGAGCTTCATTCAAACCCAAAAAGAACCAAGAATCCTTATGGGCCAAGATTTTAGGGTAAAATTAAAATTTTATATCTTCGGCACTATAGGCTACAGCAATGACGCTCTCATTTTTATCCAAGAGGATAATGCAGGCGCCACCAGATCGAAGGACGCGGTTTGAGCCACAGCGCAATTTCCAAAATTCATATAAGCCAATTAAAAAATCTTCTCGGCGCTCATTTTTAATGAAGTCATCACTCGCAGTGAGGTAAAGAGTTGTTGTGTAGTTGCCATTACTATCTTGATCCAAAGCAAATAATCGCGAAGCCAAAGTTATACCACTTTGACGTTGTTTAGCTTTTAAATGATCATAAAATTCTTCTAGAACGAGTTTAAGGTGCGGCGGAGTTTTCTGTGGCTTTACTTGGCTAGCAATTGCTACGGGTTTATGTGTTTTTCGTGGCACTTGTCTTTGCTTATAGGGACTTACTTGAGGAGGATTGATTTCAGTTTGTTGTGACTTAGAAAGTATCGCGTTGCCACTTTTCAGATCATTGTTGATATCTTTAGTAAGTTTGCGAAGCTGGCTAAGAGCATTGTTATATAGTTTTGGGACATTTTTATAAGTAATGATTTTTCCTTTGCCAGAGCATTGTCGGCAACGTAGTAAAATATTGCCACCGCTTGTGCATTTGGTACATGCACCTTTCCCCTTACAGGTGGGACAAGTTTTTTTTACTTTTTTGCCATTAAGTCCTTTGTAGATAATAGAACCAGCTGAGCAAGAATTGTTTTTACATTCTCCACCGACACATGACTTACAATCAATTTTAGTATGACCTTCTCCTTGGCAACTTAGACATGTTATCACGAAATCACTGCCACTGGTGAACGCAATAAATCTTTCACCTAAGCGCTTTTTTACGGCTTGGCGATAAGCACTGGTCTGAGGGTGTTTGTTTTTCATGAGGCCTAGCAATACCGTTTCCACTGCAGATCTTTGAAGTACTGGCTGATCTATTTTAAAACTGACTTTTGCTAAACTATATAGACCTTTAGATTCATCTTGGTTTATTTCATCTAAGGCCTTTTCAATTTGCATGAGATCTTCTTTGAGGGCTTCATTTTGCTGAAGATCATTAGCAGCTAAAGTATTATTGGATTTTACTTCTCCAAAAAAAGTTGGGAAAATTAAAGCCGCAATAATAAGATTGATCAGTAAGACCGTAAATAATTCTACAAGGGAGAAGTGAAGCTTTCTTTTATGCTTACGCATTTTCATTATTGTGACTCGAAATTATATAGATTAAATTTATTTACCTACTGTTATAATAAATAAACAAAAAAAAAGCTAGAGCGATTCATTTTTTCTAGTATAAATAATTTTTAAGTATGTGGAATTAATCGCTGATTAAAAAATAGTAGGCTAATTTCACGTTGAGGCTCATGAATTTTCTCCATATCCTCGAGTTGATCAGAAAGATGTTTTTATGCATCACAGCATATTAAACAGGGCCAAGCAGATCATTCTTTAAGGAGCAGTCGACATGGGACGAATTTAATACTGAAACTTAATTACTTTCTTACATGAGATCTTCTCATTTAAATGAGAGCGTTTGGCATTTATGGGCTTAATCCTTTAAAAAATCGAACTTTCTTGAAACAAAGCTGTAACAAAGAGGTATAATAGGGAAAGTTATAATAACACGATTTATAACAAGGAGATCCTATGAAGCAAATTTTATATACTTCACTTCTCTGTTTTGGCTTTATTTCTAGTGCAGAAGACATAAGCTTTAACAAAGATATTCGTCCCATTTTATCAGACAAATGTTTTGCCTGTCATGGTCCAGATGCCCATGATATTAAAGGGAAACTGCAATTACACACTTTTGATTTAGCGGCGAAGGAACGTCACTACACAAGTAAGAGTGGTAAAAAGAGGATTTTGGATGCGGTTATTATTCCAGGGAATCCCGAAGACAGTCTCTTATGGGAAAGGTTGATTACGGATGATGAAGATGACATCATGCCACCACTTGATTCGCATAAAAGCCTCAGCAAAAAAGAAAAAGCGACAATTAAGCAATGGATAAAAGAAGGTGCCGAGTATGAGGATCATTGGTCTTATGAGTCTATTGCGCTACCAAATAAAAAGGATTCAGTCGACACGCTCATTGAAGCTAAATTAAGTCCTTTAGACCTAAGTTTAAATAAAGCTGCGGATAAAATAACTTTGATTCGCCGCTTAAGTTTTGATTTGCGGGGCCTAGCGCCCACTCAAAAAGAAGTCGATCAATTTCTAGCTGACAAGAGCTCAAATGCCTGGGAGACTTTGATTGATAGCTTTTTAAAGGATCAGGCCTATGGTGAAAAAATGGCGGTGCATTGGTTAGATATAGTGCGCTACGCCGATACCGTGGGTTACCACGGTGATCAAAATCAACGTGTTTATCCCTACCGAGACTATGTGATCAATGCCTTTAATTCGAATAAGGGTTTTGATGATTTTACGCGGGAGCAATTAGCTGGCGACCTCTTGCAAGAAAAACCTAGTGAGGAACAATTGATTGCCTCGGCCTATAATCGTTTAAATATGATGACCAGTGAGGGCGGAGCGCAAGCCAAAGAATATCTCGCCAAGTACTCGGGTGACCGAGTTCGTACAACTACAACGGCATGGATGGGCTCTACTCTAGGTTGTGCGGAATGTCACGATCATAAGTTTGATCCCTTTACGGCTAAGGACTACTATGCCTTTTCAGCGTTTTTTGCGGATATAAAACAACAAGGTGTTTATCAAGGTAAAGATAAAAAGGGTTATGTTTATCCCCCATCATGCAAGTTATTGATCAGCAAAAGATGATCAAGTTTGCACCAGTGAAAAAAGAACTCGAGATAGTGGATAAAGAGATTAAAGACTTGAGTGATTCTAAGAGTATTCAAGCTAGATACAAACAATGGAAAATCGATTCCAAAAAAAATGCTGAGACCAAAATCACGACTGTAAAAAGTACCCATGGTGCCAACTTTAAAAAATTAAGTGATGGCTCATTTTTGAGGAAGAAGAATAGAAGTGATAAAGATAATTATATCATCAGCCTCAATCAGAGCACACCCGCCGATAAGCTGATGCTCGCTTTCTTGGTGGATCCGACTTATCGCAATAAGCTTGGGATTGGCAATGGTAATGTCGTTCTGTCGGTCATCGAAATTAATGAGATTAATAAGGGAGGTGAAAAAATACCGGTTAAAATTACTGCTGCAGCCGCAGATTTTTCTCAAGGCGGCTTCCCAGTGAAAAATCTTATTACAGCTAGTAAGAAAGCTAATAGAGGCTGGGCGATATCTGGCCAGACAAAACTTGGCGAGAATAGACATGCGGTGCTCAAGCTAGAACGAATGATTAAGGGTCAGATAGAAGTCACTTTAAAATTCCAAAGTATACATTCAGCACACATGGCGGGTCGCTTTGACCTAGAATTAAGTTCAAAAGATATCAAGCCTCAAGATTATGCAATTGCAAGACTGAAAAACTTAGAAGCCTTCACTCGATTATTAGCAGAATTTTCACCGCTTCATAAGCACTTGGACAAACTTGAAGCTCAAGCTGAATCCCTGGATTACGGTAGGGCTGATTGCCAAATCACCGAAGCAGTCAAGCCGATGATAACACGTGTTTTAGCTCGTGGTAATTGGCAAGATGAGAGTGGCGAAATCGTCGAGCCCGCCATTCCTGCTTTCTTAGGGAAAATTGAAAAAGAAGGTAGAGCCAATAGACTCGATTTAGCGAATTGGTTAGTCTCGGAACAAAATCCGCTGACTGCACGAGTCTTTGTGAACCGCCTGTGGTATTTGTATTTTGGTCGAGGCTTATCGCAAGTGGTGGAAGACCTCGGTTCACAGGGCGAAACACCCGATAATCCTGAGCTCTTGGATTACCTCGCTTGGAGTTTTAGGAAGGACAATTGGAATGTAAAAAATGCCGTCAAACGCATCCTTATGTCCAAGGCCTATCGTCAGAGTACTGAACGCGATGCCACTTTGGTGAACTCTGATCCCTTTAATATTAAGCTAGCAAGACAAAATGCACGGCGTTTAGAAGCCGAATTTATTCGCGATAATATTTTGCAAATGAGTGGCTTGTTGAATAAAACTGTGGGGGGCAAAAGTATTAAACCCTATCAACCCGCAGGCTATTATGCTCAGCTCAATTTTCCTAGACGAACCTATCAGGTAGACAAGGATCAGAATCAGTACCGTAAAGGACTCTACATCCATCGTCAGAGAACCTTTTTACACCCTATGTTAAAAGCGTTTGATACTCCTTCTGCCGATACCTGCAATGCCCGTCGATCGGCATCCAATACACCTTTGCAATCACTCGCTTTGCTCAATGATCCGAGTTTCTTGGAAGCCGCGGGTGCATTTGCAAAGCAGGCAATAGCGAGTCCTGAAAGCAATGTCATTGAATGGATGTTACAGCACGCCCTTACACGTCCTATTGGCCGTGATGAACTCCAAGAGTTGACAGCATTTTATCAGGATCAACAAGCCTATTTTATGTCCTCACCCCAAGATGCGGATAAATTTTTACTCAGCCTAAAAATAAAAGACGCAGACAAATATAATAAAATTGATTTAGCCGCCTATGGCTCCGTAGCAAGACTGATTTTTAATCTCCACGAAACACTTAGTGTTTACTAAAGCAAGGTATAATTATGAATAGAAGAAACTTTTTAAAATTCACCTCTCTTGCTAGTGCTGGCATGCTAGGCTCCAATCAATTACATGCCCTCGATCCAGGGATCGCCAATTTTCCTAATCATCAGCCCAAAATTAAACGTGTGATTCACCTTTATATGGCAGGGGGATTATCTCAATTCGAGAGCTTTGATAATAAACCACTACTGAAAAAAATGGATGGGCAATTTATGCCCGAATCACTTACCAAGGGCAAGCAACTCGCGCAGCTTCAAGGCCAAAAACTCAAGTGTTTTGCGCCTCGCTTTGAATTTAATAAATACGGTCAGTCAGGCTTGGAAATATCGGATCGTTTTCCTCACTTAGGCAAGCTCGCGGATGACATGTGTATTATTCGCTCAATGCACACCGATCAAATTAATCACGATCCTGCACACACGGTGATGAATACTGGTAGTATTCTCAATGGTTATCCCAGTATGGGGGCTTGGGTGACTTACGCTTTGGGAAGTCCTAACAAAGATCTTCCTGGTTTTGTTGTTCTAACTTCTGCAGGGGGAGGGCAAGCTCAACCCATATCATCTCGTCAGTGGAATAATGGATTTTTACCTGGTCGTTATCAAGGGGTTCAATTCAACGCCAGTGGTGATGCCGTTCATTACATCACTAACCCAGATGGTATTTCGACTAAGCAACAAGGCAGTTTAATTAACCGCCTTAATAGAATGAATAAATTATTGAAAAATAAGTATGCAGATCCCGAGATTAACACTCGCATGTCTCAGTATGATTTAGCTTTACGAATGCAGGCCTCGGTACCAACTTTGACGGATATGTCCAATGAACCCAAACACGTCATCGATATGTATGGCTGTAAACCTGGTGATGGCTCATTTGCCTCTAATTGTCTTTTAGCGAGAAGAATGGCCGAAAGTGGAGTTCGTTTTATTCAGCTCTATCATCGGGGCTGGGATCATCATGGTAATTTGGAGAATGGATTTAAAACTGCGAGTGGCTTAACTGATCAGGGTGCCGCCGCACTGATTCAAGACCTTAAACAGCGTGGTATGCTGGACGAAACGTTGATTGTTTTTTCTGGTGAGTTTGGTCGTACTCCAATGTCACAAGGTGGCAATGGACGAGATCATCATAAGGATTGCTTCTCAATGGCACTGTTTGGTGGTGGTATCAAGGGTGGCATGACTTACGGGAAAAGTGATGAGTTTGGTTATGCACCAGTCGAAAACCCCGTTCACGTTCGAGATTTTCATGCGACTATGCTGCATCAATTGGGTATTGATCACGAGCGACTCAGTGTCAAATTCCAAGGCCTCGATATTCGTTTAACGGGTGTTCATAAAGCGAAAGTCATCAAAGATATCCTGAGCTAAAAAAAATATATGCCTTGGCACTAAGCCAAAGCATATAATGTAGACACAGCTGGGAGCACCGCATTCCAATGCGGAATTGGACTTAATATCATTTCTCAATCGGCATTTAATATGGGTCATGCTGGGAGCACCGCATTCCAATGCGGATGATATAAGTCCGGTGCTTATTTGCTCAGACCGCTGGTCCTTGGCATGTATTTACGTTTTTATTCATGCACCTGCGGTGCATGCTAATTTCTGTCGGGCCCTTGACCCTTGCGGATATTCTATCTTAGAAAAAATATAGGCAATGACTTATGATCATAAATCATTTCGTGCTCTCGTTGGCATTTCGTCGTGATTTAGTTTAATGGAAGCTGGAAATTAGTATTTTCTGAGTTTATTTTGAAGGAAATATAAGCTTCAGAGGCATTATGGCATCATTAAAAGATATTGCAGAAAAAACGGGCGTTTCGATCCGCACCGTGAATCGTGCCCTAAAGGGTGATGAGAAAATTAAAGAAGCGACTAAAAAAATAGTTTTAGCCGCAGCGAAAGAACTCAATTACATTCCCAATTTGGCCGCGCGTGCACTCAAGAGTGGTGGTGGTTATGAAGTCATTGCGGTGATTAATAACTTACACGAAATGCACCTCCGTAAATTTGCTGCGATGGAGAAAGTCCTACGAGAAAAAGAGCTCTTGCTCTCAATTTTTATCGTAGAAGACGAGAATTGTTGCGAAGATTTATTGAAGCGTCTCTCCCTTAGTCGTCCCGCTGGAGCGGTTTTGATGGCGGATTATGATAATCAAGAACAATATGACTTGATTAAAGGCCTCTGGAAAATTTTTGATCAACAAGATATTCCTTGCCTTGGAATTGACTTGGATTTTGAGGGCATGAGCCAAGTCATTTTAGATCGTTCAAAAGCCATTTATGATTCAATTACTTACTTGCAGCAGAAAGGCTATAAAGATATTGCTTATGCGGGAATTGAAGGGGCTTTTGGTAACGATGAGCGTATCGAGGGTTATAAAAAAGCAGTAAAAACTCATTCTTTAAAGGAAAATATTTTCTTAGCACCATTAGCTGTAGGCGATGAGGCTAGAGTCGAATCTGGTAAATTGGCAATGGAGCATTTTGCGAAGTTCGCAAAGCGCCCTCAAGCGATTCAGTTTTTCACAGATATGATGGCCGTCTCAGCTTTGCAGTACTGTCAGCAAAATGGGATTAAAGTGCCAGAGGACTTAGCTATTATTGGTTTTGATAATCAGCCCATCACCGCCTTTACACAACCGCCTTTGACAACAATATCACAGCCAGTTGAGCGAGTAGGCGAAATAAGTGGTAAGTTATTATGTGATCTCATAAAAAGTTCTAATTCAGTTTCTTACACAAAATTTGTTGATGCTGATTTAGTCGAAAGAGCCTCCACCTAAATAAAAAAAGCGCACTTGGATTTGCATTGTTTATATTTATGAGTTAAGTTTTGCCAACGTTGGCATATTTTATTCTTTCGATAAAGAAGTTTACTGAATACGAGGATACTAAGCTAGTTAATTAGTCATTGATTCAGTATAATATTTACTGATTACAAACAAGGGAATTATTTTGAGAAAAATCTTTTTGAGTCTTATGAGCACATTCAGCTTACTGGCCTATAGCGTAGAACCACTTTCATTTGAAAATGCTGATGAACTTTCAGCATGGCGTGGAGCGGCAGTCATTAGCGTAGAAGAGTCCTTTCATGAAGCAGCGTCACTGAAGTGGCAATGGCAGCGAGGCGATCAATTATCTTGGACAGGCCCCATAAAATTTTTACCCCAAAGTGAAAATACAGAGGACAAAGCTTTATCGACATTTTCATTTTGGATATATAATCCTAAAGCCATAAAAGACTCCTTTAAAATAAGCTTTCTAAAGGATGATCATGAACACTGCTATTTTGAATATCAACTCAATTTTACTGGTTGGCGTACTTGTTGGGTATCGTATGAAAGAGATATGCAGGGGAAGGCAATAAAGGGTATGAATCAAATTCTTTTGCGAGCGCCGCAAAGTAGCCATTCGGGAACTTTATTTATTGACCATTTTATCCCTTCTAGCCAGGTGGACCCCCGTCATCAAATGCCTGATCGCCAAGTACCTTTTGTGAATCCAAAGGTGGTAGTTAATGCCAATAAGCATTGGATGGCATTGAATTATTTTTCCAATCAGAAAAAAACGAGTTTTTCAATATCCCCACAAAGTTATGAAGAAATAAAATTGGTACATCAACGTTTTTTAGAACTCAATGATAAAAAGATAAAAGTGACTCAGAAGCTTGTCGATGATATTAGTACTAAGAATAAGAAAATGATCCTGGAAAAGGGCAAAGCCGTCTTGCTGACTTATCACGGAGCTATTTATGGATCCACCGTAAAAAAGAAACTATTGGAAGGTCAGCTGAGTGCAAAAGATTATACCGCATTTATGCTTCAGATTGCCCGTGCTTACCAAGTTGCAGGAACTGTGCATAAGCTTGGGCTTGAGCAAGTTTTTCTGGCTTTATATCAGAATATGCACAAGTATGCGTGGGCAGCGGGAAGTGGTCTAGGAACCCTTCATCACCTCGGTTATCCCTTCCGAGATTATTACCCAGCAATGCTGTTGATGAAAGAGCCTCTGCGCAAAGCCGGTTTACTGCAGCAAGCTTTTGATGATATGTATTGGTTCTGTGGTTTTGGTAAAGTCTATGAAGACTTTGAAACAGCATCTTATGCCAATATTGATATTCTGAATACAACTTCAATGGGTATGCTTGCCACAGCCTTAATGGCAGAGACTACTGCCGATCAGGCCTATTGCCTTAAGTCTTTTCAAGTATGGCTCAATCGTGGCTTAAAAACCGCTCCGGGACTGAAAGCACCCTTGAAAGCTGATGGTTCTCTTTATCATCATCGCAATCATTATCCCGCCTATGGCAGAGATGCACTGCGTGGTATTAGTCCCGTTATTTATCTTTTAAGTGGGGGTAGCTTTAAACTTGCGGAGGAAAACCATCAACAAGTTAATAAAGCCCTCTATATGATGCGCAATTACTGCAATCTTCGCAAATGGCCTTTATCTATTTCAGGAAGGCATCCAAACGCTAAAGGAGCTTTAGATCCTGGAACTTATTATTGGATGGCAAAATCAGGGAGCCCCGATGGCAAATCTAAAATTGATCCTCAGATGGCAGCCACTTATTTGCGCTTGGTGCAAAATGATCGTAAGTACTCCCGTCCCTTTAATGAATTGATCAAAGCTGGTTTTAAAGTTGAATCATCCCCACAGGGCAGTTGGTCTATGAATTATGCTAGCTTGGGTATTCATCGTCGCGATGATTGGCTCTTTACTGTAAAAGGCTTTAGTCGTTATCTCTGGGGCGCTGAAATCTATAATGGGGCCAATCATTATGGGCGTTATTTATCCAATGGTCATTATCAGCTGATGCAGCCATCTGAAGATTTAGACATGAAGGGCTTTGACTGGAACTATCTCCCTGGGACAACATCTATGGTATTACCATTTGAAGAACTGAAGGCCAATGTTGTACAAGTAGACGAATTCAGTGGCAATGAAGAGTTGCTCATTAGTGACCAAACTTTCTCGGGAAGCTTAAACCTTAATAGGCAAGGTATGTTCTCTATGCTTTTACACTCACATCCTAAATACGGTGGAGACTTGAGAGCATTTAAATCCTACTTTATGTTCGATGATATGGTGGTTTGCTTAGGTAGTGCGATTAATTCCACAGACAAGAAAAACAATACTGTCACCACTTTGTTTCAAATTCCTGGAGAAGTAAAAGAAGAGTTCAAGTCAAAATCATTTACAGATATGAAGGGCAATACTTGGAAGATAAAAGAAGGGTCATTCAAATTTTCTTCAGGAGTACAAATAAGCCCTAATCAAAAGAATGATGAACTAGAAAATTCTTTGTATACCAAAGTCTGGCTTGATCATGGTAAGGCGCCTATTGATGCGGGCTATGAGTATGCCTTTAGAATAAAAAGTAGCAATAATTCATTCACTTATGAACTCTTACAAAAAGATAATGAAGTTCATGGGATATCTTATGGGAATAAGGAAGCATTCGCCATTTCAAAAAAATCTTCCAGTGTGAATTCCAAACTATTTTCTCAAGTAAATCAAGCTTGTATACTGATGAGTCAGCAACAAGGGAAAGTATTAAATTTGGCAATTTGTGATCCCGACTTACGGCTTTATCAAGGGCGTGAAGAGAATCAGTATGATCAGCAGGGAATACAAAAAGAAGTGAGTATTTACTCACGACAATGGGCAAAAAATGAGAGTAAAAGCTCGCAAGTCGAAATCCTTTTAAAAGGTGAATTCAAACTGCTCACAAAATCGAAGTCAGTTCACTTGATTAATGGTAATCATTTAAAGGTCCAATGTCAGCATGGTGAGCCAGTAAAGCTAAGTCTTGAGAGGCTTAAGTAATATGAAATACTCACTATTATTAGTGTGCTTGTTCAACTTTGCCCTGAGTGCAGATGATTTGATTTATGAAGAACAATTCAAAGATTTATCGGCTTGGCATATTGAGCAAATGCCACGTGGGAAAGTAACAATTAAGCAGGGCAAGTTTGATATTATTGATGCCTCTGGAATGACTATGTTTTTCAAGAAAAAACTGACGGGTGATATTAGAATTGAATATAAAGTACGCATGATTAAAGTTGGCGGAGATCGCGACCGTGTATCGGATTGTAATGTGTTTTGGAAAATATCTGATCCGCGTTCACCTCAGGATATCTTTAAGTTCTCCAATGAGAGAACGGGGGCTTTTCCCGATTATCATAAATTCAAAACCTATTATGTAGGTTTTGGTGGTCACAATAATACCAAGACGCGTTTTCGTCGCTATAATGGACAAGTGAATCGCCCCCTCTTAGCAGAGCACGACCTTAAAAAGCCTTTGATTATCCCCAATAAATTGTATGATATATCCATCGTTTGTCGTGGAAATAGAACTGTGTATAGTATCGATAATCAAGTGATTTATGATTATACGGATCCCAAAGCACATGAGGAAGGATGGTTTGCTTTTCGTACTGTGAACAACCACATGAGTATTGAAAGTTTTAAAATTTTTAGTTTAAAGGAGTGAATTTTTGTACCGTTTATTCTTAATTATCTCTGCGTTGACTTCGTCCCTCTATGCCAATAAGCCCAATGTCTTACTTATCTTGATTGATGACCTAACGCAAGACGTCGGGCGTTATTATGCGGAAAGCGCAAAAGTCATGCCTAATTTTGATCAACTCAAGGCTCGAGGAATGAGTTTTAGTAATGCCTGGTGCCAAGCGCCTCTTTGTGGTCCTTCTAGAGCCTCAATGATGACGGGACTCTATCCAAGTAGCACGGGCATATACGGGCATATACGGGCATATTCAAGATGATGATATCAAGACAGGAATTAAGCGCTTAGATTTACGCTTTCTACCCGAGTACTTTGCGGATCATGGCTACATTACCATGGGTAAAGGCAAGGTATTTCATCGTGGTGCGGCAGCTGGAGCCTTTGATGAATACGGAGGCATGCCAGGCAATGGTTCAACTTGCTTTGGACCTGCACCAAAGCTGCGCATGGTTTGGCCCAAAGCAGGAAAGAAAGGCAAGGGCACGCTAACGGATTGGGGGCCTTATTTGACTGATGAGGATCAGCCTGATTTACACACTGCACGTTGGGCGATTGAACGTTTAGAGAAAGACTATGATAAGCCCTTTTTTATGGCAGTGGGATTTGTGAAGCCTCATGTGCCTTGGCATGTGTCAAAAAAATGGTTTGATCGTTTTGATTTAGACAAAATTATCGTTCCAAAATTCAATAAAAATGATGCTGAGGACATTCCTCAGGCCGCACAAAAAGTACACGCTGTTCCAGCGTACCCAACTTATGAATGGGCCAAAAAAAATAAGCAGTTAAGACCTTTACTGCAATCGTACCTTGCCTGTTCATCTTTCGTCGATGATTGTCTAGGGCAGGTTCTTGAAGCCCTAGAAAATAGCCCCCATAAAGATAATACTTTAGTAATTGTGGCCAGTGATCACGGTTATCACCTAGGAGAGAAAAATCGCTTTGCTAAAATGAGCTTATGGGAACGTTCGTCCCGAGTTCCCTTAGTCTTTGCAGGGCCAGGGGTCAAGATCCAGGCTAAGAACAAAGTTGATGTGGGGTTGATTGACCTCTATCCCACACTTCTGGATTACTGTGGCTTGCCTGAGAACCCTACAAATGAAGGGCAAAGTTTCCGAAATCTATTTGCGGAAAACGCAAAAAAAGAGGAGCGGGCAGTGCTGACTTGTCTCAGTCCCAAAGATTTTGCCGTAAGTTCAGGTCGCTGGCGTTATTACCTTTATCACGATGGCAGTGAAGAACTTTACGACCTTGAGAAAGATCCTGCGGAATTAAAAAATATCGCCCTCAATCCAGAGAGCTTAGCTCTCCGGAAAAAAATGGCTTTGCACATCCCGCAAAAACCTGCCAAGGAAATCAGTAAAATGCACCACAACCCACATTTCAAAAAAGATCATTAAGTCATTATTTCTAGTACAGGCTTTATTTACAAAAGTAATGAAATTACGTAATGAAATAGCCTGTCGAATCTAGTCATACCTTGGATTTAATTACGATTCATAATCATCTAGGGCTCTAACCCGACATAAAATAGAGTGTGGTGTAAGCCACACATCAGTGATGAATATTAATTGAGAGCTCGTTTGTGAGTCCGACATATGACGGACCCAAGTTTGGGCCCTAGTGAGATGCACTCCGACAGATCATTCTCAAGTGCTATTAAAAAATAGCTTAAAGTTATAATTTCCAATAAAAAATCCCACTTAATCGCCTATATTGTAGTAGCTTACACCGACAATAACAGCAAGTGGGACTTTCAATGTACGATACTCTTTTTCCCGAATATTTCATCGAGGAATTACGGCAAACTATAGGAATTTTATGCGGACCATTGAAGATTGCGGGGCAAATCATACTTCGTCCTGAATTTCAAGAGATCAAAAAGGCAATTGAAGATGATCAACTTCAGTTGAGTAAAGATAGAGCCGCCACTAGAAACCGCGAGTTTAAAAACAGCTCTACCCAAAAACACCCCCCAGCTGAATTGGTGGTGGCGTTGTTCATAGCCCGTCACTTTTATGATAATTGTTACGGTGAACGAGGCTATAGTATGCTATGTGAGAATAGTTCCTTGCAGCAGTTTATTGGGCGCTTGGGCATAGGAAGCTTCCCTTCACGCAATACGATTCATGAACAAGTCTCTGCTCTTTCTGAGAAGACCCTTAATCTTTTTCATCAAGCTATTTTGAACTGCGTTAAGGAGTGTGGCCTGGATGATTTTTCAGCAGTGATTATTGATTCTACAGCCATTAAGGCCGATTCAGCGTGGCCTGTCGATAGTCAATTACTAAAGAACCTTAGTTGTAAAATGATGAAAAATATCAGTGACGTTCATGATCAGCTTCCCTGTGTTGAGCGCAGAAAGATCCCTCTCAAACGCCTGCAAAATTACTGTGATTATATGAGTAAACTGGATTTCGAGATCTCTATGCTTAAAGGAAAAAAAGGAGCAAGAAAAATGAGGCAAAAGTTTTATACGCAAGAACTTTTACCGAGGTGCCGAAAATTTATTATTCGCCTGGAGAAGACTCTTCCTCAAATTAAACAACACTGTGAAAGTGCCAAAGTTCTGATGATTGACGAATGTCTATCTCGCTTCATAGATAAAGTTTTGATGGTTGAACATCGCTTCAACATGGCTCCTAAGGACTACGATACGAAGACGGCACGGAAAATTTACAGCATGAGTGATAATGATGCAGCATTTATTAAAAAGGGTGGTCGAGAAACCGTATTTGGCTACCGACCAAATTTCGCCTTTAGTGCCAATGGTTTTCTGACATCATTCACCCTAGAATCTGGAAATACTAGTGACAGCAAGGCCTTCAGTAATTGCCTTGATGAAAATAAAAAGATGACGGGCGAGACCGCAATGATGATCAGTGTGGATGACGGATATAGCTCTGCCGCCAATTTAGATGATGCCATCGAAAAAGGGGCGACATTAGTCAGTGTTAGTGGCTCAAAGGGAAAGAAGCTCTTAGGAGAAGATATTTATGAGAGTGAAAACTACCAACTTGCGAGAAATATCCGATCAATTTCCGAAGCAGGTATTTCAAAGCTGAAGAACTATCACAACCTTGAGCGATTTACCGTTTGTGGCTTAAAGAGGGTTCGTCAAGAAACTCTCATAAGCGCCATAGGATTCAACTTGGAAAGGATCTGCCAGTTATTATGTCAAATAGAGATTGAGGTCGCCGCATAGAATGTCGGAGTGCATCTAGTGAACTTGATCGAACCGTATCATCCATCTCGCGGTGGACGCTATTGTCTGCCGGCACTTTGTACCTACCGCTAATCATCTAGAACTTTAGCTCGGGATGTAAATAGAAGGATAACTAACTATGAAAAGGGCAAAAATAAGCTTGAGGCAAAGCCAAGCAAGTGCTTGGCGATCATGCGCCTGAGAGCGCACACAATCAGTGAGGTGAAAGTCCTCATCAACAAAGGCTGATTATGTTGTAGTCGAACCAAACTGCGTTGTCGTGAGGCGGGGTGGGGAGCAAGCTAAGGCGAAACAGCAGTCCGTAGGATGACGAACTCGATTTGGCTTTATAGTACTGGCGAGCCTGCGTACGTTTGCGAAGCTTGGGACAGAATGAAAAAAAAAGTAGTTCTGAAAATCCTCTATGCTGAATATCAGCGAGTAGCAAAGCATTAAACGTTTTAGAGCAGCTTTTACATCGGTATCGCGTTAAATTGTTACGTAAGCCGTGTTTAATAAAATTATTACTTTGGCAGTGGGGGAACTGAGGCTTATCCTCGATACGGCTTTCCAGTAAGTCGCACACTTCCTTAAGATCTGAACAGTGTTCAATTTCCTTACGTAGCTGAAGTCTTTGGTCGTGAGTCAATTCCTGGACCTGCTCGACAATTTCATTGAATTGCGCTTGTGTCATTTACTTTCTCCAATCGTTATATACTTAAATAAAGTAGATAACAGTGATGATTTCTAATAAAACACCCGAAACTAGAACATAGCCTTTTTTTAAGGGTGCTCCGGAGCCTTGAACGGAGTTTGGGGCGGAGTCCCTATATATTCAAAGCGAGAAATGCCTCCGGCGGGCGGAGAGCCTCCGCGGGCGGATAAAAAGAAATCATGCAGATTTGGAGGAGATGCCAAGCAGGTGCTTGGCGTACCCGGTGAGGGAGTATGCGGGCGAGACGCCCGCGGTCCCAGGGCGTTTGCAGCGCGGGCGGATGAAAAAAATGGACTTATTTTTGGAGGTGAAGCCAAGCAGGTGCTTGGCGTACCCAGGGAGGGAGTATGCGGGCGAGACGCCCGCGGTCCCAGGGCGCTTGCAGCGCGGGCGGATGAAAAAAATGGACTTAGTTTTGGCGGAACCCAAGTAATCGTGTAAAAACAATAGGGCGGCAAATAAATTTGCCGCCCTACCATTTTTTCTATGTGGATAAAAAATTATAAGCTTGTTGACATGGGGTTGCTTTTGGTGCTTCTCGCATCAAAGCATGAAGCAATGAGGCGAGAAAATAACTTGGAATCTGCATGGATTTGGAGGACGTCACCTTCTCCGCCAGTATAGAGATAATGAGGAATATCTGTTTTTAGTTTTCGATAGGAGTCAGCAAAAATTATTTTTGGGTCGCAGTGGAATATTTCTTTAAATTCACGTGTATCCATGTGTAAGTTGCACATGAGGGATTGAATGATCCAGGCTCGTTGTTGGTCCTCCTCACTTTTGTGATGGCCACCACTCAAGGGCAGTTGATCTTCTAGGATATTTTTGAGGTAGCTATTGAGCTCACGTTCATTTTGCCAAAAATAATCTTTTGTTTCACTAATCGAGCTCGAGCCGATACCAATGACATTTGGGCTCTGGTTGACGGTGAAGCCCATGAAGTTGCGATAGAGTTTTTTCTTTTTTGCGGCGAGCGCAAGTTCATCATTCGCTAAGGCGAAATGATCGAGACCAATTTCTACATAACCCGCTTCAATGAATTTATTTCTCGCCATGAGGGTGCATTGTATTTTAGTTTCAGAAGAAGGAAGATCTTCAGCTTTGATGAGTTTCATGTGCTTGCGTTGTTCAGGCATGTAGGCGAAATTAAAGAGCGCAAAACGATCAGGTTTTAAACTGAGTGCGAGTTCAAGGGTTTCTTCAAAGCTTTCCACGGTCTGCTTCGGCAAGCCAACAATGAGGTCAAAATTAATGGAATCAAATCCACGCTGACGTGCTGATTCGGTGTGAGTCTTGATCATTTCATAAGGCTGGATACGATTAATCGCTTTTTGAACTTCTAAATTAAAATCTTGAACGCCTAAGCTCAAACGTTTTATGTTATTAAGTGCATAGGTCTCGAGATGTAATTCAGTGAGTGTGCGTGGATCGGCTTCGATAGAAATTTTGGATTTTCGTGAGAGACCAAAGTTTTGTTCAATGGCACAAAAGAGCCGATGAAATTGCTGTGCTGAAAGAAAATTGGGGGTGCCACCACCAAAATGAATTTCATTGATATTGATATGCCCATTGCGAGCAATGATCTGCATCTCTTTGATTAAAGCACTGAGGTAAGGTTCTGCCGCAGAAGTATCTTTTTGTACTTGGGTATTGCAACCGCAGTACCAGCAGAGTTTTTGGCAAAAAGGAATGTGAATATAGAGAGCGGAAAAATCGCCACTCTTAGAGAGATAAGCAAGAGAGTCACTGACGCATGTTTGAATCACTTCTTTATTCCACGCAGGCACGGGAGGGTAGGAAGTGTAACGCGGTACGGGCTGACTAAGAAGTTCTAGTTCTTGCGCGTTATAATCGCATTTTGTAGCGGTCTCTTGCTGAATCATTTACTGTACCTTTATTTAGAATGAATAAATGAAGTCGAAGGTATAACGATCATCGAATAAGCTGTCATCAGTTTTGCCAATACGAGTTTCCCAAGCGGCACCCATGGTGAGGGCTTCTGTGAATTTGTAACGGAAGCCGAAAGCCATGTTGGTGTAGTTGTTTCCTTGTGTATCGGATGTCCCAAGGTTGAGTAGATCAACACCACTGAGTCCTGAATTGAGCGTATCAAGTGGAACCTCACCTCCACCTTCGAGTTCGGCGTTGAAATCGCCACCATCACCATCTGCAATCACGTGACGCCAGTGAGCTTCAACTAAGGGGTAGAAGTTGCCTATTTTATAGTCGATATGAAGACTCATATCATTAAAGGTAGAATTAGCATCGGTATCGAAAGGAAGTCTTAAACCTTCGTAAGCCATGAAGTGGAAATTATTCCATTGTTTACCAATAGAAACGAAGGGGTTGGCAATGCCATCACCTTTGCCTTGATAGATGTCGTCATCACCCGTAGGGATTTCCACTCTGAAACCAGTGGTGACGATAAAATCGGAATCTTTATCATGGTAAACAGTGTATTTTACACCGAGCCCGAGATTGGCAAAGCCTTCCTGATCCTCAAGGGTATTATCAAAATTGTATTTTGCATAACCATCTTTTGTCGCAATAATGGAGAGGCGATCATTGATGGCATAGCGTGCTTGTATAGCAAAAAGTTGTGCTTCACCACCAAGTTTGAGTTTGCCTAAGCTAGTGTCGATTTTATCGTGGAAGTTTTGGTGAAGATAAATCATTCTAATTTCAGTCGTATGGTAGGGTGATTCAAAGTTGACTGGATCACTGACTGGAGCAATGGGTGTATCAGCGGATAGAGTTGCTGCCATCGCGGCTGTTATAAAAGCAAAGCTTAGAGTGTTGGTTAACTTGTTCATTGATAATCTCCTGAGTTTTAAATTTTTTATTGGATGAGGAAATTATAGAAGTTGCTGTGCTAAAAAATAAACATTATAATTTAAATTGTTAATTATGAAGTGTTTATATTTCTATTAGTAGCTTGATGAGTATGAGGTCTTATCCGAAACTGGAGCAGTAATCGGATGGTGTCCGTAATCGGACGCTTTATTACCATTAAATTTCAATAAAATAGTTATAAACTAATCATTACTATGAGTTTGTTTTTAATTTTTGGACTTTTGGCATCCCATATTCTTTACCTGTGTGAGTATTAATAATAAAAGTATAAGATCAAATGCAAACAACAGCAGAAACGTGGGTATCAGGAATTGAAGAAAGTTTATTTTGTCGCCATTGCGGTGACCAAGTAGATGAAGATACTTGGTGCCATGAGAGTGAGTTGTTTTGCTGTAATGGTTGCTTAAATGTCTACTTAATTCTATCCAATAACGGACTCAATAATTTCTATGAGATGGCCGAAGGTGTAGCAGGAGTCAAGCCTTCGGAAGATGGAGAGTTTGATTACCTCGATGATATTGTGGGAAGTTTAGCTTTGTTCGAATCTGACGATTGTGTACGCATCCGTTTTCGTATACCTAGTATTCACTGTATTTCTTGTGTGTGGCTTTTAGAGAAGCTTAGCCATCTTAATTCGGGCATTCGTTCGAGCCGAGTTAATTTCGCTAAGCAAGACGTTTTAATTAATTATGATCCCGGGCAAGTCAAGCTAAGTGAAGTGGCGAGCTTATTACAAAAACTTGGCTATGAACCCAAATTGAATTTAGAGGGTAACGAAATTCAAGAAGATAAAAGTGAAGTACGCAAAGACTTGGGAAAAATTGCGATGGCGGGATTTTGCTGTGGGAATATAATGATGATGAGTTTCCCGGCTTACTTTGGCTTAGAACTGGATGATGCTTTCGCACGTTTATTTGCCTATCTCAATTTATTTTTATGTTTACCGCTAGTGACTTACTGTTCTAGCGATTTTTGGAAAGCGATCCCGCGATTTATCAAGGCCCGTAAAATCTCTTTAGATTTACCTATAGCCGTTGGCATTGGGGTTTTATTTTTTCAGACAGTCTTTGACGTTTTAAGTCAAAGTGGTGAAGGTTATGCCGATTCATTGGGAGGCTTTGTTTTCTTTCTTTTATTAGGCCGCTTTTTTCAAAAGGTATCTTATAAGCATTTATCGTTTGAGCGTGACTTTAAATCATTTTTCCCCCTTTCAGTACGCGTATTGCGCAATGGTGAAGCAAAACTACGTCCGGTACAGGAAGTCAAAGCGGGCGATATCTTACTCATTCGTTCAGGAGAACTCCTACCAGTAGATGGCGAAGTCGTGAAAGGTGAAGCGGGAATGGATTATTCCTTTGTCACAGGTGAGAGCGAGCCTGTAAAGCTAGGTCCAGGTGAGAATGCATTTGCGGGAGGGCGCCAAAAATATGGGCTTTTGGAAATCAAAGTAAAGTCAGCAGTGGATAGTTCTTATCTGGCCTCTTTATGGAATGATGAAACTTTTCAAAGTGAGAAAGTATTAGGTGAAGCCGAGATATCACAAAAAGCAGGAGTGGCATTCACTTTTGTGGTACCGATACTCGCTTTAATTGCAGCGGTTTACTGGGCTGTGTCAGTGGATCTTCACCGAGGTTTAGAAGTTTTGGTTGCAGTGCTCATTGTAGCTTGTCCTTGCGCTTTAGCTCTTTCAGTTCCCTTAGCCTTTGGTTTTAGTTTACGTTTGTTAGGCAAGAAAGGCTTCTTTATTAAAAATGCCGAAGTGATCGAAAAAATGGCACAAGCAGATAGCTTCGTTTTTGATAAAACGGGGACACTTAGCCGTAGTGATCGCCTAAGTGTGACGGTGACGAAAGATCAAATGAGTGACTTGGATAAGCAGGCGCTATTATTGCTCAGCTCTCAGTCAGGTCATCCTAAATCAATGGCCTTGCAAGAAGAGTATAAAAGTTATCAATCCGAAATTGAGATAGGAGATTTCCAAGAGCAAATTGGGAAAGGGATTGAAGCTACGATAGCAGGGCAGGACTATCAGATTTTAGCCGATGGCAACAGTACAGTTTTTCTTAAAAATGGAGAAAGTTTAGCCTATTTTGATATCCGTAGTGCTTGGCGAGATGGCTGGCAAGAGGCCTTGCGTTCACTCAAGCAAAAATGCTGTGTCCTGTCAGGTGATCACGACCGCGATCGCGCTTATTTAGAGCAAGAAATGCCTGCAGGGAGCGAAATATTTTTTCAACAAAAACCTCAAGATAAACTCGCGAAAATTCGCGAGATGAAACAAAGTCATAAATCACTCGTGATGTTTGGTGATGGCTTGAATGACTCGGGGGCGCTGCGAGAAGCAGACGTGGGTGTGGCGATAGCAGAAAATAGTCAAAGTTTTACGCCGGCATCCGATGTGATTATGCATGGTGATCAATTACAAAATCTAGGTAAAATCCAAGCTTATATGAAATGGGTGATGAATTTAATTCGCGTAAGTTTTGTTTTTTCTCTACTTTATAATTTTACGGGTTTAGCCTTTGCAGTTACGGGATATTTAAGCCCACTGACCTCGGCGATATTGATGCCTTTATCCTCACTTACAATTCTATTTATCAGTGCGCTAGGAACAAATCTTGGTGCCAAACTTTATTTAAAAAAAGGACATTAAAATGAGTGTTGTTTATCTTATGGTTCCGCTGGCGATCTTGCTAGCTTTTGTTGGCTTAGTGGCCTTCTACTGGGCGCTGCGAAGTGGTCAGTTTGATGATGTGGAAACTCCCGCACAAAGAATTTTATTTGACGAAATCAAAGAAAAAAAGGAGACTCTTTAATGAGTGAAATTAGTAAGACAGAAAGTTACGATGATAAAATCGTTCGTAACTTTGCGTGGGCAACAGTTCTCTGGGGAATTGTTGGGATGTTGGTTGGTGTAATTATTGCGGCGGAACTTTTTCATCCGCAAATAAGTGACTCTGCCAAGGAATTATCATTCGGACGAATACGTCCTTTACATACGAATGCGGTTATTTTTGCCTTTGTGGGCAACGGCATTTTTATGGGTGTCTATTATTCACTACAACGTCTTTGTCGACGTCGTATGTTTTGTGATAAATTAAGTAGGATTCACTTTTGGGGTTGGCAGGCGATCATTGTTGCTGCAGCTGTGACCTTACCTTTGGGGCTTTCGAGTGCGAAGGAATACGCCGAACTCGAATGGCCAATTGATATTGCGATTACAGTTATTTGGGTCGTATTTGGTATCAATATGATTATGACTATTATCAAGCGTCGCGAAAGTCATATGTACGTGGCGATTTGGTTCTATTTAGCAACTTTTATCACAGTAGCCTTGCTTCACGTCGTTAACTCAATGGCTTTGCCAGCGAGCTTTTTCAAATCTTACTCAATGTATGCCGGTGTCCAAGATGCCCTGATTCAGTGGTGGTATGGGCATAATGCAGTTGCGTTCTTTTTGACCACTCCTTATCTAGGTTTGATGTACTACTTTATCCCTAAGGCTTCGAATCGTCCGGTTTTCTCTTATCGTCTTTCGATTATTCACTTTTGGTCTTTAATCTTTATTTATATTTGGGCAGGACCTCACCACTTGCTTCATACCTCACTTCCTGATTGGTGTCAGACTTTAGGTGTGGTTTTCTCTCTCATGCTTATTGCTCCTTCATGGGGAGGGATGCTCAATGGTTTATTGACACTGCGTGGTGCTTGGGATAAAGTGAGAACTGAGCCGGTTTTAAAATTCATGGTAGTTGCGATTACCGCATACGGCATGGCAACTTTTGAAGGACCCTTACTTTCCTTGCGTTCATTGAACTCCCTAACTCACTATACTGACTGGACAATTGCCCACGTGCACGTAGCAGGATTAGGCTGGAATGGCTATCTTACTTTTGGTATTCTCTACTGGTTAATACCTAGACTTTACAATCGTAAGCTTTATTCATTGAAGCTCGCTAACCTTCATTTCTGGATTGGTTTAATTGGTATCATCCTTTATGCAATTCCCCTTTATTGGGCAGGTGTAACTCAAGGTATGATGTGGCAGCAATTCAACGAAAATGGTACCTTGACTTATGGTAATTTTGTTGAGACCGTAGACAAAGTTATTCCGATGTACAAATTGCGTGCACTTGGTGGCTTACTCTATCTTATCGGCGCGATCATTATGGCATGGAATTTATTCAAAACTGCGGCAGGTGCCAAAGTTGAAGACGAATCTTTCCAAGTGGTGGAAAAAGAGCATAAGCCAGAGAAAAAACTCAAAGGTCTTATTTATTCTCACCGTTGGTTAGAGGGAAAAACAGTGCTTTTCTCCGTCCTGACTTTAGGAGCGGTACTCATTGGTGGTCTTTTCGAAATTGTGCCAATGTACTTGGTATCGAGCAATGTTAAGAAGATCGATAGTGTGAAACCTTACACGGCACTTGAGCAATATGGTCGCGATATCTATGTTCGTGAGGGTTGCTATACTTGTCACTCACAAATGATACGTCCCTTCCGTGCGGAAACAGAACGTTATGGTGACTTCTCCCGTTCAGGAGAATTCATTTACGATCGTCCCTTCCAGTGGGGATCGAAACGAATTGGTCCAGATTTGGCGCGTGTGGGAAAACGCAATCTCTCCAATGCCTGGCATTACGAGCATTTGATGAATCCTAGAAGTACTTCACCGACATCAATTATGCCGGCTTATGCCTTCATGAAAGATTCAAAAGTGAGTCAAGACTTTTTAGAGCGAGCAATTCGAACTCTAACCAAGTTAGGCGTGCCCTATGGCAAAGGCTATGACAAGCAGGCCTATGCCGATGCGATGCTTCAGGCCGAGGGTATTCAAAAAGATCTACTAGATAATGGTGTCGAAATTGAAAAAGATGCTGAAGTCATTGCGCTCATTGCTTACCTCCAACGCATGGGTACAGATTTTGATCCCGATGCTGAGGGCAAAGAAAAACTTATTGAAGAAAAAAATGAAGGAGTCGTAAAATGATTAAGGAATTTTTAGCTACGCAAAGTGGCATGGCAATTTTTGGTATTGTCTCGATCATAGCTTTCATGTTATCATTCACCGTTTCAACCATCAGAGCTTTTTTCTTGTCAGATGATTTTGCCAATGAAATGGCGGCCAAAGCTTTAGATAAGGAGCATGAATAATGACTAATATTCCGGATGATGATAAACTCATGGATCATGACTATGACGGGATTCGAGAATTAGATAATGACTTGCCGACTTGGTGGCTTGCCACCATGATCTTCACGATCATCCTTGGAGGAGTTTATGTACTGCATTATCATGTTTTCTCAGGGGGAAACTTGATGGAGCAGGCCTATCAGCGTGAACTCAATAATGCAGCTCAAGAGCAACAGGCTCGGCTCGCGGATTTTGATTCCTTATCACCACAAGAGCAAAGGGCTCAACTCTTACTTCAAGGCCAAGGCGTATTTACTTCAAAGTGCGCTATTTGTCATGGTCCACAAGGCCAAGGCATGGTGGGGCCTAATTTGACCGATGAATACTTCCTTCATGGAGGAAGTCTTGAGGCCATTCAAAAGATTATTGAAGTCGGAGTTGCCGATAAAGGTATGCCTAAATGGGAAGGCCAAATTAGCCCACGAGAAATTCAGGGCGTTAGTCAATATGTTTATGCCATGAAGGGTAAGAAGCTCCCGGGAAGAGAAGCCCAAGGGGAAAAAGAGAAATAAAATGAATAATGACTCAGATAATTTTCGGGAAAACCTTTCGACTGCCGACAAGCAGGGGAAGCGCTTATGGGTGTACCCGAGAAAACCAAAAGGTAAGCTCTATAACTTACGTTCTTATCTGAGTCTATTTCAGATTGTCATTATGGTGGCGATCCCCTTCATTAAAATTAATGGCCGTCCTTTATTTATGTTCAATATTTTTGATCGTGAATTTGTGATTTTCGGATCGGGTTTCGTAACTCGAGATTTCCCCATTTTTGCCTTAATGATGATCGCGCTCTTTATTGCCATTGCTTTGGTGACGGCTGTTTATGGCCGTGTTTTTTGCGGTTGGGCTTGCCCACAAACCGTGTTTCTTGAGATGGTGTTCCGTAAAGTGGAGTACTGGATAGAGGGTGATGGTTCGGCACAGCGCAAAGCCGCGAAGACCCCATTAAGGGGTAAACGTTTGTTAAAGCGTCTAGTGAAATTAATTGCTTTTTACGCTATATCTCTTTTTATATCCAATTTGTTCTTAGCCTATGTAGTTGGTAGTGATCAGCTCATTGAACTCATTCGTACCGGTCCGAGTTCAAATATTAAACTATTTTGGGGAGTGATAGGCTTTAGTCTGGTTTTCTTTTTCCATTTCACCTGGTTTAGAGAACAGTTTTGCATTTATCTTTGTCCCTATGCACGCTTACAATCCGTACTCTTGGATAACCATTCTCAGGCAGTTGCTTACGATTATAAACGCGGAGAAGGGCGCGCATCTAATCGCATCCGTAAAGAGAAGGTTGATACCAAATTCGGAGATTGTGTTGATTGTGGTTTATGTGTTCAAGTTTGTCCCACGGGGATTGATATTCGCAATGGCTTTCCTCAGTTGGAATGTGTGAATTGTACGGCCTGTATTGATGCCTGTGACAATATTATGGAAGCCAATAATAAGCCCAAAGGTTTGATCCACCATAGTTCCATCAATAAGATTGAGACTGGGGGAAAGTTTGAATTTACGGCAAGAGTTAAATCCTATAGTTTTTTACTGATTGCTTTAACTGCGGTGATTATCGTGATGTTATTTGATCGCAGTCCCGTTGACACTACATTTGTGCGTCCCCATGGATCGACCCCCATTATAGAAGGGGAAAAATCTCGAAATTTATTTTTGATCAAATTAGTGAATCGAACTAATGAAGATTTGAATTTAGAAATGCGGATAATGGAAAATGCGGGTATGACTTTTATCCCTAATGGGATGCTAACTTTGTCGGGTAAAGAAGTGAAAGATGTCAATCGCATACTGGAAAGTCAAGAAAAAGGTCAGGGTGTCGGTAAAATGCAGCGAGTAAAAATTGGAATTTATCGCGGAGAAGAATTGCTTGAAATCAAAGAAACAAATTACCTCTACCCAAGATTCATAAAGGAGAAAAAAATCAAATGAAAGAGCAGAAAAAAAATACTTGGTGGAAGTTTTTCCCCGTGGTGACTCTGGTGAGTTTTATTATTTACATCTTGAGTTTAGTAGCAATGACCTCGGGCAAAACCCCCGAGCATGTTGAAAAGAATTATTATCAAAAGGATATCGAGTCAAATGCTATTCTTGCGGAGTATGCCAATGCCAACCGCTTAGAAAGTCCAGCAGAATTCAAAGTGGATCATAAGGCGCAGCAATTATCATTTTTAGCGCCAAAAATTACCGAAGGGACCTTGTTGTTTTCGCGTCCTTCAGATAGTAAAGCAGATAAGCAGCTTGAATTCACGGGGCCGATTGAGCTAGCCATGACAGACTTCATTAGCGGTAAATGGAAAGTGGAAGTGCTTTGGACTGATGGCCAGCAAAACTATCGTATTCGTAAAGATTTCTTCGTGGAGTAATGGATGACGACAATTCTAAGCTCATTTATTCTAGGACTAGCCGTGAGTCTGCATTGTGCAGGTATGTGTGGGCCCTTGATGTGTGCAAAATTTTCGAATGGCAATAAATTTGTCGCTAGTCACTTTTGTAGCTTACAACTGGGACGTTTGACGACTTATGGCATTCTGGGATTGATCATTGCACTGACCTCAAAAATGATTAGCTTAGGTCTTTATCAAAATCGAATTTCGGTGATTACGGGTTTATTAATATTAGTAGTTTATTTTGCCCCTATGAAAATCAAACGCCGTGTGATGAGCCACTTTCCACAAACAAAATGGAATAAGAAATTACGTCAATCGTTTGGGAAATTAATGGGAAGCCAAAGTTTAGGTGGAAATTATGCCTTGGGAATCCTTAATGGCTTATTACCCTGTGGAGTGGTTTACGTGGCACTGGGAGCAAGCCTAACAGCAGAGTCTCCCATTCATGGAGTATTAATGATGGTGGCTTTTGGTTTAGGGAATATCCCGGTCTTACTGATGAGTGCAGGAGCCGGTAGATTGATCGCAAATCCTCGCGTTAGGGCAATGACCATACCTTTAGCCGTATTAATGACAGGAAGTTTATTGATTTTACGAGGAATGGATTTGGGCATTCCCTATGTGAGTCCACATTTAGAACAAGAAACTGGCAAAGTGGCCAGCTGCTGCGAACACTAAACAAAAAGATGAAATTGGAAGATAAATCAAAACGACTGGAAAACCTATCTCAGGCATTGAATGCCAGTACGATAGTGGCTTACACTGACCCGGATGGAATCATTATTGATGTAAATCGTCGGTTTTGTGAAGTATCGGGTTATTCTCGCGAAGAGCTAATTGGAAAAACGCATCAAATTATTCGCTCGGGTTACCACCATAAAGAGTTTTTTACATCACTATGGACGACCATTAAAGAAGGCGGAATTTGGAAAGGTGAGGTTTGTAACCGTAAGAAGAATGGTGAAATTTATTGGGTGGATACAACCATTATTCCCTTTAAAGATGATTCCGGAAAAATTTATCGTTTTATGGCAATTCGCCATGAGATTACCAATCTAAAAAATGCACTTAAAGATCTTTATCAAAGTGAAACCCAACTCAGTGCAATATTTAATAGTTCAGTAGATGGCTTAGTTTTATTGGATGAAAATCAAAAAATAGAGAAGGTGAATTCTGCAGCAGCACGGATTTTGAGTATTTGCCCGATGGCATCAAAAGGACTCGACTTTAACTCATTCGTAAGCCTCAGTAATAAAGCCAAGCATTCGAACTCTTATGCCGAGGTTAAAGCCTATGATTCAACAGGTCGTGAACTCGATTTATTTTTACAATATGCACCCTTGAAATTAGGTGAGCGAGAAATGGCAGTGGTCTTTATTCGCAATATTTCTGAACAAAAACTCTTGGAAGAGCACATGCAGAAATTGGGGAATGAACTCGATGTACAGACTCTATTTAATCAAAGGCTTTCAGCTTTGGCCAGTATGGCTGGCGGTATTGCCCATGAATTGAATCAGCCACTCTCAGGTATTCGAGTTTATGCCGATATGATTACGGATCATTTGGAAAGTGAGCAAGAGTTGACCAAAGAATTTATGCATCAAACCATGAGTAAAGTTGTGGGCTTAGTTGATCGTGCGGCAGACATTATTCAGCACATGCGGGAATTCTCTGCAGAGAAAAAAGAAGATTTTAATGAAAATTGTGATCTGCATAAAACTTTAGAGCGCGCACTCAGTTTAATCGGGCAACAACTTCAGAGTAGCGGTGTTCAGGTAAATGTTGAAGTTGATTCGAGCCATGAAGTCTGTGGAGATACCCATAGACTTGAGCAGGTCTTTATTAATCTGATTATTAATGCTCGAGATAGCATTGCCGAAACGGGTCGTAAATATGGGAATATTTCGATTAAAAGTAAAGTCCATGGCGAAGTGATAGAAGTTCTGATTGAAGATGATGGAGCTGGAATCCCAAGTGAGATACAAGCAAAGGTTTTTGAGCCCTTTTTCACGTCCAAAGAACCAGGACAAGGAACGGGTTTAGGTTTGCCAATCTGTCACGGGATTTTAAAAGATTTTGGAGCGAAATTAAGCTTAATGGGTTCTGATCAAACAGGCACAGTTTTTAAAATATTATTTAAACGAGGTAAAGATGGCCAAGCATGAACTTAAAGACTTAGAAGTCTTCATCGTTGATGATGATGAAGCAATTCGCGATAGTTTAAGTATGTATTTAGCTTCGCTGGGTGTTCACGTTCGTTGTGCGTGTAATCCAATTGATGCTTTGGCTGAACTCAAGGTCAAGTCAGCTGGCATAGTTATCAGTGATGTACGCATGCCACAAATGGATGGCATGACTTTCTTGAAAGAACTCAAAAAAACTTATGGTGATGATACAGAAGTACTGATTATCACGGGGCATTCAAATGAGGCACTCGCCATTGAAGCACTTAAAAATGGTGCCTTTGATTATTTCCGTAAACCCCTTCATGCCCGTGAAGTCGTGGAATCATTAAAACGTACCAAGCGCTTCAATGACCTTAAGCAGGAAAATGCGCAACTCAAGCAACGTCTTGAGTTGAATCAAACTTCAAAAATTGGTTTTTTTGGAGACTCTCCAGCAACAAAAACTATGTTAGAAATGATGCGTCGAGTAAGTAAAATGCCAATGACTTGCGTATGGCTTCATGGCGAAACGGGTTCAGGAAAAGAAATTGCGGCTCGCCATATTCATGAATTGACTTGTGGAGAAAAGAAACCATTTGTGGCGATTAATTGTGGAGCCATTCCGGAAAAATTGATTGAGTCAGAGCTCTTTGGTCATGAGAAAGGAGCTTTCACTGGAGCGGATAGTCGTCGATCTGGAGTTTTTGAATTGGCCAAGGGAGGAACTGTTTTTCTTGATGAAATCTCAGAAATGCCCCTCAATGCCCAAGTAAAACTACTTCGTGTATTAGAAGATAGGGTAGTTCGTCGTGTGGGAGGTGATCAAGAAATTAAACTTGATGATACAAGGATTTTGGTAGCGTCTAATCGCGACTTAGAGAGTTTAGTTGAAGCGGGTGAATTTCGCGAAGACCTTTATTTTCGAGTCAATATTGCCAAAATTCCTATTCCTGCACTGCGTGAACGAACACAGGATATTATTCCTTTGGCTCAAAGCTTCTTAAAAGAGTTTTCACAGCGCTGCCACCGTTCACTTAAATTGAGTTTAGAAGCAGAAGCAGGCTTGTTATCCTACTCATTTAAAGGGAATATTCGCGAACTCCGCAATATTCTTGAGCGAGCGACGATTTTTGCCATGGGGGAGGAGATTCAACTTAGTGACTTGAATTTGACGCCTGGAAGTCAGCCTCAGTCTCATAAAGAAATGGCCTTGAATACGAGTTCTCTTAATCTTAAAGAAATGGAAGAGACTTTTGTTAAGCGAGCAATTCGTCAAGGAAACCATTCTCATGCAGCAAGAATATTGGGGATTACACCACAAGCTCTTTATAGAAAACTCGATAAGTATGGCTTGCGCTAATTATAGCTAGAGAAGAATCACAAGGAATAGATTTTAGTTATTAAAATCTAATGACTAGTAGATTTTGAGAATACATTAATGACAATCACACCAGTGATGATTAAGAGTATTCCTATGGTCGCGGGGATGTCTAGTTTTTGATTGTGCATGAAGTATGCGACTAAAGAGACTAGCACAATTCCGACGCCAGACCAAATAGCATAAGCGATACCAATGGGGATAGTTCTCAAGACTAAAGAAAGACAATAGAAAGCAATGCCATAGCCAAAGATGACGATAGTACTAGGGATAAGCTTGCTGAAGCCTTCTGAGGACTTCAAGGCGCTGGTAGCAATGACTTCAGCAATAATCGCAATGGCTAAGAAGATATAATTCATATATGATAACTAAGTCCACTTTTTAGAATTCAGAAGAATAAATGAGAAATTCATTAAAAAAACTTAATAGCTAAAAGAGTGGGAATAAGTAGGACTTATTCCAGTAGTAATAATCTGGCATTGAAAAACATGTCAGAGCTCTTTTTTTCATATTGGTAAACAGATGCGGAAAGAATATTTTGACCTTCTTGCAGATGTTCTGTAGGAATAATAAAGGTAGTGAATTTAGCTTCTGATTTTGTGCGGTAGTTGGCACGGCTTTGCTGACTTAAAGCTCCTAATGGCAAGTATAAACGTTGAACTTCCTGTCCATTTAGATATATGATAACACCATCATCGACGCGCATGGATA
The DNA here is from genome assembly GCF_028728065.1 of Lentisphaera profundi. GTDB lineage: Bacteria > Verrucomicrobiota > Lentisphaeria > Lentisphaerales > Lentisphaeraceae > Lentisphaera > Lentisphaera profundi. The sequence goes on along the minus strand of NZ_CP117811.1, from coordinate 2,070,813 downwards.
AGATTAATTTGGCGTGTTTCGCTGGGAGAGTATCTAGATCGAAGTCATGGCGAAGATGAAGAGGGTGGTTATCTTCTGAAATTTCGGTGGTTGCTTTATCTGAATAAGCAAAACTGGCAGGTGATTTTTTCCAGAGTGCTGGCGCAGATGCAGACCTTTTCCAATTAGGAACTGGTGCGGCTTCAGCTTTATAGTAGGACCATTGGGCATTATCAGAAATGAGTTCCTTAGTCGCAAGAAGAATTTGTTTAGCCTGATGTTGAGGGAAGCTGACGTCAGCAAAAAGTGTGGGGATATCATTGTTACTTCCCTTGAGGTTAAATCGGAGTAAGGCAGTATCAGCTAAATCTTTTAAATTGATACTGATTTCTCTTTGGCTTTTAGTAAATTGAACGCCTTGGATGAATTCATCATCAGCAAAGATTTGCAGCATGACACGTGGGTTATTTGGGTTGTAGTTGACGATAGTGATAGAGCCTTCAAGTTCATTGACTTGGTCGTTCAACTTAAGGTAGTAATCTTCACCTGCGAGTACTTTGAATTTTAGTTCAGGAAGCTTATTTAACTTAGAATAGAAGACTTGTTTACTGAGGTGAGCAATCGAACTGAAGCCATTCTGCTGCGAGTAGCTATAAGATTCCTTTTCTTTCACAAGAATTTTATTTTTCTTCCCAAATTCTACGAGTCCTTGAAAGACATGTAGATCAAGATTTTTCTCATTTAGATGAGCGCCAAAAGCCGTGCCAATATCATAGATATTTTTGATGGGATTGGAGAGTAAGAAGCCTTTGTCTTCATCACTTAAACTTACGCTAATACGACCTGATTTTAGAGCTATGTTTTTGTCGTGAATAAACTGTGCTTGCACGGGACCGATAAGGCGAATACGACTACCGGAGGCATTGATTAAGCTCAAATATTCATCGCTATTTAAAGTGATACTTTGCTCCGTAGAAAGAGCACTGAGCGTGAAGTTTTCGGCATTAGCCTCGGTGATACGATAAGTTAAAATCTCATTATTGGAGCTTGTTTGATTAAAGAAGACTAAGGCAAAAATAAAAATAGCCGCAATTGAGCTTAGCAAGGCAAAGTTAACTTTTCTGATTTTTTGTACAGGTTCTTTACGGATAGATTTAAGCTTGTTGAACTCATCTTTCTTGGGCAAAAATTGTTCGTGTTGGAGATCTGTGGCACATTGAATCATACACGAGGTTTCGTCTATATACGCAAAAAAATCTTTTTTTAGATTTTCATTTTCCTGGAGTTGATGGAGTAAATTTTCCATTTGCGTTTCATCGAGCTCTTGCCTGAGGTAGGCATCAAATAATTCTTCTGGCTTCATGAGCGTAACTCGAGTTTATTTTTAATACAGCTACGCAGTGTTTGTCGTGTGCGTGAAAGTAATAAGCGCAAAGCATTTTCGCTACGAGACAATTTCTCAGCTAGCTCAATACAGGATTTTTTGTTGTGATAGAAATCTAAAATAACTTGGCGAGCATCACCGCGTAGATTTTGCATACAGGAATAAAGAGCCTGATGTTCCGCCTGAGAGTTGAGTTTATCTTCAGAAGAAGCTTTGGCATCAAAATAAGAATCGATGAGTTCAGCCATTTTTTCCTGAACCTTGTTTTGGCGACTTTGTTTGCGAATGAGATCTACGGCTTTATTACGAGTGACGCGCTTCATCCAAGGCAGGAGTCTATCTGAATCGAGTTCATCCACTTTATGGTGGAGCGCAATGAGTGCTTCTTGAAAGGCATCTTGAGCAAAGTTCCAATCGCAGGTTAAAGCATAGGCGTATGAAACGAGTATTTGCCGATAAGTAAAAGCTTGGCGTAATATGTCATCGTGTCGTGAGTTCGTCATGATTCCGTTCTATTCAGTTTTTATTAGCTTAATGGTTTTTCGTTGGATAAACATGATCCTGTCGGTTTATTTTGAAAATAAATCAAAAAAAGTTGAAAAAGCAGTGACATGATGACTTTTTTTGAACGACTAGTCTGTAATCATTAATAAATTATAGGAAATATTTTTATGAAAAGCTTTTTAATCTTAGTCGTCTTACTGCAAGGTTTAAGTTTTGCCGCTGTTGATAAAATACGTGTTGTCTGGGAAGAAAACCCAGATAGCGACGCAATTATCGTTTGGAATCAAATTTCTGGAGAGGATGCCACTCTTCATTATGATTTCTTTGATCACAAAAATGATGCAAAAGCCTATTCCAAGTCACTAAAAGCGCAGCGAGTTGAAGAATATGCGGGTATGACTAATCACTACCTCAATTTGAAAGACCTCAAGAGTGATACAAACTATTACTTTCTTATTAAAGATAGTGAAGGCCAAACTGAGCGTTACTACTTTCGCACAGCACCAAACAAACCCAAAGCCTTTCGCTTTATTCAGGGTGGGGATTCGAGAAATAATCACAAAGCAAGACAAGAGGGTAATCGCTTAGTACCTAAACTCAATCCACTATTTATTTCTTTTGGTGGAGATATGACGAGTAGTGGTAAGGATGAACAATGGCAAGCTTGGCTTAAGGATTGGGAGCTCACTTATGGTCAAGATGGGCGAATTTTCCCCATAGTGCCAACTCATGGGAATCACGAGAGACAGGGCTATATCCAAGGTATCTATGGTACCAAAAACCGTTTGGTCTATTATCATTTTAAATTAGGCGGTGATCTTTTTTCTCTTTTTGTTTTGAATTCAGAAATTGATGCAAAAGGAAGTCAGAGAGAGTGGTTATTAAAAGAATTACAGAAGCCCAAGCCAACTTATCGTTTAGCCTCCTACCACAAACCGATGCGTCCACACACGAAAAAGAAAAAAGAGGCGCGTCATATTTATGATGCTTGGGCAAATATTTTCTATGTAAATAAATTCGATGTACTCTGTGAAAATGATAGTCACGTTGTGAAAAGAACTGTAGCCGTGAGACCAAGTCAAGAGGAAGGTAATGATGAAGGCTTTGTGGCGGATCCGAAAGGTTATGTAAAAATTGGAGAAGGTTGCTGGGGTGCACCTGTTCGAAAGCCGGATGATGCTAAGTCATGGACAATAGATATAGGGAGTTTCAATAGTTTTGATGTGTTGGACGTGAGCAAAAAACAAATCAGTATCCGCACAATTAAATTTGAGGGCCAAGAGAAAGTAGAGTATCTCAATGAAAATGATGATGTCTTCGCACTGCCTAAAAACTTAAATATATGGCAGGCAAAGGGAGGCGCTGAGCAAGTCGTAAAAGCAAGGAAATAAGCATGAACAAAGATGATAATAAATTGATCCTACTCTTAAAGTTAGGCATGGCGACTTACCTTTTTAGTCGAGGGATGTTGTACCTGACTTTCGATAGCCCACTTAGAGCTCTGCTTTGGAGCGAAACGATAGTGAGTCCCTTTGTTCATTTCCTGGGGATGACTTGGCAAGATTACGCAAATGTTTCTGATTATTTGGCGCGTATTCTAGAGAAAAGTGTAGGTCTTTATTTCATCTTTGTCGCCGGCCTTTGCCTTTGGGTGAAGAACGGTGCAGTAAGCTTATGGCAGAAAAGAGTTTTTCATGTGCTCGCTTATTTTACAGCTTTGCATATTTTGCTTAAATACTTATCTCACGGCCACGAGATACCTATTTTACTTGAGTATGTTTTACAGGGTTTTAGTCCTTTTATTTTTCTAGCTTTTATGCAAAAAAATCCGGGAGAAGGACAGGATAAAAAACTACATTTGTCTTCTTATAAAATCATGGCCACGCGCACTTTGATCTCGGCTTGCTTCATTGGTCATGGTTTATATGCAGCGGGTTGGCCGTATCAATCGGTGAAGTTCGTGCGTATGCTGACTTCAACTCTGTTTATTGATTTTGATTTGGCCGCTGCCATTGTCCAGGGTATTGGTATTATCGACATCATGTTAGGAGTTTTAGTTTTTATTAAAGCCTTTGAACAAGTGAGCCTAGCTCACATGGCTTTTTGGGGTTTTCTTACGGCATTCTCACGAGTAGTGAGCCAAGTTTTGGTGCCATGGGATTGGTCGCAGTGGCATCTATGGACTCTGGAGACGAGTGTTCGACTTATTCACGGGATCTTGCCTTTATTTTTATTTTTCTATTTGCGAAATAGATACCAAGAGAAGGAAGAAAAAGTATCCGTAAGTCTTTGGGCATGGCAAACTTTCAAAGTGAGTCAAGTATTTTTTGCGAAGACCGCAATTTTGATTTTGACTTTCTCATTGGGAGTTAAAGTCTTTTATTCACCCGAGCCTGCAATTGTGAACTCCAACTTGGCGATGAATAATTCACAAGGACAAGGACAAGGACAGCTTCAAAAAGGTGCTTCTGAGAATTCTTATTGTGATGAAATTTTCTCTGAAGCAGGTTTTCAAGTACGACTCAAATTAGCTCAAGATAAGAGTTTTGAAGAGGGCGATTTAGACTTTTTGAAAGAGTCGAAGCAGGAAGTTCTGAATCAATTAAAAAATAAAATTATACAAGATTTTCATGAATCATCTTTTGCCAATGAGAGTTTTGATAATAAAAAAATACTGGGCTTTGCGAAGAACGTTCAAGTCATTTATGGGGACTTGGGTCGAATTGAATTTAAAGCGAAAGTTCCTTGGCGCGAGCAAGGTGAAATGAGTGGTGAACTCTCTGAACACTTCGGGTCATTATAGCATAAAAAGCACGGCATAAGGTCTCGCTAATTTTGCAAAATGACTAGTACAGTTTAACTTGAAAAAAGATTAAAATTGTCGAGGTCACAAATGAGAGATCCCCAAGCTGAAAAATTGCTGGATTATATTGATTCCTGCCCCAGTCCTTTTCACGCAGTTGAGTCCGCTAAGAAATTATTAAAGTCCGCAGATTTTATTCAATTAGATGAAGCCGATGAATGGAAACTAAAAGCCGGTGCTGCCTATTTTGTGGAACGCTCAGGTGGAAGTATTATCGCTTTTCGTTTACCAGAAATTCACCGTGATGTGAAATTTCATATTGTGGGTGCCCATACCGATAGCCCTTGCTTCAAAATGAAGCCTCATCCAAGTGGAAAAATGGCCAATTACTATCAATGGGGAGCTGAAACTTACGGCGGCTTATTAAAGAATTCTTGGCTTGACCGCGATTTGCATTTGTCGGGTAGATTGACATTGATAATCAATGGAGAAATGACCAATAAGTTGATTTCTTTAGATTCTTATCAGTTTAGGATCCCACAGTTAGCGATTCATTTGGATGAGAATCGCGACGCCCTTAAGCTCAATGCTCAGCAACACCTCATGCCCATTTTTGGTCTTGACCATGATAAAGATTTACTCCAAGTTATTTTGGATGATCATAAAATTAAGGCCACCGTATCTGATATAGCCGCTTTTGATTTATTTTTGCATGATTCGCAAAAATCGTCTTTTGGTGGCCTCAATGATGAATTTATTTATGCCCCACGCTTAGATAATCTAGCTATGTGTCATGCTTCACTAGAAGCCTTAATAGCCTCTAAACCACTCTCGGCAGTTAGTATGGCCGCCTTATTTGATCACGAAGAAGTGGGCAGCGTTTCAGATCGCGGTGCTTGCTCGAATTTCCTGCCCGCAATTTTAGAACGTATTAGTCTAAACTTAAAAGGGGAACGTGAGGCTTACTTAGCTGCCTTAAGCCGTTCCTACATGCTTTCAGCAGACATGGCTCATGCAGTCCATCCCAATTACTCTGAAAGACATGACCGTGATCATTACCCACTGATTAATCATGGACCGGTTATTAAACATAATGCTAATCAGCGTTATGCCACTAATTCCGAAACAGCTGCTTATTTTAATTTACTTTGTCAAGAAAGTGGAGTTCCGGTACAGGAATTTGTGTCACGTAATGATTGCCCTTGTGGTTCGACTATCGGGCCAAGTGTGGCAAGTAATTTAGGAATCAAAACGGTTGATGTTGGCAACCCAATGTTATCAATGCATTCCATTCGGGAAATGGCAGGGTCAAAGGACCATGCTAAAATGATTAGAGTTTTTGAGGAGTTTTACTGCAAATGATAGGCCTAGCAAGAATTGAACACCGTTTAAGACCTACTTTAGCCAAGTTACTTCCACCAAGTACTTTTATGAAGATTTACTCCAGCGGACGCAGTGACTTCATCAAGAGGCTGGCCCAATTGCAGGTGGAGCCAATTGCAGGTGATTTTAAACTCACCGAACTTTGTGGTTTGCGTTTTCGCAATGATTTGGGCAATGCAGCAGGATTAGATAAAGATGGCTCCTTACTGGATTTCAACTACAATCTAGGTGCGGGTTTTGCCGTGGTGGGTACCGTCTTAGATAAACCACATACGGGAAATTTATTTCCGGCTTTTGGCAAAGAACAAAACCCTTGGACGCCATTGCCCAATAGTCACTCAGCCCTCAATTCTCTCGGACTGCCAAGTTTGGGAGTGAGTGTGGCAGTCGACAATATTAAAGCCTTTCAAGATCGAGTACAGCCTAAAGATTTTCCTATTGGAGTCAGTATTATGGGGCATCCAGCACAAGAAGGAGAAGAAAAACTTCAAGGAGTCTTGGATTGCGTTAAACAATCTTTACCCGTAGCGGACTTTATCGAAATCAATGAGTCTTGCCCCAATGTGAAAGGCCACGATTCAAGTGCCATGTACAAGCGAATCCAAAATGTGATGGATGTTGCAGGAGATAGCTTACCTATATTTATTAAATTGGGAAATTTGGATCACGCAGAAGAAGTCTTAGCGAAATTTGCAAGCATGAAAGTTGCGGGAGTCGTCTTACTCAATACTCAGCGAGATTATGATTTCTATCGTCCAAAACTCGATAAATCTGACCATAAGATATTTGATTACTATACCAAGGAATTTAGTGGGGGTCTATCGGGGACCATTATTCGTCAGACGGCTTTGGATGCAGTGAAACAAGCCAAAGCCATTATTGATCAAGGGAACCTCGATTTGAAACTCATTCATGTAGGCGGAATTGGAACAAATGCCGACGTTTGCGAAAGTCGCAATTATGCGCAATTACGCGAGTGGTACTCACTGTTCATGGAACGCCTCTTCGAGCTACCAGCAGATGAGATCTATAAGCAGTTGACTTCCTAAAGTTCTTAGATTCAGTCCATAAAAAACGCCTCGATGTCCGAGGCGTTTTTTATGGATAGCTAAAATGGCTCAAGACTTATTTATGGCAGTGATTTTTTGACGGCTTTAATTTCTAAGGGAGGCTTCACTTCGATTTGATCGATATAGATAAAATGAGTCAAATCTAATTTATTGTATTGGTCACTTGTTAAGTGACTTATAAGGCCGTTTGCGTAAACCGCGACATGAACTTTTGGCGGGTCAGTGAAAAAAGTTTTAACACTTTTATAGACTTTTTTTTGAGTGATAATGAGTAGTTGCTTACTGTGATCACCAATGGAGATGTCGACAGGGTTAATCAGAAATTTAATATTTTTCTCTTGCTCAAACTGACTTGAATTCAATTTGATTTTCTTGATGATCTCAGGCTTTAAATCGGCCAAAGAAAGGTGCTTTGTGTCGGTGCTTTGTTGCGCTGAAAGGATGAGGTGATATTGTTTGCAAATTTTTTCGCATAGAGCCAAGTTATCTTGACCTTTAGCTGGGATGCTTGCACTGATAAAAACGTACATCAGTACGGAAATGGGTAAGAAACCTAAGAGGATTTGATATTTAATTTTCATTTTATTTCTTTATACTTTTATTTATAATCTTCATTTAGATAGAGGCCGTAATCTTTGCTGCTAGAATTTAGGGTTCTGTTAGTTTTAATATCGCCACCATCATCTAGGCAATTCGAGCCCACAGAGTATAGGCCGTTTTTCTCAAAATTATAATGATAGTTTTCATTATAGTTGGTCCAAGGATCTTGCGGTAATTCTTTAAAAAGGTTCGGACTTAAGTCATTCAAAACCTGTGGGTAGGAGCCCTCTTGCTGACAGTGTATTTCTAAGGCAATGCGAATTTGAACGAGATCTTTGCGGATATAGCATTCTTTGACTTTCTTGATGGCAGTGCCGAGCGCAGGCAAAACCATGGCCATAAAGATTCTTCCTACGGGATTTCGGCTATGAAAAATACTACTTTTATAATTAGTGCGTGACCGAAAACCCAGTATTTATGAATTTTACCAGAATTTCAAATTTGCGTAAAAATCAAAATTTCCTCTGGAGATGCAATGTCGTCATGACACGAGCATTTTTTTGAGGCTTAGGCGTCAGAATGAAGGCATTATTGCCGTTTATTCACTTAGTCCAGACAGGAGAAAGTACGCCGTTAATGGCGTTTTGTATTATCATGAGAGTATTTATGCGCTTTTGCTTTTTCTACGTAGTGCTTTGATTTCTCTGGCCATGATGATAGCTCCAAGATGATGGATATTGCTGGCACTTATGGCCATGGCTGCATAGCGTTCAAAATGAGGAGTACCCTTATCAGGGCATCGGTCAAAACCATGACTTTCAAGAGCGTTAATAGCTGATTCCACTGCGGGATGTTGTTTACGAGCAATGACAAAGGCCTCCTTACTTTCACGCTCTTGAGCAGCTTTATTTCGGCGACCTTTTACAGGGAGGTGAGCCCTTACCTCTAATGCTTCAATGCGGGATTGATTATTTTGACCATCCTTGTCCATCTTTGAATAAAAACCCTTATCAAAACTCATCGATGTCAGCCCAGGGTATAGCTCCTTACTTTTACGAACCATTTCAACCGCCACGTCTTTATCCTGCTCACCCTTCATGATTCTATGGTCTAGGATAAAGCCAAACTGATCTTCAACAACACATACCTTTACTCCAAGTTCCTGACGAACTCCAGCTTTACCCTTGCATATCCATTCCGTGTGAGGTTCAAAAATAGAATAAACCTTTTCATCAGGTAAAATTGTCTCTCCATTAAGTACTCTACGGCTTATTTGATTAATGAATAAGTCCGTATAGTCTATGTTGATCTGTAGCTCAGGGCACTCTTCTTCTAAGGAGTTTTGGAGAGTTTTTGCTTTGAGTAAATGAGCTTGAGCTACGCTAAGATAATCCTTAATGAGCTCCTCAATTTCTAAGCGACGTTTTTCCTGTAGTTCTTCTTTCTTCGAGTTGGAGTGACGCATCTTGCTCAGCTTATTATAAAGGCTATGGAATTTCTTTTGCTGGCTTTTCACTTCACGCCAGCGAGCAATTTTTAAAGATGAAGCCAACCTGCCTCCGATGCTCAATACTTTGCGTACAGAATCTTTTAATAGATTCAAATCAGTGGGGAAATGAACATTCGTTTCAAAAACAAAAGAATCGCAACGGCTATGTAATTCTCGTTCTTCTGGAAAAAGTAATTCATGGCTAAAGGCAACGACGATTTTGCTGATTTCATTGGCGATTTTTTTTGTAAAAAGACTAACGTTATCGTGTATTGTTTGGCGTCCTGTTACAGTGTCAGCATCACAAAAAAGATCAACTCCACAAATCTCCCGAATCTTGCGGTGATAATCATAACAACTTTTGAGCTTGTCATAATCCCAATTACAGCTCAAACGCAAAGTACCTAAAACAAAAATAACCCAGAGATCCATTCCTTTACGTCCATCATTCCAGAATGTTCCTTTAGGAACTAATTCAGACAAAACATCCTGGATTTCTTTGAGTAAAACTTTGTTCCGATAAATTTCTTGTAAACCACGAAGAGTTTTGGTTATTTCATCACGGCAGTATGTGTCGAGTCTCACTTGTTCAATTGGCGTGACTCCGAGAAGTGGGTTTTCTCCTAATTCTGCTTGTGTACTTGTGAAATTGCGCATACTATATGGGGCCCTGGATTCCTTTGTTATATGTGTATCCTTATTGGATAATAGTAGTTTGTGGTGAAGTACTATACATTTTAACAAAAGTTTTTCAGGGTGCTTCAGGGCTGTTTTCTAGAAAAACTCACAACTTATTTTTCTCGTAAATTATTATACTTAAAAGACTTAGCTTCATTTCGGTCAGGCACTAGATAGATCCAGCCGAGGTACTTTGTAGATGAATTAAACTTTGAAATCGAAAACGACGATGTCTTCCAAATGTGGAACGACAACTGCTTTTACGTCTTCGTGAATAGGATGAGGTAGGTAAGCGTCACGAGAAGAGAGGCTATCGAAAGTCATGATGAAGCCGTGAGTAAACCCTTTATCCAATCCCTCGTCGCTATCATAGGCCCCATGTTCCATATCGAGTAGGCCAGGGATTTTACCAACCATATCTTTCATAACTGCGAAACACTCATCAATTTGAGTATTTGTAGTATTTTCTTTAAATTTAAAAACTCCGAAATGTCTAACCATGATGTTGTTCCTTGTTAATTTTAATAAGTTCTAAAAGTTTGTGAGCACTGGCCTGTGCAAAGATTTCGCTATTGATTTTTTCGTCGATTTCAATGACCTCGACAGAAGAGTGGTTTTTGATGCTATCGAAAAGAGCTTGGTCGGCTTTTTGATCGTAAAAGGCCTGTCCTTCAGCGCTGATGATACTAATAGCTTTTTTAGGTAACATGATTACCGTTGGAGCTGTGTTGGCATTGGCTTTTTTGGCAATAATTTCGCCTAATTGCTTATTCTCTTCCATATTTGTGCGCATGAGCGTGACTTGTGGATTATGAATATAGAAAGTTCGTCCTGCGTAAATCTCTGGTACGGTTTGTTCTTCGCCAAAATTGGCCATATCCACACAGCCTGGTGCAATTACTGCGGGAACTTTTGCGATACTCATGGCATCCATACGCGTGGGGCCAGCAGAGAGTGTGGCACCCGTGATTTCATCTGCCCATTCAGTGGTTGTAAGATCTAAAACGCCTTCGACCATGCCGCTTTCAATGAGGCCTTCCATAGTTTTTCCACCCATGCCAGTGGCATGAAAAACGAGAACTTCATAACCAGCAGCTTCAAGAACTTTACTGGCAATATTGATGCATTCAGTTGTATTGCCAAACATGCTCGCAACGATGAGGGGCTTAGCACTCGTTTCGGCATACTCTTGCTCGACCATGCCAGAGATGGCTCCTGCAGCACGACTGAAGATTTTTTTAGAAATGCGATTTAATCCCGCGACGTCGACAATACTGGGAATCATCACGATATCTTTTGTTCCTAAGTAATGTGCTGTATTGCCACTCGCTAATGTAGAGACCATGACTTTTGGAAAACCAATCGGAAGTGCGCGCATAACCGCAGTTCCTAAAGCAGTACCACCGCCACCTCCGAGTGAAATGATTCCGTCAATTTTTTGTTGAGTCACTAAATCAGCAACAAATAAAGGGGCCGCTTTTGACATAGCTACAACACACTCGCCACGATCTTTTTTTGAGATTAAACTTTGAAGGTCGAGCTCGCTGAATGCGGCAACCGTGAAGCGATCGATATCTACAGGTACTTGAGGTTCGCCGCCCGTGCCTAGATCGATAATTAAAGTTTCATGGCCGCGAGCACGAATTAATTTTGCAACAAAATCATGCTCGAGGCCTTTTGAATCCATCGTTCCTAATATAGCAATAACTGACATATTTAGCTCTTTCTTTTTACGGGAATAGATTTGAATTCTCGAGTCAAATCTGTAATGGATCTTTCAACAGCTAAGCGTTCTATACTGGAGGCGCCAACGAAGCCTACGGTATCGGTTTTTTCATTGATGTAAGCGGCATCTGCGGGCGTGGCAATGGGGCCACCATGACTGAGGAAGATGACGTCGTCACGAACAGACTTTGCACCTTCAATAATGGCCTGGGTTCTTTGAGCGGCTAAATCAAGGGAGTCTGCTGCGGTACTCACACCTATTGACCCACCAATAGTGCAACCTACGTGGGCAATGATGACGTCAGCGCCAGCTTCAGCCATTTTTTTAGCTTCTTCGGGGTTGGCGACATAAGTAATTGTAAACATGTCCATCTTGCGAGCTAGGGCGACACAGTCAATTTCTTTCTGTACTCCCATGCCCGTTTCTTCTAGGGAAGTCCGGAAGTTACCGTCAATAATCGTATGTGTTGGGAAGTTGTTGATGCCACTAAAGCCCATGTCTTTGACTTTACCGAGCCAATGCCACATACGCCTTCTCGGGTCAGAAGCATGGACACCACAGATGACGGGGATTTCTTCTACTGTAGGGAGTACATCATACTCACCTAAATCCATGGCAATTTCATTGGCGTCGCCGTAGGCCATCATGCCAGCGATAGAGCCATGTCCGGCCATTCTGAAACGACCTGATGCATAAACGATGAGAAGGTCAGCGCCACCTTTCTCAATAAATTTAGCCGAGATGCCAGAGCCTGCACCACCGACGATAATAGACTCATTACGACCTAGCGTATCATGAAGGCGTTCGAGTACTTCAGTTCTTGTGTAGGGGTTTCCTTTTCCTGTCCATTGATTTGGCATAATTGTATTCCTTTTAAAATTTTATTGATTAAAGATTTTTGTCTTTAAGTATTAGAATTTAAACGTCTACTTGCTTCGTGTATTGTAGTTAAACGTCTACTTGCTTCGTGTATTGTAGTTAAATATCTTTTTTTGTAAAAAAGCGCAGGTCATAATTTTATTTATCCTTATTCCATAAACTTGTGTCTGAAAAAAGCGTTCCTACACTCAAGCCACGAGCCGAACCATCGATAAAACTTACATTAGCGACATTATCACCCCTGTGAGGGGTGAAGCTACCACCAGTAACTGGTTTATCAGTAAATAATTTCACTCGAGGAGTGGCAACCCAATCGTCAACTCCCCCGTTTGCGCCACGCGACCAAGAGGGGCTGAGTAAAATCGTGTTAGAAGGCTTACTTACACCACTCGTAGCAACTGCAGCTCCTCTATTGTATCGGCCGTCGTGAGTAAGTCCCATTCCATCCCAGTTTGCATCTTCGTCTTCTCCCATCCAATTCCAACCATAGTTGTTGTGTAAGTTTACCCCTTCACGCTTAGGACAGAAAAGAATGTCCCAGGATGTTAAATAAGTATTTAGAGCCCAAACCCATACATGGTTTTGGGCTCCTGCGGTCATACCAGCTGGTGCAGTATCAGGGAGGTGACCATTATGCCAAGCTGTTTGGAAATATTCGGAGTCAGTTAAAAAAGTTGCCTGTGCATTGAGTAATTGTTTATGATTATTAAGGCATTGAGCTTGAAAAGCCTTTTGTCTTGCTTTGCCTAAAGCAGGTAAAGTTAAAGAAGCTAGTATTCCAATAATAGCGACAACCACAAGGACTTCAATAAGTGTGAATTTTTTCATTTTTAATATTCCTATATTGTTATTTTTAGTCGAGGACTTAATTGAAGACTTAGGAAATCCATCACCCAGTCAGCCTTTAAACTTTTGCAACGCAATTGGATTTTATCACCTGGTTTCAAATCAAAATTCCCAAGGAATGCTTGCTCGGGGCCCCATTGTTGCCTTTGACTTTTGGTGACAAAATCTTTGCTTTTTTCGTTAATAGTGAAAATCATTTGTGAGCCTTGGCGATTCACATCATTCATATAATTTAGAGTGATCGAGAAGCTTGCTTTAGGATAATTATCGGGATAGGTCCATTCTAAGTACTCATTGATCTTGTTCCACGACACAATCATATTGCTAGCTTTTTTTAGTGTTGTACCATAAATCTTGGTGTGATGAGGGTGGAATTTTAGAGTAGTGACTTTGCTTAATTTAGAGGGAGAAAATTTTATATTCATAAAGTCCAAAACCCAATCAGCTTTTAGCTTCTTACAACGCAATTGGATTTTATCACCTGCTTTTAGGTGAAAGGCTCCTAAGGCTTCTGTTTCTGGGCCCCATTTTTTTCTTTTACTTTTGGTTAAAAAACTTTTTTCTTGTAAACCGGCAATAAAAAGCATTTCAGAACCTTGGCGATTGATATCACATTGATAGTTGAGTTCAATATTATAAGCTCCACTTTCAAAACTTTGAGGAACAGTCCATTCGAGGTACTCATTTGTTTTGTTCCAGGAAACAACCACATCATTGCGCACATGCATGGTTTTACCGTAGATTTTTGTCTGATGCGCCGTGATTTTCAAAGGCAGCATCCGTTCAGTAGGAGGGAATTCTGTGATCCTTATATCTTTATACTCCATTCTGGCGATGCCACCGCTATGAAGTTGTAAAGCAATGACGCCATAGTTTTCGATTTTGGGATTGTTTTCAGTATATTCAGCAGTTTTATGACCATTAATATAGAGCTCGTGCTTATCATCACGGCAACGAATGATGTATTCATTCCAGGCGTCTTCTTTGAAGTTTCTAAAGAGTTCCTTGGTGGTGGCTTTTAAGAGTTTACCGCGACGGTGTTCGTCATAGATGTCTCCCCAATAGCCCTTGCCGATATCAGCCTGATAACCAATTATTTTGTTTATCCCCTCTTGTCCTTGTAATTTTTTGAGGATAGAGCGGTACTGAATGCCGCTATTGATAAGTCCCGTTTTATGATCGCCACTTAAGCGGAATTTACATTTAAATTCAAAGTTTTGGTAAAGTTTTTTAGTCGCTAAATAAGTATTTGTCGGCATCTTTTTATTGCCGTTGCTGGCGCTAATCACACCATCGATAACCGACCAGTACTTGGCGTTATTTTTATTGACAGGAACCCAGCCATCAAGGCTTTTACCATCAAAAAGGACGGTTTCTTTTTCTGAACTTGGTAATGCGGAGATAGTCAGCAGAAGGGCAAAAATGATGCTTAAGAAAAATTTCATATGATTTATATCCTTGTCTAATTATTTAAGTGTCTTTATATAAGCGAGAAGGTCTGCCATGGATTGCTCACTGAGCTCACCAAAACCATTGGGCATAAAAGACCTTTTGTGCACGGATCCATGAGAAAGAATATTTGCCTTAGGTATAAAGCTTTTATAGCCTCCCATAGTCGCAATCGTTATCCCGTTAGCATCATTTTTGGCGAGGTAGCCTTCGAGGTAGGAGCCGTCTTTTCTAACGGCTGAGTAGAGTCCATAAACCCCTTCCATGGCTTCATCTGGGTTCACGATAGCTGTGATAATGTGCTCACGTTCACGATTGGCGGAGCCATCTAGTGGAGGGGCAATACTTTGGCCTTGGTCTCCGACTTTGTGACAAGTTAAGCAAGTTTGAAAAAAGGCTTTTCCTAGCGTAACATTACCTTGGGTTTTAGCACTCGAGTGAATGAATTTCTCTATTTGATCTTTTCGTTTATTGATGGCGATTTGTTCTTGACTATTAGCATATTCATAGATTTTTTGACCTCGCCAATCACGTTTTGAAGAGCTCATTGTTCGATATGCTGAATTATAGTCCCATTGATTATCCGCTAAGTAAGAAATCTCCCATAAGTTTTTAAGGATGTTGTTCCCTTGACGCGTATAGGATAAATGGTTCACTACTTGACCTTTTTGATTTTTCGTGAGATGAGGAAACCAGAGCTTACAGTCTATTAATGCGGAGCTTTCATTCTTGATGGCGTAGGCAGCAAAAATAGACAATTTTTGAGTGAAGTTTAAGTTTTCTTGGAAAAATAATTGCCTATAGATATCAAATGCTAAATGAGGCGTATTGCCGAGTGCTTGGATGATTTTACTTTTATCATCTCCACCTTTGATGAGTTGTAGCAAAGTCTTGCTATGGTGAGGGGACTGTAATTGAATAATGAGATCAAGTGCTTTATTTCTATTTGTTAGTGAATTTGAGGCAAGGTCGCTTTCAATACTCTCGGCATAAAGGCTCGAGATATTAGCGATGTTAATTTTGTCTATATTTGCTAATGCGATTTGCAGAAATTCTTCTGGTCGTTTGTGGAAAGTAGGTGTGACGGCTTGACGAACAGCTGGGTTATTAAGGATTTTACTAATGGCTATAAAAGTATTGGCATCAATATTTCCAGATGAAGCTTCCCCCCAAATCTGGACAAAAACTTTACTCAATTCTTGTGCCGGCAAAGCTTGGATCGCCCACAAAATATTTGTTGTCGCTAGCTTAGAATAATCGGTCTTTGCAAGAAAATTCTTTAATTCATTAGGGTACCTTTCAAGGGCTTTGCGAGCTAGGAAACGCTCGAAGTTACGTTCGTAATTTCCGCCGAGAGCATCGTTTGGAGCAGCGGGCTTACAGGCTTGGATCAATAAGCTTATGGTGGAGTCATCGGCGTTATGGATTTCATCTAAGGTTCTTAAAACTTGTGAGCGGACCATGGCGTTTTTATCGTTCAAAGGGGTCGTAAGGAGTACAGCTACAATTTTTGAGGAAAGATTATAGGAAGCAAGTGAACGAATTGCTTCACGGCGGATGTCGGCATCGGAGTCGGCAATGCATCCTTGAAGAGTCGATTGATTAAAGATCTTTAAAGCTTCCATAGACCAGAGTGCGAGGATGCGACTTTCTTTACTTATTTCTTGATTTATAGCTACTTTGACGAGCTGTGGAAACAGTTCTTTCGCCTGGCGCTCTTCAATTTGATGCCAAGCAGCGCGCTTTTCCCATAGTGTTTTTCCTTGTACTAAGTGATGGATCAGCTTTGAGTCGGGAGCTTGGGCCACGTTCGGTATACTTAGGGGCTTTTGGGATTTATGGCGAATTCGCCAGATACGTCCATGCTTGCGGTCGCGGTCGGGGTGGTCTGTAGAGACTTCGTTATGAGAAATAATTTTGTTGTACCAATCAGCTACATATAAGCAGCCGTCAGGGCCAAATTCGATATTAACTGGGCGAAACCATTTGTCCTTAGAGACAAGAAGATCTTTTAGGTGCTTAGCCTCAATTGAACCATCGGGCTTTCTAATGATTTTAACACAATTAATTGAGTTCGTTATCGGATTAGCTAAAATAGCCACATCTTTCCATTCGGCAGGGAAGCCCTGGGCACCATCTTCAGAGAAAGCGAGTCCAGAAATACCCGAACCACCCACACGGAATTTGTGAAGGTTTGGCATGTAGGGGGAGTACTGACGGATCTTTTTCCCACCAATTCCAGGGATACTACTTTGGGCTTCTGAGGGAAAAACCGAGTAGCCGCCATCATTGGCCGATGTTGAATACCACTGGCCGTTGGCGCGTAATTGATAGCCCCAGTTATTATCCTTATGGCAATTAACGAGTTCTAGCTCTTTGCCATCAGTAGAGAAACGCAGATTTTTACTAAAGGTAATTTCTTGTTTTTTGCCAGATTTCACCGCCGTAACAAGTCCGGAATTAATAGCTCCATGTGAAAGTTGCATCCAGCCACCGGGGGCACGAACGATTGAATGAGCCATGGTATGCGTATCGAAAAAGCCAAAGCCCGTTAAAACGGGGGTCATTTTATCTTGTTTACCATTCTTATTTTCGTCACTGAGGAAGAATAATTCTGAGCCATGGGCGACAAAACAACCATTTTTGTAGGGCATGATACTTTGCGGTATCGTCAAGCCATCTGCCCATGATTTAATTTGGCCTTGCACAGCTTTGGAGGGATCATTAATAATAAGTATTTTATCTTGGCCCTTTTCTTCCAAGCGGTACAATTTCCTCATTTTTGTGAATCGAGGATCCTTCTTCGCCAAGTTGGGGTCACGCATCATCCGCATCGCTTTGCCGAAATGAATACCAGTAATAGGATCTAAAGGGTACATTTGAGCTGTTTGCGTCCAAAGTCGTCCTGCATCATCAAAGGTAAGATCGATGGGGTTGATGAGCCCATTTTTTTCTGAGGCAACGAGCTCGGCGACAAATCCATCGGCAAGTTGGAAGGTCGCTTTCTCTTGTTCTGGAGAGTAGGGAATGGATCGTTTAGCCTGAATTCCTTGCGCTGATATAATTGCGGGGAGTATCATTAAACTTAGAAAGATTCTCATGGACTTCATATATAGATTAATCCTTAGTTATTTATAGTTAGATAATTTACTAACTATGTCGTTATGAAAATGGTAATACTGTTATAAATATTGACTCAAACCATAAATAAGTATTGCATATTTTTTATCTTTTTTTGTAAAAAAGCGTTGTTATTTAATAATGGATGAATTATTTTTAAGTTAAATTATCCTAAAGAGAGATTTTTATTTATGGTTAATCCCCTTAGCAACTTATGCTTGAGCCCGATGGTAGTTGAACTGTTTGAAGGAGTCCATGATGTTTTATTTTTGTGAAAAATAAAGATTGTGAAATTATCGCAGCAAATCAGCTTTTATCAAAGCATATGGGCTATGATTTAGTTTCGCAACTTATTGGTAAAAACGATTTTGATATATTTCCTTATGAACTGGCGACTCAATACAGAAACGATGACCTAGAGATCCTAAAATCCGCTGTTCCAAAATATAATATCATTGAATTATTTCCCAATTACCTCGGTGATTTGAATTGGTTCAAAACAAGTAAAATTCCTTTGTTTAATCAAGCAGGAAAAGTAGAGGGGATATGTGGCACACTCATACCTTATGAAAATTCTGATCGCCTTGCTCGGCCCTATATAGAAATCCATCGAGCTCTAGATTTCATCAAAGAGAATTACTGCGATAAATTAAGCAACAAGCAATTAGCCAAAATAGCGGGCCTTTCAGTACGGCAATTCGAGGTGCGCTTTAAAGAGATTTTTGAATGCACTGTGCGGCAATATATTATCAAACTCAAGATTCTAAAATCATGTAAATTATTGACTAAAAAAAATATGAATATTGCGGAAGTCGCCTATGAATTAGGCTTTTGCGATCAAAGTTCATTTAGCAATACTTTCAAGAAACAAATTGGTCTAACACCATTAAAATACGTTTTAAAATTTCGAGTCAAGAAGTGAAGCCCTGCTATATAAAAAATTTATAATATTGCTCTTTTAATACAAAAAAATCACAGTCATCCCATAGAACAGGAAAAACTGACTCTTTAATATATTTCCCCGTGTAAATACCTTCTGTTCATTAGATGGATGTTTTGGTTTTGACGAAGGCTCAGTCATTGACTGTCCCATAGATTTTATGTAAACCCCGGCAAATACTACTGAGGGGGAGTTGAGTATAGCTTGGGTGAATCACTTGCTGTCCCACAGGATTTGAGGACTGAGTACAACTCAAACATCGACCAAAGTACGCCACGGATAACGGTGGATATTATTGAGAAAGAATATTTGCACTTACTTTGAAAGGCTAAAAATCGCAAAAGCACGTAAGTCAATAATGCTGTCCAAACTTGCCATCGAATGGTATTTTTGTTATGCCAAGTAAATCAGAGATTTGCAATTTTTGTTTGATCTGTTTGAAAAACACTTCGATTTGCCCTTAAACTCTTTTGAAACGGCAAGCTTGGTATGAGGTATCGTATGCGCTAGATAAACAAAAAATGGTTTCTTGTGATTAGCCTTAATGAATTGAATCGCTTCATCTGTATATCTTTTGGTGAGGGTACTCATGTCCACTTTCTTCTCAATCATTTTTTGACCACGAATCAGAGTGACGAGTTTATCATTACTCGCAGGTGTGCCAAAGAAAGTGTCAAAGCCCTGTTTCAAAGGCAATAATTCAGGATCATATTTAGTCGGAGAATGACCCGCTAAATCCCATTTGCCGATACAGGTACTGGTGTAACCCGCCGGTCTTAGGACTTCAGCAATGGTGATTTCATTTGTGTGTAGTCGAGGATGAATTTCCACAATATTATTTTTCTTCGCCACACGTAGAGGATAAGAGCCCGTCATTAAAGCAGCGCGTGATGGCCCACAAACAGTCTGAGCGTAAAAGCTAGTAAACTTCATGCCTTCTGCTGCCATTTGATCAATATTCGGAGTTTTTATATTTGGAGCTCCAAAGCAGCCCACATCCTGATATCCCAGATCATCAGTGAAAATGAGTATGATATTTGGTTTTGTTGACTCGCGGGCTAAAAGCGATGAAGAAAAGAGTAAACTTATAAGGAGCGATATTAAAATTTTCATTTTAGAATTCCTTAGGCTTTTCGTTTGAAAAATGAGAGTAATTTTGTGCTGAGAACTTCGTCGGAAAGAACACCAAAGAAAATGACGAGGCCAGTAATGGCATCGGCCAGTGAGCTGGGATAACCGAGTAAGTTAATCATATTTTGAATGACGAGAAGAATAATAGTACCCACAATAATTCCGTAGATGGAACCTTCGCCACCGCGCAGACTACATCCACCCAAGACCGCAGCTGCAATCGCGTAGAGTTCGTAAAAATTGGCGTGAACTGAGGGAGTAATTGAACTGGTGTAAAAAGAAAAGAGAATTGCGGAAATCGCAGTGAGTAAGCAGCTGATCATATAAACAGCAATAATGATTTTGTTGGTGTTGATACCCGAATATTTAGTCGCTTCTTCATTGCGACCCACAGCGTAGAGGTAGCGACCAAAAACCGATTTGTGTAAAACAACAAACATGATAGCGGCGATAATGAGCATATAAATGAAGGCCATGGGAACTTTGACGGTGCCCAGGCTAATACTGCCAGAGCAGGCCGAATAGAGGAAATCGAGGTTTTGTTTACTATCGATATAACCAACGGAAGTATCTTCGGCGATGTAGCGAGAGAGTCCGCGATAGGAGAGTAAACCACATAGGGTGATGATAAAAGCCTGCATTTTATACTTGCCTATGAGCAGACCATAAATAAAGCCAATGATGAGTGAGACGCCAACAACTAAGAGCAGTCCTAGGGGCCAGGAGAGTTCGGGGATCCAAATAACGGGAGAACTGCCTGTCAGAGTATAGAAAAAGATCACTCCCAATAAAGACATAAGCGAACCAACGGAAAGGTCGATTCCAGAACTGATAATAACGAGTCCCATGCCCATACTAAATATACCAAAGAGGCCTACTTGACGTAGTAGGTTAGAGATATTGATGGGAGAAAGAAAGCGGCCATCAGAACCTACAGCAGTCCAAATACAGAGGATAAGGAGCAGGGCAGTCATGCCTACTTCTTTACGGTGATTTTTTAAAAATTGATTCATGTCTATTCCTTTATCGATTAAAAAGCTCTAGTTTGAAGTTTGGTGTACGAGAGGGACTCTGTCCCCTCGTGCTCCCCTGTAAGGACTTGCCAGTCCTTAAGCAGGCGAACAGGTGGCTCCGGCCCAATTTAAAATCATTATTTCCTTTTACTGAACCGCCAATTGCATGACGGATTCTTCGCTAAATTCAGACCTCTTGAGTGTGCCAGTGAGTTTGCCTTCGTGCATAACACAAATGCGATCACTCATACCCAAGACTTCTTCCATATCACTGCTAATCATGATAATGGCACAACCTTGTGCCGCTAAATGGTTCATGAGTGTATAGATCTCGCTGCGAGCACCGATATCGATTCCTCGAGTTGGTTCATCAAAAATGATGACTTTCGGATTCATGGACATCCATTTACCCAAAACTATTTTTTGTTGATTACCGCCACTTAGAGTCGAGGCAGTGTAGCTATCATCGGGTACTTTGATTTTCATTTTTTGGATTTGCTCAAGTGCCAGCTGTTTTTCTCCAGCTTTCTGAATGAGGCCATTTTTTGAGTACTCTTTCAAAGAGGGAAGGCTCATGTTTTGGCGGATGGTCATATCTAAGATAAGGCCACTTTTTTTACGATCTTCAGGAATGAGGTAGATACCATTTTTGATGGCTTGTTTGGTGTTGAGCACCATAATTTTCCCATCGAGTTCTAAGTGACCCTCAAGTGCGGGATCAACGCCAAAGATTGCTTGAGCCATTTCTGACCGTCCTGCACCCACGAGTCCGGCAAATCCCAGAATCTCACCTCCCGCAAGTTCAAAATTGAGTTCGTGCTCAGGATAAGTGGAAGTACGAAGTTTTTTAACTTTAAATAGGGCCGTTTTTTTCTCTGTCTCGGGCTTATGATAAATCGAGGTGAGTTCGCGGCCCACCATGAGTGTAACCATGGCGTCGTAATTAATTTCAGTTTTAGTGAGTTCACCAGCATTTTTCCCATCCCGCAAAGCGACGACACGATCGGCGCATTGCTCAATTTCTTTAAGACGATGAGAAATGTAGATGACGGCAATACCCTTTGCCTTGAGAGATTCAATAGTGGCGAGTAGTTGATCAGTTTCTTGTAAGGTTAAACTAGAGGTGGGTTCATCCATAATGATCAGGCGAGCATTCATCGAAAGAGCCTTGGCAATTTCCACCATTTGTTGCTGCCCGATGGTTAAATCTATGAGCTTGCTAGAGCTAGAGATATTCAAACCCAATTGTTTTAAATAAGGCGCTGCTTTTTTGTGAAGTTCTTTTTGGCGTATGAGACCAAATTTGCGATCTTCGCGACCGAGAAAAATGTTGCCGGCGACATCGATATTGTCTAAAATATTGAGTTCCTGATGAACAAAACCAATACCGAGTTCAGCTGAGTCGACAACGGAATGAATTTGGACTCTTTGACCTTCGACCAATATTTCTCCCCGGTGGGTTGGTGGACTCCGCCAATAGTTTTCATGAGCGTTGATTTCCCAGCGCCATTTTCGCCAATTAGCGCGAGGCATTCCCCCGGATTGATACTGAAACTCACCTGATCAAGAGCTTTCACGCCGGGGAATTGCTTGCTAATCTGACGTATTTCTAAAAGAGCCGACACAAGAATGACCTAATGCTTTAAGCTGGCTTTGAGTTCATCGCAATACTTCTTATATTCCAAGCCCTGTCCTTTAATCAAAGTTTTGGTAGGAATAATGATTTGTTGATTAGCAGGGATTCCTGCTTCAGTAGCGGAAGCCCCTTTACTCAACTTGTGTAAAAGCTTGATGGATTCATAGCCAAAAGCATAAGGATTTTGGCAGATGGTTCCATAAATCTTCCCTTCATCAATTGCATTCAAAGTCACAGGGTCTTCGTCAAAGGCAATGATTTTGACTTGGTCGGCGCGATTTGAACTCTCTAGAGCCCCAAGTATAGCGGGAGCATTGTAGGCCCAGAGTCCTACCATAGCGGCTAAATCGGGGTGAGCGATGAGTGCATCTTCGGCATTCCGGCGAGCTTTGACACGATCACCGTTATCAGTTCGTAAGTCAATAATTTCAATTTTTGTACCCTCGACAGCTTGCTTGAGTCCCTTGTAACGATCAATAGCTGTTTGCGCATCTCGCAAACCAACAAAGGCCATAACTTTTCCACCATTGGGGAGAGCTTTTTTGAGCAACTCGCCACATTCGCGGCCAGCAGCTACGTTATCAGTACCGAGATAGCTGAGACGTGCACTACCAGGCGCATCGCTATCGGCACAAATGACGGGAATGTATTCAGACCATTCCTTGATCATCTGAACCTGATTTTTGGGGTTTGCGGGGCTGACAGCCACGCCGGATACACCGCTGACAATGAGGTCATCAATGATTTGCTTTTGTTTGGCTGTAGTTTGATCGCCGACTTTAAATTGAACATCAATATCCAATTCTTTAGCAGCGTCTTGTACGCCAGCCTGGGCATAGAGCCAGAAATCTGCGGGACCATTGGCAACAAAGGCGAGTTTAAGTTTTTGGTTTGGTTTTTCTTCTACTTTGCAACTAGCAAATAATAGTGCTGCGGATAATAAAATAATGAGGTGTCTCATAGTTAATTCCTTTAATTAAAAGTGTGAGTTTCCACCGGAGATCATGATGTTTTCTCCTGTGATAAACGAAGCTTCATCGCTTGCTAAAAATTGAATTGTATTTGCTACATCTTGGGGTTTTCCCCAGCGATTGAGAGGGATGCCTGCGAGGTATTCGTCTTTGACTTTTTGACAGTCTTGTTCATGTCGCTCTACAGGGATCCAGCCAGGACAAACAGAATTAACTGTAATGCCCCAAGGCGCGAGCTCGGTGGCCATGCTGCGCGTCCAACCCAATTGAGCTCCTTTTGTGGCAACATAAGCCGAAAAATTACCGACGCTTTTTTCATAAACTTCGGAAGCAATGCTAATGATGCGACCACTTTGGCGTTCTTTCATATTGGGCAGTACCGCACGAGTGAGTAAGAAAGGGCTTTTAACGAAGAAATTAATCATGCTCATATAATCATCCCAGGAATAATCCTCAATGGATTTTTGGGGTTGATCAGGAGTGGCATTAGGCACGAGGATATCTATCGGACCATGCTTGGCTTCCACTTCCGCCACTAAGGCATTAACTTGTTTTTCGTCAGTCGCATCAGCACGAATCATCAGTACCTCCGCACCCATAGCTTTGAGTTCATCGTAAGTCTCCTGTGCTTTTTCTTCGCCATTATAAAAATTGACGACAACTTTAGCCCCAGCTTCGGCAAATTTTTTATTGATGGCTTTGCCTAGACCTTTAGAGCTGCCCGTGACGAGCGCTACTTTATTTTTAAGTGTAAATGACATATTGAACTCCTCTTAGCGCAATTTGCCGCTTTCGTTTTTTCCATTGGTGCTTATGATGTGAACTTCATGAGCTTTAATTTGTGGGTGATAAAATTCCCAGACGACATTTTTGTCTTTATCGAGTTCAAAGATGCGAGCTTTATCCGCTTTGCGCTGCCCATAACTACAGATGACGCGATTGCCATTGTCTAACTCTTGGCCACCGCAGGGGTCAGCAAATTTTCCTTGGCTCGTTTTATTATCAGCGTTCCAAACAACTTCACCTTTAGGAGTCATTTCAACTGTTTTATTGCCATTAGTTAAATTGATGAGGAAGTTTCCGTTTTGTAAAAGGATGGCGGTAAAAGGCCAGTTTCTTGCTTTACGTCCACCCAGCTCTTCTAAGTCAGTTTTGATGACATTCACAACTTTTCCCGAGGAGTCATACTCTTTTAGTGCGAATGCGAGCAGGTGAGGCACGATGTAGTTGCCATTGGGAAGTTTACGAGCCATGCGAGTTTGCATGTGAGCGTTATCGGTTTCAGGCTGAAGAGCAATTTCTACAGATATTTTTCCTTCGAGAGAAACCTCTAAAAGACGAGGTTTATTGCCCAGTTCGGGAATGAGTGTATTACCATTGTCTAAGCGTTGTACAGTACCCATTTCTTTGTTTTCTTTGGAGAGTTTATACGTCCATACAATTTTTTGATCTTTATCGTATTCATTGACTTCATTTTTGAAAGCAATGAGGATATTACCGTTGGGCAAAACGTAACCATCGCGAGAAGGTTTATTGATTTGCCAAGTCACTTCACTTTTTTCGTTGACTATACAAGTTTTTGGTCCCGTGACTAAAAAGCTGTGAGTGATACCGGATTGACTTCTTTGTTCACCCTTAGGTAAAGTTATTTTTGTCGCTGAAAAAGCGAGATTAGTGAGTGATACAAATAACACTAAAGTGCATGTTTTTGTCCAATTTTTGTATAGTGCGGTCATAGAGCTATCCTTGTTTTTATTAAATATGTATTTTAGAGTTTTTTGAAAAAATGCGGACTTAATTCGTTTTACGATCGGTGAAAATGATTTCATCCACCCCGATATGTCCCCATCCAGAGGAGGCTTGATCAATGATTTTTAATTGAGCTTTTTTACCCATATATTATTGAGTTTCAAAAAAATGCAGCTGCATAGAATTCTTGTTTTTGCCGTGGGCAGTAGCGATCACTTTATTGGTTACGAGTAGTTGTACACAGGTTTTATCTTGATGCTTGCCTCCGCCAATCAAAAAGCGGATCCAATTTTTCGTGATAGTAAATTCCATAGAAGTCATCGTTCCCTGTGCCTTATCGCTTTTTGTGGATGCATGGGAATTGACTAAATATTTCCCCTGAGCATTCAGATCACCTTGGTAGCTAGGGACATTATTTATATGTACAGGTTTTTTACCAAAGGCGGTTCCAGTAATAGTCCAGTTTTTATATGTTCCGGTTTCGAAATCATCAAAAAGAATGTCGCCCGAGGCCAAAACTGATTTCCGCATCAGCTTTTTAGACTTGGCTTTCTTTGGACTCACTTTCTTCGGGGCTGATTTTCCGTTAAAGGTAGCGGAGTTTTTTTCTGCCTTTGCAGTAATAGCTTGTGCCTCGCTTAGGTCCCATTCCGAAAATATAAGTAAGTCGGCTTGAGTTGACTGCAGAGCTTTAATTTGCTTGGCTGAAATTGCGGTTTTCGCAAGATAGAGTTTTTTCAGGGAAGAAGGCAGCGTACTTAGCGTGGCCACTTTTGTTCCAAAGAGATTGAGAGATTTCAAATTAGTGGCTTGGCTTAAGTGAATAAGGCTTTCATCTGAAATTGCGGTTTTACTTAGATTGAGATTTTTTAAATTCTTGGCGGTACTAAGTGGGCTTAAATCTTTGATCTGAGTTCCCAAAAGATTGAGTTCAATAATATTGGGCATGATTAAGCTGAGTTTCTGCAAATCCTGATCAGTGCCTCTCTCTCTTAGGCGAGATAAGTCAACATAAAGATCGACCGATCCTTGAGCGAGGGGTAAAATGACTATGTCACCTTTGTTGAGTTCATTAATCAAATTGATTTGTTGCTCACTAAGTTTGGGTTCACTACCCGTCCAAGAGCCAAAGTGTGCACCTTGATTGATCCAGTCTTTGATTAAGTCGGTTTCGCTTTTCGTGAGTAGGTCTCCTTTTGCAGGCATGATGTCATCATCATCTTTATCGAGAATGGTGAGGTGATAGAAGGAGCTTCCTCCCGCATCCCCAGAAGTGATAATGGGGTCGCCCTTAGCACCATACATAATCATTTTCGGGGAATCAATACGCAAGCCACCTTTTGGTTTTTTGCGCTTGCCATCGACAATTCTTTCTTTATTATGGCAGTCTAAACATGAGCGTTCGAGAATTGGCCAAAGTTGTTTTTCAAAATTAATACTCTTTGATGAGGCGAGTGTAGTAAGTGAAAGCCCGTAGAATAAAAAGATGAACTGTAAGGATTTACTTAATGTTTTCATATCACATGTAGATCGTTTGATGCTTCGCATACGAGAGGGACTCTGTCCCCCGTCGAGCTTCCCCTGCAAGGATTTGCCAATCCTTAAGCAGGCAAACTTCTTGTTGGTGATATAAGCAACAGATAAATCTGTTGTTGAATATATTTTTAATTTTTTCATGCCATGATCTCCGGAATGATTTCTCCGTGAACATCAGTGAGACGAACATCGCGTCCACTAAAGCGAAAAGTGAGCCGTTCGTGATCTATACCGAGCAAGTGAAGCATATTGGCGTGCAGATCATGTACGGTCATTTTGTTTTCAATGGCGCGATAACCAAATTCATCAGTAGAACCATACGTGGTCCCACCTTTAACACCACCACCGGCCATCCACATGCTAAAGCCTTGGGGATTGTGATCTCGACCATTTGTACCTTGAGCAAAAGGCGTGCGCCCAAATTCACCTGTAAAAACTAATAAAGTTTCATCTAATAAACCACGTGATTTTAAATCTTTAATTAGCCCCGCAATAGGTTGATCTACCATGAAAGCATTTTTTTCATGGTCTTCTTTAAGGTTGCCATGCTGATCCCAACGTGCATCTCCCCTGGAGATAGTTAACTCGACAAAGCGCACACCTCGTTCAACTAAGCGGCGAGCCGTTAAACACTGTTTTCCATAATCTCTTGTTTTTACAAAGGGAGAGTCTAGTCCATAGAGCTGTTTAGTCGCTTCAGTTTCCCCCGAAATATCCATGACTTCGGGTACTTCCATTTGCATACGGTAGGCTAACTCATAGTTGCGAATACTAGATTCAACTTCTTTAGCATGGCCCATTCGCGCTAAAAGGTCATTGTCCATGGCTGCCGATTGACGGAGTTTTTGCGATTGGAGCAGGGGATCAGCCTCAAAGGGCTTAGTATTACGCATCGCAGGATTTTTTTTGCCAAATATAGAAGCTGAATGATTCGCAGGAAGAAAGCCCGACCCAAAGTTAGTCATCATTCCACCGGACGGAACTTGCCCACCATGAAGAACAACAAAACTTGGTAAATTATTATTCAGAGTTCCTAAGCCATAAGACGACCAGGCTCCCATACTCGGGCGCCCCACTAAGGGGTGACCTGAATGAAGAGCGTAATTGGCATTGGGGTGATTAGGAGAAAATGCCGTCATAGAGCGAATCACACAAAGGTCATCTGCGCAAGATCCAATATGAGGAAAAAGATCACTTATGGGAAGCCCACTCTTGCCATAGTTTTTGAAATCCCATGGGCTTGCAAGAATATTGCCATTATTATTAAAAACTGTAGCATCTACTTTAAACTTTGGCTTCGTTCCATTAAGCTTATTAAGCAAGGGTTTGGGGTCAAAGCTATCGACTTGAGAAACACCACCATCCATGTAAAGAAAAATGACACTTTTTGCTTTAGCTCGATGATGACCTGGCTTGGGGGCTAAAGGCCCCATATCAACTGGCTTAAGTTTAGATGCCGCTTGTGATTCGCTATTAAGGATTGAGCCTAAAGCTAGACCACCAAAGCCCATAGAGGCTTGGCGAATAAGTTCACGACGGGAAAATGGATTCATAGCTCTCTCCTAAAATTTAAAGATCATTTCTTTGCGATTGAACATTACATGACAGAAGTGCTGCCAAACTTTTTCATTATTTAAAGCTTGATCAAAACTTTGATTAAACTCAGTTTTTGCGATTCCCGCAAAAGTTTTCTGTGCCCATTCCAACTCTTTATTTGAAGCAGGACGACAGAAAGCTTGCTTATGCATCTGCTTTACTTTTTGATCGAAACTTAAATCTTTACGAAGCATTAAGGCTTTCGCCCAAACTAGAGCTTGTTCTGTCACAAAAGGATCATTCATCAAAGTAAGTGATTGTGCTGGTACATTGGTCACATTGCGTTTACCAAATGGTTCCGTGGCATTAGGCATATCAAAGGCTGTAAGAAATCCTGGCAGGAAGTTGCGACGAAGTTCAAGGTAAATCGATCTTCTACCCTCGCCATCCATGGGGCCACTCTTTCTTGGCTTTGAACGACTATTAGGTGTTTCATGTAAGTTAACGGCAATACTCTTGCCATAAAGTTCATTATTGAGTCGACCACTTATAGAGAGGATGGTGTCTCGCACCGCCTCTGCTTCCATTCGTCTAATTGGCATGTGTTGTAGATAGATATTAGTGGGATCATTTAACAAAGCTTCTGATGAAGGCCCACTCGACATTCTGTAAGTTGAGCTCAGAACTAACTTTCGAATAAGTGATTTTATTGACCACTTATTTTTCACGAAATCTTTTGCAAGAAAGTCTAGGAGTTCTGGATGACTTGGTAATGATCCCATTTGACCAAAGTCGTCCACTGATGATACAATTCCTCGACCAAATATGTGATACCAGATGCGATTGGCCATAACACGACTTGTTAAAGGATTTTTTTTATCCACGACACTCAGTGCCCACTCTAAACGACCGCTACCCTTTGCATTATAAGACGTGGCATCAATTCCATCAATAAAATGTCGAGGGTTTGGCTCCTTACTAAGATTGGTATGTAAGCCACGGATATATACAGGTTCATCATAACCTTTCCCATCAGAGAGAGTTCTGACATAGGAAGGGAGAGGCATTGACTCAATTTGTTTTCTAAATGACATCAATGCTACTTTTGCTTCTGGCACATCTTGTATCGTATTTTTCAGAAGACCCGCATTAAGTAAATAATCTAAAATACGATCTTCACCCTCATTTTGCGTCCCCGTTCCCCAATGCTTAAGCGCTAAGTCAGCTTTACTAATGATTTCGGCAATCCTTTCTTGTCGCTTCTCTAGCGATTTAAATTTACCCCATGCTTTCTGGGTGTTAAATTCAATTTTCCCAAAAGTCGCTTTCTCAAAGGCTATGTAAGAATCATCGCGATGGTGGTAGGTATAGTTATATTTTATTGGACGATTGGCAAGACCATTTAAACGGACATCAATGTAGGCGCGACTTCCTTTCCATAGACTCGTCGGGAAGTTAATAACTTGCCATTCATCTGAATCTATATTTTTATTCAATACACTCGTCGTTGGTCCAAAACCTACCAATTCGTAGTTATTCACCACTAGGCTTACTGTCGCCTTTCGCCCCTTCACTTTGAAATATATCGGATTCCCATCCAGTATAAATCTATCCGACTGAAGTGATCCATCCATCCTTGAACCCAATTCACCAGCTGCCATGGAATCGCCAACAAAGGACTGAATGATTTTACCTTTGGACTGAGATACAACAAAATCACCCGTCTTCTTAGGAACATTTCCAAAGCCTAGGCCATTGCTCGTCCAGTTCCCTATGGAATCGGTATTAAGTTCACCAATCGTATTCTCTGCAAGTTTGTTTGCACTATTGACCTTAATCCAGTTTTGCTTGGCTACTCGCTCATTCTGAATCAGTGCAATATGCAAAGGATAAAGACCACTATTTATACTCCTATGTTTATTGGCAATGATTTTTTTAATTTTTCTCTGCTCTCCATTGATTTCTCCTTCCGCAGCAATGCTTAGTAGCTTCTTTTTAAGAACTTGAAGATCCTTTTCCCAAACTGGGATAATGGCTTGCTTAATAGCTTCTTTTGACTTTCTTAAATCAACAAAGTGTGGAGTTATTTTGTTAGGATTAATACTATTGCGCATATCACGACGAGAACTGGCAATAATTCCATAGAGTGAATAAAAATCTTTCTCGGCTACTGCATCAAATTTGTGATCATGGCAGCGCGCACAGGAAATAGTTGTTGCCTGAAATGTTTTGCCGATAACATCAATCATATTATCAAATAAACGAACTTCATCTAAATGTAGATCTGCTGGACCATGGTGCCCGTCAGTAAGATAAAAGAAACCGGGACCTTTAAGCGACTCATTCTCACCTGTTTCTTTATCCAAACGAGCTTCAATGATATCCCCCGCAAATGCTTCCATCACCATTTGCTCATAGGTGATATCATCATTAAAAACTCGGATAAGGTAATCGCGATAACGGTCTACATGAGCCATGGTATAGTCTTGCTCAAAAGCCTTCGTCTCCGCATAACGCATGAGATCCATCCATTTGCGTGCCCAATGCTCCCCAAAACGCGGTGATGCCAGTAGGCGATCAACGACTTTTTCATAAGCTTCTGACGAAAAGTCTTTTTCAAAAGCTTCCTGCTCGGCCACTGTGGGAGGTAAACCTGTGAGGTCATAATACACTCGCTTCAACAAATCTCGTTTTTCTGCTGTAGCTGCAGGCTGCCAGTTTTTGGCTTCTAAGTTTGCTAATATAAAATTATCAATATCCTGACGAGGCCAAGTTTCTTGTTTAATATGAGGGACTGGATAGTCCTTAATAGGCTGAAGTGACCACCATTGTTTACGCTTTTCTAAATTATAAGCATGCGCATCGACTTTTGTTCGTTCTTTTTTAGGGCGTGGGTCAGGAGCACCTATTGAGACCCACTTTTCAAAATCTTTAATTTGTTCCGCACTCAATTTATTTTTTGGCGGCATTGCCTCAACATCAGGGTCGTGGTGAATCATTTTGATCAAAAGACTATCATTGGCTTTACCTGGAATAATTACAGCTCCGCTATCACCGCCTTTTTCCCAGCCCCATTTTGAATCCAGCAATAAACCACCTTTTAATTTTTCAGAATCTACAGCATGGCACTTATAACAATTGTCGGCGAGTACAGGTCTGATTTTCGTCTCAAAAAACTCCATCTCTTGTGGACTGATTTGTTTAGAATGTACCTGGATAGCTAGGCTAAGTAAAAAAGTGAGTAGTATTCGATTCATATTTATCCTGTTTAAAAGCTTTAATGATATTTAAATCTATTCTTCTAGAAAACAATCAACACCTTCATAAGGACAAAAAGTGATACTATTTCCACTATTATTAGAATTAAATCTATTTGTAATGATGATATGGTATCATAGTTATTTTTGATAAACTCCTTGATTTCGACAATAAATAGTACTATTTCTACATGATAATGTATTTAGATCTACTTCAATGTAGAATTCATCTTAGTTAAGGACTTGTATGGAAGCGCAATTAGAAATCATCAGTAACTGTCAGACGCGATCGTTTAATTATAAAGAAGATACGAACATTTGGCCGGTATGGCATCATCACCCTGAATATGATATTCTTTTGATAAGAAAGAATACAGGTCATTACATTAATGGTGATTACATTGGTGAACTTAAGCCGGGGACCTTACTAATTATGGGGCCTAATTTACCCCACGCATTTCATGCGGTCGAAGTGGATGAAAACGATCCCACAAAGCCAGCAATGTCAGTGATTCAATTTTCTGAAGAATCCATGGGTAAAGGTTTATTTGATAAGCCTGAGACAATGCACATCGGGGAATTTTTAAAAGAGGCAGAACGTTCTTTTGAATTTTCTGGAAAAACTAGAGATGAAGTCCATGAGCTGATACTGGCAATGGAAGAACTAAATGATCTCCAGCGTTTCACTCAAATCATCGAGGTTTTAGATGTCATGACACGCGCAAGTCGAGAAGACCGTAAAAAACTGGTAAGCCCACTCTATTCACCCAATTTGAACCGAGAGAATGTTAATAAAGTCGATCAAATCACACGTCATATTAGTAATAACCTAGAGCTGCCTATCAGTTTGGCCGAGGCAGCAGATGTCTGTATGATGAGTCCAAAGTCTTTTTCACGTTTCTTTAAGAGAAATACAGGTAAGACTTTTGTGAATTATGTTAATGAACTTCGTATTGCTCAGGCTTGTCGTCGACTTATCGAGACAAAAAATAGCGTATCAAATATTTGTTATGATTCGGGTTTCAATACGCTGTCTAATTTTAATCGTAGATTTCAAGAAATCAAGGGTATGACTCCTCGTGAATTTCGTAAAAGATATTTGGATAAAAATTAAAAACTCAAGGTTCTGATATAAGGTGACAGGAAGCTTGGTGGCTTTTTTCTGAAGTAGAATATTGCTTTAATTCGGGGACCTGAGTTTTACATAAATCAGTGGCTAGTGGACAACGAGTATGGAAATGACAGCCAGAGGGCGGATTGAGCGGAGATGGGACATCGCCCTGAAGAGTTATCGATGTTTTCTTTCTACGTGGGTCGGGCTGAGGTATGGCAGAAATGAGTGCTTGTGTGTAAGGATGGAGTGACTTGTTATAGAGGGCGTCGGTATCAGTAAGTTCGACAATTTTTCCTAAGTACATGACGGCAATGCGGTCGGATACGTGACGGACTACAGAGAGGTCATGAGAAATAAAGATATAGGCCAAATTCATTTCTTTTTGAAGATCCATTAAAAGATTGAGGATCTGTGATTGTATCGAGACATCAAGTGCCGATACCGCTTCATCACAAATGATCAATTTTGGTTTGAGAGCAATCGCTCGAGCAATGCTGATGCGCTGCCTTTGACCACCAGAAAATTCATGTGGGTAACGGTGATAGGAGTCTTCTTGAAGGCCCACTTTTTGGAGAAGTTCAAGAACTTGCTTTTTTCGTTCAGCAGCATTTTTGCCAATTTTGTGAATGATGAGTGGTTCTTCAATAATGCGACCAACGGTATGACGAGAATTGAGTGATTCCCCAGGATCTTGTAAAATAATTTGAATATCTTTGCGAACTTCGCGCATCTCACTCTTACTGAGTTGAGTTAGCTCTTTATCTTGGAATTTCACGGAGCCCGCAGTGGGTTTATAGAGCTGTAAAATAGCCCTTCCAAGAGTGCTTTTTCCACAGCCTGATTCACCGACCAAGCCTAATGTCTCTCCTGGAGCAACGCTGAGGTCGACTTTGTCCACAGCAAAAACTTTAGCGACTTGACGGCGCAATAAACCACCATAAACGGGGAAATGCATTTGTAGATCATTAACTTTTAGCATCAGAGCGATCTCCCCATAGCATTTTGACAATCGGGGCACCACTCGATACGATGGTCGGGACTGATTTGATGGATCTCAGGTCTGGTATTTAAGCTTTCTTCACTATGTGAGAAGCCTGAGCGAGGTCCAAATCGGCAGCCTATATTTAAGTCCTTGAGGGAGGGGACTAAGCCGGGAATAGTTTTGAGTTCAGTTTTGCGTTTTTGACTCAGTTGAGGAAGAGAGGCCATGAGTGCTTTGGTATAGGGATGTGAAGGTTTTTCAAAGAGTTCGATCACAGGGGCGTGCTCAACCATGCGTCCGCCATACATGACCAGGACTTCGTCGCAGGTTTCTGCCACGACACCAAGGTCATGAGTTATGAAGATGATTGACATATTATTTTTTTTCTGTAGGTCTTTCATGAGATCGATGATTTGTGCCTGCACAGTAACGTCGAGAGCGGTGGTCGGTTCATCAGCAATGAGGATGTCGGGTTCGCATGAGAGTGCAATAGCAATCATAACGCGTTGGCGCATGCCTCCAGATAATTGATGAGGGAACTCATGCATGCGCTTTTCAGGCGCGGGGATGCCTACTTTTGTCAGCATTTCGAGTGAGCGATCCCAAGCAGAACTCTTACTGATCCCTGGAAAATGAAGAAAGAAGGTTTCCATGAGCTGTTTGCTCACGGAGTGAACGGGATTGAGTGCGGTCATGGGTTCTTGGAAAATCATAGAGATTTTATTGCCTCTAATCTTCAGCATCTCATTGGGACTTAAGGCGAGGATATTTTGACCATCAAGGAGGATCTTACCAGTGGATTTTCCCATGGGTTTGGGTAGGAGACGAAGAATAGAAAGTGCGCTGACGCTTTTTCCCGAGCCAGATTCACCAACAATACCAAGAGTTTTTCCTTGTGGCAAATCGAAGGAGAGTTGATCGACGGCGCAAATGGTTTCATCTTCCAAGTCAAAAGTCGTACTGAGATTTTTTAGCTGTAGCATTAGAGTTTACCCCGATAAAAAGTGTTTTTGATGAGGGGTGGGATGTCGTAAATGATTTCTTTCTTAACCATTTTTTCTTGGATTTCTTTTTTAAGTTCTGTATCAATCCAAAAGAGGCCGAGATCATCCATAATCATCTCGCTACTCGGAGTTGCGATAAAAGAGGGGTAGCGAACCCAACGCCATAAGCCTTGACGAAAGTAAGGGACTTTGTAGGTGGGGACGGCTGGAGCCAATTCAAAAAGAGCTTTTTCGATTTGATGGGCGAGCTCAATACGAGTTTTAGTATCGAGGGCAAAACGATATTTATCAATCATTTCACTGACTTCGGTATTATCGAGATTGGATAAATTATTATTTTGTTTCTTATGAGCATAAGTTTGATGAAATTGTCCACGATATTGAGGTCTAAAACCGGCGCCCCAGCCATGCCATGCAATCTCATGCTCTTTATTGAGCATAGCCTTGAAGACGGCAGTTGAGTCGAAGCTATCTAAGTCTAATTGTAAGCCAAGTTTCTTTGCTTCGTTTTGGAGTGCAAGAATTCGTTCGGTATGATGGGGCGCGGCATAGAGGACTTTAAAACGAAGTTTTTCATCTTTATCATTGACTCGAATGCCATCTCGCCCAATTTTTGTGTAGCCTGCTTTTTTGAAGTATTCTACGGCTTTATTGGCGTCAAAACGCCGGGCCTTGATATTGGGGTTAGAGTAGTCACCATAGCCTTCATGGAAGGTTTCAGACCTTTCATAATCACCATATAAAACGGTGTCTAACAAGTTTTGAATATTGAGTGAATAGATGATTCCTAAGCGTAGGTTCAGATCTTTGAGGCGAGGGTTATCGAGGTTGAAGCTTATTTGATAGGAGGCTTCTGGTTTCTGAGTATAAAACCAGATTTTCTGCATATAACCACGATCAATAGGATCGAGGTATTTGGCTTTTGAGTGCCAGTAATTCGGCAGTAGTAAGGGGAATTGATCGAGATAGCCAAGTTTAAATTTTTCATAGGCTAGGTTATTGTCGCGAATGACAGAGTATCGAATGAAATCAACATTATAGCGGTTTTTGAAATATTTTTTATCTTTTGCCCACCAATTTTGATTGCGCTTAAAGATGACTTCTTTGCCTTTGATATATGAATCAATATTATAAGGACCCGTGCGCGGTTGGATTTGCCAATTATGGTTTTTTATCCAGTTGGCTTCTACGTCTTCGACGGTGATTTCGACTGAAGGTTCTTTTGGTTTTTCTTCTTCAGTACTTAGAGCCTCAAGAGCCTGCACGTGGTTTTTTTGGATCGCTAAAATGTTTTCAGGGATTTCTTTGTGATCTCGCTCTAAATAAGAAATGGCTCTTGCAAGGGGGTATGTTTTGCGGATCTCGCGAAGAGCACCATAATGATGGTAAGGCAAGGGGCGCATGGCGGCTTTGAGTACAGTGTCGGCCATCGGAGAAGGGAGTTTTATCGCAATGCGCTTGTCGCCAAATTTGAGTATATCACTGATCATGCTGGAATAGTATTGGTTATACCATGGCGCAATAATACCTGGTGAACGCATGGCTTTAAGTCGAAAAATAAAGTCATCGGCGGTTACAGGTACGCCATCATCCCAACTGGCATCGGGATCAATTTTAAAATAAACCATGGTGCGGTCTTCATTGACGGCCCATTCGGAGGCCAAGGCAGGGATGATTTTTTGTGTTACGGGATGGATCTCAATGAGGCCCATATCATTATTATCTAGAAAGCCACGAAAGCCTGAGTTGGATTCGGGGCCAACTTGACGGAAATTAGGAGGGAAGGAAGAGATCGAGCTATTCCAAGTTCCGCCTTTGGTGGCCTTTGAGTCCGAGAAGATTTCTTGATCACTACCATTTTCCCATACTAAGTTCTCGGGCCATTGTTCTTTACTGATAGGGAAGCTTGGAGGGAGAGAAATATTTTGAGGGATGATGCGAAGTTCCTTTAAAAAGGTATTTTTGCGCATGGCCAAAAAAAAGATAGTTAGGCAAGAGGCAAAAAATAGGAAGATGACAACTGTAAGATATTTTTTCATTCGAAGTGGGAGATTTTTTTAGGGTCAAAAGCTTGGCGAATACCTTCGCCTACGGCATTAATGAGGAAAAGGATCAAGACCATGGCGAAGACAATAGATGTAATGATCCATGGTGACTGAATGTTATCCGTACCCAATTTGATGAGCGAGCCCCAGCTCGGATAATCTTTGGGCAAACCATAACCTAGGAAGTCTAAGGATGTGAGGCCAACAATCGCACCCGAAATTGAAAAGGGTGCGAAGGTTACGAGTAGGGAGACAACATTGGGCAATATGTGGGTGAAAACGATGCGGGTATTAGAGGCACCAGCAGCACGTGCGGCGAGTACATATTCACGAGCTTTTTCTTTGAGTGTAGCCGTTCGCATGTACCAAGTCATGCCCATCCATCCTAGAGAGACGTATATCCCTACTAAAGCCCAGAAGCCCATGGTGAAGCCATTGCTACGCAAAATAGAAGCAATAATGATGATGATATAGAGGAAAGGGATGTTGGATAAAACTTCGATAATTCTTTGCATGAGCAGGTCATACCAAGAGCCCAAATAGCCCATCGCACAGCCGATGGCAATACCAATAAAATAATTGATCAATAAAAGGATGAGGGCAAAGGTGATAGCAATGCGGTATCCATAGCTAAGTTGAGCTAAGATATCTCTTCCGGTACTATCTGTTCCGAGGAAATGTTTTGTCGCTAAAGTGGGAGGTAGTGGATGATATTTCTGAGAATCAATTTTTCCTAAGGCATGGTTTCGAGTGAGTTTGAGTTCGTAGATTTGGTGCTTGTTGGCTTCGAGGTTTTGTTGGAGCTGTTCAATTTGTGTATTATAGAAATCTTCTTTATTTTTGAGTTCCAAGTCGATGGGTGTGCTATCAACTTTACTAACACTGCGATAATGGTAAGGGATAAAAGGCATCATTAACCAATTGCCTTCTTCCGGTGTTTGACGGAATTGTTTTTGTAAGTCGAGGTAATTAGCTTCGCTCTGTGTTTCTAGGCCAAAAGTTTTTGCGGGGATCGCATTTTGAATAAAGGGAAAATGGAATTCGCCTTTGTAATAAACAACAAGAGCTTTGTCATTGAAAAAAAGCTCTGAGCAGAGTGATATTAAAGTGAGTAGGGTAAAGACTTTGAGGCTGATCATAGCCATTTTGTTTTTAGAGAATCTTTTCCAGCGCTGTTGATTAATAGGGTTCATTTTAATCGAATTTCACTCGAGGATCAACATAAGCAACACAGATATCAGAAAGCAGATTGCCGACCATTTGCAATACGCAAGAGATGGCTAAAACACCCATGACAACTTCGTAGTCCCGACTTTCTAGGGAATTAAAACCCAAGAGTCCAAAACCTTCTATGTTAAAAACCTTTTCAATGAGGAAAGATCCGCTAATAATGATCGAAATACTATTACCGAAATGAGTTGCTAAGGGGATCAGACTATTGTCTAAGGCATGTTTAAAGACTGCTTTCTTATAGGGCACGCCTTTAGCTAAGGCGGTACGGATATAATCATAGGATAGATTATCTAACATGGTGTTTTTGACAAGCATGGTCATGAAAGCAAAAGAGCCAATGAGGT
Organism: Lentisphaera profundi; assembly: GCF_028728065.1. Lineage (GTDB taxonomy): Bacteria > Verrucomicrobiota > Lentisphaeria > Lentisphaerales > Lentisphaeraceae > Lentisphaera > Lentisphaera profundi. The sequence goes on along the minus strand of NZ_CP117811.1, from coordinate 2,032,472 downwards.
AACAGCTCATGGGTAAGATTGCATGTTGTAATAGGTCAGAGATTTTCCCCCAAAAACTTAAAGAATCATATTGATCGGAAACAAAGCCGCCTAGCGGGAGCCATTGCCATTGACCAGCAAAATAAACTAAGAGGATGGCACCAAAGGCATAGCCAGGGATGGCGTAGGCGACAAATACAAAAAAGGAACTGGCATTATCAATGAGGCTTTCGTTTTTGAGTGCTTTTATAACTCCTAGGGGGACGCAGATTCCGTAAATAAAAAACATCGAGATGATTCCATAAAAAATAGATATGGGCATGCGGTTAATAATGAGTTTAGTTACGGGTTCATTATATGTGGCGGAGATGCCAAGATCACCACTAAGAGTTCGTCCGAGCCAAGAGAAGTAGTCACTCCAGGGATTGTCGGTGATGTTGTATTGAGCCATTAAATCAGCTTTGTCTTCCGCGGAGAGTTCGCCTGTAGCAAATTTATCTAGTTCATCGCTATAGGAGCCTGAGGATTGAGAGCCTTCTTCAAGTTGAGCCATCATAATTCGCTCTTTGGCGCGTTCGATGGGTCCACCAGGAACGGTACGGCATAGAAAGTACACCAAAATTGTGATCACCAAAAAAGTGGGGATCATGAGCAAGATTCTTCTGAGTATATAAGTTCCCATGACCTTAAGGTTAAACCATGCGCAATAAGTTAAAGTCCTAGTACGGGCTATGACTTAAAAATATTATGAATTTTTTGGTCTTTCTCTTATTTTTCTAGGGATGGGGGGAGGTCTTCTAGCTAAACGTGCGTCAACTGCTCGGAATAGAGCTTTGACTTTTGGGCCACCAGGCAAGTCGAGGTAGTCGCAAATAAAGCGGTAGCGCTGTGTTCTAGTGAGATAGTATACAGCAAACCTTGCGAGGCATGATAGGTCGACAAGATATCCGCGTCGTCTGTCGAATTTTATTTTACACCCACGGGGACTATCAATCCAAAAGCTTTGCCAGTTACCACTAAGATCTTTTTTGATTAAGATATTTCGCCAATGAAGGTCGAAATGGAAAAAATTATTGCGATGAGCGAGTTTGGTTTGTTTGAGTACTTTTTGGGATAGTTCTTGATAAATTCTGTTCTTTTCTGTGGAGCATTTAATAAGAAACCATTCTTCGGCAAAATTACTGAGGTCTTGAGCATCAGTGATAGCATCAGTGACAATGAAATTTTCATGAAGGCTTCCAAAAGATCTACGTTCACCATAAGCAAGTACAGTAGGGCATGGGATCCCGATTTTTTTCATGGTCTCGTAGTTACGTACTTCAGTCAGGCATTTGGATGGCCGGAAGAAGAATTCCCAGAATTTATCGTGAAGTTGATAGGTTTTATAAAATGATTTTTTATGATTGTCTTCAATTAAAAAACAATTGACGCGCTTACTACGACTAACTGAAATACCAGGATGAATAGTAGTCCACGGATCTGTGGGTGTGATGCCAAGTTCAGTTAAAGTTGGTAGCCATGAGTCATGGTAATACGTAAAGGTGCCATGTAAGCAGGGAAGGAGGTTCATAAGGAATACCCGGTGTTTTATTCAGAGCAAGTTGCCTTTGCCTGTGGTGATAAATAATTTTTTCTTATAAGAATGTTATAGATGTAAATTTAGAACTTCGGGGAGTTTTTTTGAGTCTATGTAAGATAAATAGAGCTTGAGTTCGCGTATTGATTCTTCAATATCACTCATAGCACGGTGAGAATCTTGTTTGTGAAAGCGTAGGTCTAAGAAGTCTTGGAAGATAGCTTTCCATGAAGAGACGTCCACAATTCGATAATGGACTTTTTTAGCAAAGTTAGGTAGATATTTGTCGATAAACATTCGATCTAGGCTCAGTGAGCTGCCGCAGAGAAAAACCTGCTTACTTTGAAAGTGTTTTTCCACTAATGTAAGTAGATCAAGTTCTACTTCTTGGATGAAGCGACCATTGAGGGATTCTTTAGCTAAGCCATTTCCCTTGTGAGTGCGAGTATTCCATTCATCCATTGAGTCGAGTAAACTTTGAGGTGTACGAATGACGGCTTGAAAGCGATCGATAATATCAAGCCTATGGTCTGTAATAAGTATAGCAACTTCGAGTATGCGATTTGTTTCGAGCTCAAGACCCGTCATTTCCATATCGATCCAAAATAGTTTACTCATTATAAGCCTGGGTGATTTTTATTAAAAAAAAAAGGAGCACCTAAGTGCTCCTGAAATGATAAGCTAGTTTAGATTATTTAGCTAAAGTCTTGATGTATGCTGCTAAATTCTTCATATCTTCTTCTGAAAGCATTTTGGCCATAGGAGCCATCATCGAACCTTGCATATCTTTAGCAGGGTCTGCGCCGCGAACACCGTGTTTGAAATTCTGAAGCTGTGATACGATATAGTAATCAGGAAGGTTAGTTAAACCCGGAGACTTCATGGCAGGCATGCCTTCGCCATTCGGTCCGTGGCAAGTTGCACAAAGCATATATTTTGCTTTGCCAGCATTGGCATCACCAGTTAATGTGTGCTGAGCTTTACCTGTAAGTGTTCCGATATAGGCGGCAACATTGGTCATGTCATCATCTGAAAGCATTTTGGCCATCGGAGCCATCATAGAACCTTGCATGTCTTTGGCTGGGTCTGCACCGCGAACGCCGTGTTTGAAGTATTGAAGTTGGCGAATGATGTACTCAGCGCTTTGTCCAGCAAGAGCAGGAGACTTTAGAGCCGTCATGCCTTCGCCATTTGGCCCGTGGCAAGTTGCACAAAGCATATACTTTGCTTTGCCAATTTCGACATTTGCGCCAGCAACAGGTGATGCGGCTTGAGCTTTGAGCTCTGCTTTTTGTGCGATAGCAGCTTTCGCTTTTTCGGAACGTGATTGGAGTTCCAGTTTTTGAGCGTCTTGTAGTCTAGTGATTTCACTTTGGTTTTTTGCGTAGCTATCTTTGGCTGTTTTAGCTAAGCCCGTGAATCCAAAAGCGAGCATGCCAATAAGTACGAAAGAAAATGTGATAACTAAAGGTCCACCAGTGTTTTTTGGTTTGCTAGACATGAGGTAATATCCTTGTGTTTGTGTATATAGTATTAAAAAATATGTATATGAAAATAAATCGGAACTTTGTCTTGTCAATAAATTTCCCTATGAAAAAGCAAGCTTAAATAAATGTATTTGTATTTAGAGTGATGAAATCTTTTAAAAAATACAAATAAATGAAGAGCTTTGATCTTGAATCCTTTTCTGAGTATTGCTTTTCAGTCTAAAAGTTTTATGCTAATGACTTGATCTCAATTTAGGGTATTTAATGAAGTTAGTATATGAAGTTTGGCTAGAATCGGGTATTCGGATGGATTGCCTTGGTTTAGAGAATAAGAAGTTGAAGAAAAACGATGCAGTCATATTGGACTTCGGGACGTATAAAGAATACGCTCGTGTTGTTCATTGCCGTGGTGAACTGCCCATCGAAGCCGACGCAGAGAGCATGCCTCAGATTTTACGGAGAGCGACCTTACAAGATCAAAATAAAGCGAATGAAAACCATCGATTTAACCGTATTTCAGGACAAAAAGCTGAAGCCATTATTTCCCGTTCACAATTAGATATATCTATGGTAGACGCACATATATCCTTTGATAGAAGAAGAGCAGTGGTTCGTTTCTTATCCCCAAAACGTGTTGATTTTAGGCAGCTTGTCAGAGAATTGGCGTCAAGCTTAAATATGAAGATTGAAATGAGACAGGTGGGAGTTCGCGACGTAGCGAAGATGAGAGGTGGAATAGGGACCTGTGGCAGAGTTTTATGTTGCACATCTTGGATACATGAGTTTCAGAGTGTGAATGTAAGAATGGCAAAAGAGCAGCATTTATCACTTAAGGCCAATATGATATCAGGACAATGTGGTCGCTTGAAGTGTTGCCTAGCTTTCGAGTATGAAGGCTACCAATTAATTTCGAAAGACATGCCACTTCATGGAAGTCAAATAATGGTCCGTGGACAAGAAGCTCGAGTTTTGGATACAACTTTACTGAATCGATCGGTTTTAGTGAGAGTGAAACAAGATGGGCGGGTGATGAATGTATCTAGAGAACAATTGGATGAACTCGTCGATACAAAAGAAAGTGCCTGCGGTGATGACTGCTCAACAACAGATTCAGATAAATCGTGTTCGACAGATGATTGCGATAGTTGCGGAGACTAATTTTGAGTGAACCCTTTAAAAACTTGAAGTTAGCCGAGAAATCACTCATTATTGGGGTATCGATCCTGCTTTTTTTAAGTCCGCTCTACTTTGGTTTAAATTTTGGTCAAAATGCGGTAGAATTGAGTCCATTGGATTTATATTCGTGGATTTACGCGGCAGCGTGGCCGTCGCAAATTCTGACAATTAGCGCCTTGTTATGCTTAGTGTTAGCAATAGTAACCTACCCTCAAAGATTAGTGAAAGAACTCAAACAGGTTTATTTCTTTGTTCCTTGGTTTGTTTTGCTTTTGGCGTTGTTGCCAGGGGGGATACAAACAACGGAGAAAGCTTTTCTAAATCAGTACATAAGCCATGTAGTAGGAGTATTGGCATTGGCCTTATCAGCGTGGATAGCCGTTAATCAGCGTCCCCGAACAAGGTTGATTTTTATGGGAGCCATCTTTTTTGGTGCGTGTAAATCTATTTATAATGGCCTGTACCAATACTTTTATGGGTTTAGCCAAAATGTTCAAATGATTGAACAGAGTAATAATGTTAATTTAGGTGACTTTAAAGGTCGTGCCCAAGAAACCTTACTCTATGCAGATTTTGTACTTTCTAATAGTTACGCAGCACACCTTATTTTGATCTTTGGCCTATTTCTCTATATGGCTCGACACATCTTACAGTCTTTTGTAGCAGATAAAAAACGCTTAATGCTGTGGTCTTTGATTGCTATTATTCCTCTGTGTACGTGTTTGTTGCTGACAAAGAGCCGCGGTGGTATAATGGCTTTTGTAGCAGCGAGTGTGATCACCTATGCCTTAAGTCTTTCGCGTAAGAAATGCTTAATGACTTTGGGCTTGCTGGTTTTAGTGGTAGCACTGAGCGCGCCAATCTTGTTTAATATACCATCGGTTATTGTTAGAAGTGAGTATGCTCGAGTAGGTTTTGAGATGTTCAAAAATAATCCTATGGGCGCAGGTATGGGAGAATTCCGCAACGACTATCTACTGCATAAAATCCCTGGGGCTGAGGGTACTATTTTACCTCATAATATGTTAAATACGATGATTGGGCAATGTGGTATATCTGGCTTGCTGGCCTCTTTGCTGTTTATTGCGTCTTTTATTTACTTAGTAAAGATTTTGGATAAGGATAAGTGGTCATATAATCATTTTATATTTTGGGGTTTACTCGCTTGGTTTATCCATGCGCAGTTAGATTTTAATTTCTTTATACCTGGAACATTACTCACATTTGCAGTGATGCTGACTTTGATTAAACGTCCATGTGACGAAGAGTATGAAAATTTATCTAATAAAGTCTCAGTGGGTATAAATATAAGTTTATTATGTTTGTGTGCCTGCGTATTTCTTTTTGTAAAAGATATGTATTCTTTGCATCGCTTTTCATTGAGCCATGATCGTTTTTTTGGCTCATCATTGATTGATTATCGCTTTATCAAAATAGGGAACCTCAACTTAAGAAATTGTGACTACTGTTTAGAAACGCTAGAGCAAGATGATTTAGCTTATTGTGTAAGCTGCGGTGTGTTGGGAGATCCGAACTATTTATCAGCAGAGCAAATTGTTGCCGAATGTGAGGTTCTAGATGAGCTCATGGAAAGACCTGATATATGGAGGATGGCAAGTAAAAAATTGCTACTTATGTATTATCGCCAGAAAACACTGCAAAGTCAGGGGATGGCAGTGAACGCAATTTCGATGGAGCAGTATTTGTTAGAGGCCGAGCGATCGATGTTCAAAGCGATTGCGTCAGAGCCTCGGTACGGAATGAACTATATTAGTTTGGCGGAACTTCAATTTCAGCGCAATAAGCAAGCGGACGAGGTTATGGCTAGTTTAAGAAAAGGTCTTCAACTAGCTCCAGATAGTCGACGAGGTCATAATCTATTACTCAAATATGGTGAGTATTATAGAAAGTTGGGAAAAGATTTTCGTAAAGATCTCATTATTAGCCATTTGATGCTTCAGGAAATATCTCTTGCTCCAATGATCATGTCCAAGCGCCAAAATAAAAAGTATAGCTCAGAACAAGAGGCTTATATGATAGATCTTTCAGGAAAACTAAAGCAGCTGGGCTTATTTTTAGTTAAAGAGTTTCAACATGAAAAAGAACTTTTAAATAGATATGAAAAAGTAAAAACGTTACTCGAACAACTTAAGGAGAGAGTGTGAAGTATATATTGTGCATAATGTTTATGAGCGTAGTGATGGCGCAAGACTTGAAAATGACGAGTGCATTTATCAAGCAGCATGGAGCTTTGAAAGTCAGTTCTCAGTCAATGGTGATGATGAATGTCAATTTTGAAAATAAAACGAATAAGCAGCAAGATGTAGAACTGCTGTTTTTTAATTCCTCCTATCCGTTAAATACATGGGAGTATAAATTTTCTCTGGCAGCAAAAAGTCATTCTTCGCGCGACTTTCCTTTTAAGCTTGATGCTGATTGTAGAGAGATGAAGCTACAATTTAAACAGGGAAAGAAATTAATTAATCAAACAAACATGAAAGTGTTTGTCAAAAACATAGTAAATGTAGTGATCTTAGATAACCCTATTGATCAAAATGGTTTAAAATCGAGTTTCCTAAAGGCATCGCAGAGAAGTGTCAATACAATTGACCAGATACCTATGAATTGGGCTGATTTAAAAAGTGTTGATTTACTTATCATCAATAAGCCGAGTAAATCTCAATTAAATAAAGCGGCATTAGATATTGTTTCGCAATATGTTAATAATGGAGGCTCCTTACTAGTTAGTCACCCAGATACGATTGAGCATATGTATGATACGGGTTATGGCTATTTACTACCTGCTAAAATCCTTTCACTGAGTCAGAGAAATGCCAGCCGCGTGATGCTTAAGAAAGGTTTTGAAGATTTGAAGACGACGCAAAGTTTTGATTTTATGCGAGTGAAGTTATTTGACGACAGTTACGTGATGTTAAAAGATAAAAAAGATGTGCTGGTGGCAGCTCGACCTGTCGGCTTAGGTTTAAGTTTCTTTTATGCGGTGCCTTTAGCGCAGAAATCACTAGGACCTCATTCGGAGGATATCTCAGAGTTCTTGAATTTTTTCTTGAGTTATAGTCGGAGATTGGTACTGCCATCGGATAACGGGGATCCCAGTCTAGAGCGTTACACTTCCAGTTTAAGTGGTATGATTGCTCCTAATAGTAGTAAGCTATTTATGATTTTGTTGGTGTACGGCCTGACTGTCTTTACTATCTTTCTCTTGGCGAGAGTCTTCAAAAAAGTTCAGTACTCTTGGTTTGTGGTTGGCCTAGTCTCAGTCTGTTTTAGCGCATATTTGATTTTGGGCAAAGATAAAATGATTAATGTACCAAAAGAATCCAAGAGATTAAAAGTAGAATATAGTCATCAAGTTAATTCAGGTATAAAAGAGATTGTTCATAGCTTTTATGAAGTAAAAGCAGGGAAGCTCAGTTTTTCTAGAGATATGGCTAAGAATCGCATTGTGAATGTTAGTACATATGAAGAGCCTAAGAGCGCAGGGCAAATGGCATCATCTAGATTGAATATCACACAAGATACAGCGAGAAAATCAGAAGTTGATATCGAAAGCCTCAATGTTAATTTTTTAAAAATATCAGCAGATAAAAATACTCTGAGTTTGGATGGGACCGAAGTTGAAGCCGAGACTTGGCGCAGTTTTGTTGAGTGGTCGATGAATCCTGAGTTAGAATCCAATAAATACCTAGAGCTTATTTTAGATGAATCTGGAATAGCCTCTAGTATAGAAGGAGATATGCTCTTGGGTAAGAATGGTGTGTACGTATTGAAAGAGGATGACTTCAATGCAGGGATTATTAAGCCACTTCTAGAAGATCAAGGACGAAGCCAAGTTATGCTCTTTAAGAGAGAGCATAATGAGGACACGGAGGGTTTATTGGTGTATCCAGTACGCTTAAAAGCAAAAAATAAAAAAATACTTGTGCCTGAAGAATTTGTGGGGATTAATTTCACCGATTTTCAACGACTGTGGGACATTAATAAAAAAATGTACACCAAGACAGCTGTCGGTGGGCGTCATCGCTGTGGTTTTAGAGTGCAAGTTCCAGTAGAATTATCGGGCTTGAAAGTGAGTGAAATTCAAGTGGCGATTGACTTGGATTCTGCTTATCCAGTTAAATATAAATTAGTTGATGGTAGTAAGCGTAAAGATTTTACAGGTAAGAACCTTACTTATAAATTGCCGAAAGCTAAGGATGTAAATGAATTGTATTTTGATCTCGAAATTATATTTGAAGATAAATCGCAGATCCAAACAGTGAAAGAATTTAAGTCAAAAGAATTTAAAATTAGCCTCAAGGGAGAATTACCGTGATTGAATTAAACTCATTAAGCAAGTCCTTTGGCTCTGGACGTGGTGTTGATAATCTTAGTTTTACAGTTCCTGAAGGTTCTATAATGGGCTATGTCGGTCACAATGGCGCAGGAAAAACGACTACATTCAAAATTCTGACAGGCTTGATGGATGCGGACTCAGGAAGTGCTAAAATTAATGGTATTGAAGTTAAGCCACGAAATTTAAAGAAGCTCAAGCAGACGGTGGGTTATATGCCCGATATTTTTGGCGTCTATGATCGTATGACTGTTTGGCAGTATTTGGATTTTTTTGGTGCCGCATATCGAATTCCCCGTAAGCTTCGTAAAGAAAGAATTGTACATGCCTTAAGCTTGACTCGTTCGGAAGATATGGTGGATTATCAAGTCGCCTCTTTATCCAGAGGGATGCGTCAGAGAATTGGGCTGGCAAAAACAATTTTACCTGATCCCAAAGTACTGATATTGGACGAACCAGCTGGTGGCTTAGATCCTCAGGCACGTATAGAAATGCGTGAAGTTGTTTGCGAACTTAAAAATCTTGGGAAAACAATTATTTTGTCATCTCACATTTTACCTGACTTGGGCAATATGTGTGATCTAGTCGGTATTATTAATAAGGGCAAGATGGAAGCTTTTGGTAAGCTTGAGGACATAACGGAGTCATTGACAGACAAAAAGACTTATGATATCGAAGTCCATGTGGATGATTTAGGTCGCACGCAGGAATTTTTGTCAAATATGGGATCAGTTAAGGATATTCAAGTTCGTGAACAAGAAGTTTCCTTCTCATGTAATAAAGATGAAGATATTGGTGCGAAAGTATTAGCGTACCTTATTGAAAACAGTATACGAGTTAATTCCTTTAAACTCCATGAGCTAGAGTTGGAAGAGATGTTTATGCAATTGGCAGCTAAGTAGGTCAATATGTTTACTATATTTATACATGAACTGAAACAGTATTTGCGGGATGTACGCTTGCAGAGTTTTGTTTTTTTTGCCTTCTTGGCAATGGCGGGCTTTCTGTGCTTACTGTGGCCGGAGAGTGATGTGTTTTCGGTTATTAGATCCTCAGGCCGACATATATTCTCTATTATATTATTACTGAACCTAGCTATTATTTTATCGTTCGTTCCGGCCTTATGTGCTTGTTCGGTTTCGGATGAAAAAGAGAAAAATCGTTTTGTGATGTTGATTACAACTATGCTAAAACCGGGCGATATAATGTTTGGTAAGCTCTTCGCCGTTATAACGATGCAATTATTTATGGTGCTATTTTTTCTTCCTGTTAGCGCATTATGTCTACTTTCGGGAGGTGTGAACATAGATGTGTTGATACAGGGCCAGCTCATTATTCTTATCTCGGCAATTTGTTATGGAGGTGTTTGTTTAGCTGTTTCAGCAAGTGCTAGTAGTAGTAATTCAGCACTGATTCAGTCCTACCTGTTGGTGGCGTTGATGAGTGGCGCGGTATTCTTGCCCGATTTATTGCTAAGTCAGCAGAATATTAAACCTCTACTCGAGTTGATTCGTTCTTTCAGTCCATTTGATGCCCTTTATCAATTGATATATAGTGAGCATAGGACCTTGCTCGGAGGCGGTTCGGGAGATAATATTTTAAAGTTTTTGGCCTTTAATATACTGATTTTTATTATTTCATGTTTTGTATTTCGAATCAAATTATTATCGAGAAATCAAACAAAGGCACGTCAAAGTCGTGTAAAAGAAGGGAAGAGCATTTTTTATAAATTGATGTTTATTTTCGATACGACAGGCACTAAGCGTTTAACGCCAATGTTTATTAATCCGATTTTCATGGCGGAGTTGAGAAGTAAAATGCTTGGGAATCCACGATTTCTTTTATGGACCTTTTCCACATGTAATGCCATAAGTATAGTTTTACTCATTGTGCTTTCTAGTGGCTATTCGACTCATTTAGGACAGAATTCAGTTGAGTATGGCGCCGTTATTTATCAGCTAGGTTTAACGGTTTTGATTGCTCCGGGAGTGTGTGCGAGTTCAATTTCAGAAGATGTGAACTCCGGTAATTTACTGTTTGTACGCATGAGTCAGATTGGAGCTTTTCGCTATGTACTGGGTAAATTGTATGCAGGGTTTATCTATATCTTTTTTATAATGGCTTGTAGTATCCCAGTGATTTTTAGTCTGAACTTTTTACAGGACGGGCGCGGTGGAAATTTATTGCCAATGATTTGGCTCTTAGCGAGTGCGGCTTTGTGCTTTATTTGTGCGGGCTTGTTTTTCTCGGCAGTTTCAAAAACCAGCGCAGGTGCAACGGCGGCATCTTATATTTTTGCCTTTACAGTAACAGTGGGGAGTCTCTCAGTTCTTCTTTTTAGTGATAAATTAGGAGAGGAATTGATGCGTAAGATTTTAATGATCAATCCTGTTGCTGGTGGTCTGAGAAATACGGATAGAGTTTTTACAGATTTTCTAGAAGGAGACTTCTGGCAAATTAACGTATTGTTTTTAATTATTACCGCAGCAATTTTTTCTATTTTGGGTGCAATAAAGGTAAGACAAATGATGAGTAGGAGAAAAGGATAATGATTGCGATCTTAATGGCGGGAGTTCAGCTTCAGGTAGCCAATTATCAAAACATAGTCGATGATCGCCCGCTTTTGTCAGGGGATTATCCAAGTCATTACACTTCTTACAAGGTTAGCGAGGATGTCTTGAGTTTAGCTCTTAGGCAATGGCCTCATTATAGTGTCAATGAAAAGCAGGTGTTGATTAGTCGACTCAGTAAAGTGACGGGAAGTGCACACTTAAGCGAAGCCTTACTTAAGATTTTTCACTTAGAAAAAAGTCTTAAAGTCAAAAGTCAAATTTTATCTACCCTAGTCTATATGGAGCAGAGTGCTTCAAGCTTAAAAAGTTTGGAGAAGCTGGTGAAGGATAAAACTTTTTCATTAGATGCCTTCACGGTACTTGCTAAAAATTCATCTGCGGAAGTCTTAAAACCTTATTTGAACAAGTCGGATGAGTATGTGATTGTGGCATGCTTATCGGGGAAAGTGGATGACGCTCGTTTGTTGATGAAGGTTTTGAGCCGAACTAAGGCGGAGTATAAAAAAGAGTTGTTGCTAAAACAGCTGGCACGAATTAATGAAAATGCAGCTTACAAGAAATGCGAAAATGATTTTCAGAGGAGTAAATTCATTGCCTCAAGTCATTCATCTGATTTTTTAGTGAAACAAAGTCGGCTTAAGCAGTTCGCGGTTTCTGCTTTTTTGAGGATGAGTGAACTCGAATGGAATAAGTCCTTTAATGATGAGGCGAAAAGAGCCGTTCTCAATGCTAATGATGATATCAAATTAGCCGCCTGTAGTGTCTTAGTGGAAAAAAGTGATAATAGAGAGTTTTTATTATCAAGAGTTTATAAGTTGCCTATCGCGGCCGGGGTATTAGCGATAGAAGTGTTTTCGGCAGAGGCAATCCCTGCTTCGCTGCATAGTGATTTTTGTACTCTCGAAAAAGGTGCGGATGCCATTAACTTAGCGAAACTAGCGGTGATGGAAGATCAAGCAATGGAAGAGGGCAAAGACTCAGTTTTAAACATTTTAAAGCATAGTACAAACCCCGATGTTACGAAAGCCTGCTTGCGTTACCTTGGAGTGATGAAATATCGCGTGGATAGTAAGTCCTTGAAAGGACTTGAGAAGAAACGTCAAGCTGCCTTTCAGCAAGGGCTTATCTTTTACTTAGCGGCGGTAGCAAAAGATTCTGATATAAAAGGCTTGGTTAAATATACTCAAACGAAAGATATGACTATACGTCAGGCGTTTTTTGATGGAGTAGCCCACAACCCTAAGACTGATTTTTCTAAATTGATACAGCCAGGACTCAAGTCGAGAAAAGATCAAAAGAAAAATACTCAGCCAAGTTCTGCTGTGCGGGCTTATATGATTTGGGCAATGACCAATAGTGACCATGTTAACAACAGGAGTTTATTCGAACTTAAAAAGTTGATTACGGAAAAGTTGGTTAAAGTTCCACTGAGTGAAAATACTTTTGATCCTTCTTATGTCCGTGAAAATGCTTACCTTTGTTTAGCGCATTGGGCAAAGCAAGGTTCAAGCGAAGCGAAGCGCATGTTTAAAGAAAGTAAAGAATTTGTGGAATGGCAAAAAGAGGTCGGTGAGGAATATCGCGATAGTTTCGATCAGGTTGTAGATATGGCTGAGGCGATGTTAATTGGGAAAGAAATGGATAAAAGCTATTTTTATAGTAAGACTTTGTCTACAAGAATGATTGATCGCCCTATCAGATAATATATCATTACCCAGTAATGCGGAGGAGTTTTTTTTCTTCCTAGACGCGTGGTACTATTGGAAAAAATAAAACTAAGCCTATTGTTGCCTATGTTGAAAATTTAAGGAGTTAAAATGTATTTTCGTTTAGAAGATGAAGAAGAAGAAAAGAAGACTGAGAAAGAACCAGCGGGAATGATGAAAGAGATGCTCGATACGCGTACAATTATTATTGCGGAAGAGATATCACCAGAACTATCTAGACGGGTTCTAAGTCAGTTGATCCTATTGAATAAACGTTCTGAAAAAGAACCTATCTACGTTTATATAAATTCTGGTGGCGGTTGCGCTGATTCAGGTTTTACTATATATGATATGCTCCAGTTCTTCAAAGCTCCAGTTTATACAGTTTGCAGTGGTATGTGTGCAAGCGCGGCGATTTTGATTTTCTTAGCGGCTAAAAAAGGTAAGAATTTCTCTTTACCTAATTCACGCTTTATGCTTCATCAGCCAAGTACTGGTGTGAGAGGTACGGCTTCTGATATCGAGATTACCGCTGACGAAATTAATAAAACCCGTGTGCGCTATAATCAGATTGTAGCCGACATATGTAAAAAAACATTAGAAGTAGTAAGCAAGGATGCGGATCGTGATTTTTGGATGAGTCCTGCAGAAGCAAAAACTTATGGCATGGTATCCAAAGTGATTACATCTTTTGCCCAGCTTAAGTAGTTTATTTTAAAATACCCATTTTTGAGCCTTCCTTGATTAGGAAGGCTTTTTTTTGTCTTGAATAAATGTGATGATAGCGTCATTTTATGGAGTAGGGAGAATATGAGTTAATGTCTAATATATATTCATTTTTGCCATTTGTGGCCTTTTTAAGTAATGCCGTTTTATTAGGTGTGGGCTTGCATCGTGGAATGACGAAACGAGTTCATCGGGACTATGTGTATTTCATGGCCTGTGTAACGGTGTGGACTTTTGGTGATTTCATAAATTGGAATTGGTCTCAGATGCCACACGAATTCACGATGACGATCTATCGCTTGCAGGTGCCTTCATATATATTTTTGGCATACTTTTTCATGCGTTTTATCTACTCTTTAGTGGGCAAAGCAGAAGATTGGTTTTATAAAAGTTTTTACGTCATTCCTCTGACGGTGTCTTTTATCGGTGTTTTTACACCCTATATGGTGTATTCCTATACTCCCGTTTGGTGGGGCTTGAGGCATGAGCCGGGAGTTTTATTCATTCCAGCTGCGATTATTTGTATTTTTGCACCTGCTCAGTATGCCTTGTGTATTTTATTGAATTTTAAAACAGCCAAAGATAAAAATGAGAGATCTCAGCGAAAACTTATGGTTGCCGGCTGTTGCTTTGTTCTGTATGTGGGGATGTACACAGATTTGGTGGCTCCGCACTTCATGGGTGAAGGAGCGACCATTCAGGCAGCCGGTTCAACGGTTGCTATCATGGCTTATTGTATGCACTTGGCCATATCTAAGTATTATATGTTACCGTTTTCTTTTGGGAGTTTACTTTATGAGCTTTTTCAATCTTCTGAACAGGGGGTTTTGATTGTGAATTCCAAAGAAGAAGTTACTGATTTGAACCCCGTGGCGCTACGGATGTTCTCTTTGGACGTGGCAGGTCAGTATCAGAGCGATACAAGACATTCACTTCAAGAATTGATTCCAGAAGTAGTTGAAAGTGATTTCGGGAAAAGAGTACAGATTATTCGAGAGCGGAATGGGCAGGATATTGTTTTAAAATTACACATAAACAAACATACTCGAGTCGCAGAAAATGAATCGGGTTGGGTAATAATAGCAACTGATACAACTAAAGAATACTACCAACTAGAGAGCCTAGAGGGTCAGTTAGCTCAAGTTCAAGAGAGTGCGAAGAAAACACAAGGGGAATTGAAGCGTATACTAGGATGTGAAAACAAAGAATCTTCTGAACGGCACTTGTTGATAGAGAAGCAGTGTGAATTCATAGAAGAAATGTTAATTAAACTCATAGAAAATACGGATCAAGATAAAAAACTGAGTGCTGAGTACGCAGTGAAGTTAAAGAACTATCTGTTTTTGAGAGATCTTTTTAGAGAGCGGGCCATGGCAAGCGATGAACTTGACGTCAAAACAATCTGCTTAAGACATTTTCAATCTAAGGAAAATGTTGATGGCTTGACTAAAGTAGACTTAGATTTACCAAAAAGTGATTGTTTGATATTAAGTTCCAAAGTTTTTTGGTCTCAATTATTTTCCTTGTTGACCTCGTTACTGGAGCAGGAATCTAATGCGAAAAAACTTCGCTGCAGCTATACAGTAGCATCTGTTGGTTTGGAGAAACGCTTGAAGTTTAGTTTTATTTATCCCTGTGGCCCATTGTTAGAATTAGCGCTGCAAAAACATGAAGATAAACAAGTTAAATCTTTTGAGATAAAGGCACTGGAGCAGTTGTTTATATCACTTGAGGGTTCTTTTGAACACCGACAAAAGAATGATTACGAAAGAGAAATCTATTTTGAAATGATGGTGTCATCGAAGCTTTAAGTTTTGAATAGGAATTCACTTAAAAAGCTAGTTTCAAAAAAAAGCGAAAAATCACCCTAGAAAGTTCATTTTTCGAGCTTGAAAAAAATTCTCATTAAGTTATGGTTGTGCCCGTTACTAATCCGCGATAGCTCAGTTGGTAGAGCAGGAGACTGTTAATCTCTTTGTCATAGGTTCGAGTCCTATTCGCGGAGCCATTAGTAACCCAGATGTTCCGCGATAGCTCAGTTGGTAGAGCAGGAGACTGTTAATCTCTTTGTCATAGGTTCGAGTCCTATTCGCGGAGCCATCTGTTTTTACTTTAATCCCCCCCCATACACACATAGTTATTTAAAGTCCATCAGTCTGTATGGCTGACCTGTAGTTTCCTTAAGATAGTTTTTCTATTGGGTATCCCGTGTAGTTCTCCTTGTCTTAATTAATTCCGAAAACTCACCTTATTTTTATACCTTCTCAATGAGCTCGCTATATGCGGGCATTTTTTTTTTGTATCGAGCTAAAAAACTTAATGTGGCTTTTTATACGGTCTCAGGGGAGGATAGGGGCCGCGTTATATTTCGCTCTTAGATGACTCTTTATGCTTTTGAAAAGCGCTCTTTTTAAAGACTTTGTGTATTTTTCGGTCAAAATTTTTCTTCAAATAAAACTTATTTTTTTAGTGGACGCTAGTTGCTTTATTGTGCTTGATAGGGTAAAATAGGTGCAATTAGGTAAAAATAGGTGAGAGAAGTTTAGCATGTCGTCTGACGAGATCATATTCACCGGCGAGTTCGAACATTCTGTCGATACACAACGCCGGCTTGCGATCCCCCGCTCTTGGAGAGGGGGAGAGGGATCTCGTATGTACCTATTGCCTGGAAAAGATAAGATGATTCAAATTATTCCTGAATACATGTTTGCCGTTTTGAGGGAGCGATTGAAAAAAGTTTCCTTTACGAATCCAAAAATGGCGAGAGCCTTAGCGGCCTTCGGTGCGAAAATTCAAGAAGTGCAATGTGATAAGCAGGGGCGAGTTCCCTTGCCCGCAAAGATGAAGGCACATGCAGGGATAAAAAGTGATGCCGTATTAGTCGGCGCTGTTACAACCGCACAGATTTGGGCAAAAGATGAATGGGAAGCCAGTCAAGAAGATGAAATGGACCCTTACGCAATGTTAGATGGCTTAATGAACCAAGATGTAAGCCTGGATGATTTATTTGGAGCAAATAGTTAATGAAAGATTTTTACCACATACCCGTTTTAGCTGAACAAGTTATTCATGGATTACAGCCTCATGCAGGAGGCAAATATATTGATTGTACTTTAGGTGGAGGTGGACATAGTTCGCTTATCCTTGAAAGCGCTAAGGATATCCAGCTTTTAGGGCTTGATTGTGATGACAAGGCTTTGCGGGCTGCGAAAGAACGCTTGAGTAAGTATGGTGAAAATTTCCAGTCAAAGCGATTGAATTTTCGTGATTTAAAAGATCTCAAAAAAGATGAATGCTGGAATCAGGTCGATGGTATTTTAATGGATATCGGTGTGAGTTCTCATCATTTAGATGAAGCGAGTCGTGGTTTCACTTATCGAGAAAATGGCCCATTAGATATGCGTATGGATCGCCGCCTAAAAGTTACGGCATCTATGATTCTCAATAAAGAAAGTTTAGAAGGCCTCACGAAAATCTTTAGAGATTATGGGGAAATGAAAGAAGCTTATCGCTTGGCAAAAGCCATTGTGGCAGATCGTGATAAGGAGCTCTTTACACATACAGAGCAATTAGCTGGTTTAGCTGATCGAGTGTGTGTTAATCGCAATCGCCGTAAACGAAATCCAGCGCCAACACTAGCTTTTCAAGCCTTGCGAATTGCCGTCAATGATGAACTTGGAGCACTTGAGTCCGGCATGGCAGCTGCCTTTGATCTTCTGAAGCCAGGAGGGCGTTTGGCGGTCATAAGTTTTCATTCGCTCGAAGACCGAATGGTGAAAGAGTTTTTCAAAGAGAAAGCAGTAGCCTGTGATTGCCCTCCAGATATCCCTGTGTGTGTCTGTGGACGTTCACCACAAATGAAAATCATAACACGTAAGCCCTTGACCGCTGAGTCAGGTGAGCTTGAAGAAAATACAAGATCCGCATGTGCAAAGCTGCGTGTGGCCGAAAAAATTTAATAAGATAAGGATAGGAAAATGAAAAACAATAAGGACGCAAAGCGCGGCGGAAGCTGGATCTTGATCTTTGATGCATTATTAGTCTTGGTGTTGGCACTAGGCTATTTATATATGGAAACGCACCAGGATAAAATCCAGTCTGAATTGTCCTTACAAAAGAAACTTCTTCATGAAGCTCAAGTGCGTCGTATCAACTTAAAAGCTCAGTTAGAAGAGAAGACTCAGAGCAGTTACATTTTCAGAAAAGTACGTGAATATAAATTAAATTTACATTCGCCGAACCCCAGTTATGTGATGGAGCTTTATCATATTCAGGCTCCACTTGATGATGTCGGAAAACAATTGGGTTCAGAAGGGCAACTTGCTGTAACTACAGTTCAGCCATAATTCTTAATGCGTGATGGCTTTAAAGCACGCCTAGTTTTAGTTACGACTTTTGCCGTACTATTCTTTTCGGTGCTTTTGGCGCGTTTTTATTATGTCCAAGTTCATCGTCATGATGAACTTTTAAGTAAAGCTCAAAAAAAATATACCGCCAAGCGTCTATCTAAAGGTCGACGTGGAATGATTTTTGATTCCACGCGTTCACCTGCCCCCAATATCTTAGCGATGACCAGAGTGACTTACGAGGTCTTTGCTGAACCGAGGCATATGGGTTCCAGGAAATGGGAAGTTTTTGAAATTCTCAAAAAAGAAACAGGGGTGAGTGATGCCTTACTTCGCCCTCGTTTTGAGAATGAAAAACTTGTTCAGTTAGTGGTAGCGAAGGGTGTTACTATTGATAAAGTGATGAAGCTTCGCGAAATGAAATTACCTGGCTTACATTATGAAGAATCCCAAAGTCGTTTCTATCCGAAAAATACCTTAGCATCTAATGTTTTGGGCTTTATGGGCCATAAGGGAAATGGGGTCATGGGCATCGAATCTAAATATGATAAGGAAATGACACCAACTAGTGGTGAAGTGGTTATTGAGCGCTCTCGCAGGAATAAAGAACTGCATACGCTAAAAAGCATCAATCCTAAGGATGGCTGGGATGTGTATCTAACAATTTCCGAGCCTATTCAGTCTTTTATGGAAGAAGAGTTAGATCGCCTAGTTTCAGAGATTCCTTGTAAGTCAGTCTATGCAATGATGACAGACCCGAGAACGGGTGGAATTTTAGCCATGGCCCAGCGACCCACCTTCAATCCGAATCAACGTTCGACCATGACTCGAGATAAGTATGCCAATCGCCTTTTAGAAGATGTATTTGAGCCAGGGTCGATTATGAAGGCCTGTAGTATTGCCGTGGTAATGAGTTTGAGAAATATTTCATTTAATGACCGTATTGATTGTGAAGATGGCATGTGGTTTCATTCGGGTAAGCCTTTGCGAGATGCGGGACACCATTATGGAACGATCCCCATTTGGCAGGTAATTCAAAAATCGAGTAATATTGGAACCGCAAAACTGGCAATTAGCGTTGGTAAAAATGCCATGTATGCAGGCTTGAGGCGCTTTGGTTTTGGAGAAAGAACAGGACTTAATTTAGGGACTGAGTCACGAGGGATTTTTCGTTCGGCTAATAAATGGGATGGTTTATCAATTAGTCGCATGCCTATTGGGCAGGGTATTGCTGTTACAGTACCGCAAATGATGCAGGCGTGGGGCGCTCTAGCCAATGATGGCAATATGATGCAGTTACGTGTTGTGGATAAAGTGAAGAAAGCTGGTACAGAGGAAGTCATTGAATATCCACCACTTCTTAAGCGAAGAGTTTTACCTTTGCGCGTCACTCAAGGAATGACAAACGCTTTAAAAACAGTAACACGAGATGGGGGTACCGCACCTAAGGCTCATGTGCCAGGCTATTATGTAGCAGGAAAGACAGGGACTTCACAAAAATGGGTCAATAACGCGTATTCAAATACAATTCACGTAGCTTCCTTTGTCGGTTACGCCCCTGCAGATAACCCAGCTTTTGTATTAATGGTTGTAGTGGATGAGCCTGCCTATAAGTACCGTTATGGTGGTACTGCCGCAGCACCAACTTTTAGACGTATAGCAGAAAAAACTTTGCGCTATTTAAATGTAAAACCTGACTTGCCAGAAGAAATCTCCGATGAAGTCAAGTAAAGAACTACTCAAATGCTTAGAGGCTTTGGAGCCTAAGGTAAGTTCAGGCTTGCCAGAATTTGTTGAAGGATTTAGTTCAGACTCAAGAAAGATTAAGAAAAACTATGTCTTTTCCGTTCTGAAAGGCCACTCCCTCGATGGCAGTAAATTTATTGCCGAAGCTTTAGCTAAAGGCGCTCGAGTGCTGCTTTGCGAAGAGTTCCTCGATGTGGCTATACCTCAGGTTTGTGTGAAAGACCTCAGGAAAGCCAATGCTAAACTTGCGCGATTTTTTCATGATGATGTTTGTGATAAATTGAAGATTATTGCAATAACAGGGACCAATGGCAAATCCAGTACGGCTTATATCCTCCAATATATCCTTAATGGCATGGGTGAGAAAGCCGCTATTATGGGGACTTTGGGTCAAGGTCTTAGTACAGAAATAAACCCCAGTGCTTTGACCACTCCGGGAGCGGAAGAACTCCATTCATTTTTTGAAGAGGTTCATCAAAAAGGTGCTAAATATGTAGTCTTGGAAGCCTCAAGTCATGGGCTAGATCAAATGCGTTTATATGGCTTAGCTTTTGAGGCCGTTTTATTTACTAATCTTAGTGAAGATCACCTTCAGTATCATGGTTCAATGGAAGAGTATTTTGACGTAAAAAAATCTTTGTTTGAGGATTATTATTCAAAAATCAAAGTAGTGAATGCCGATGATACTTATGGTACGCGTTTACTCGATCCAGCCACAAAAACTTTTTCTGAATCCATAGGTGCGGACTGTGTGATAACAGAGCAGGGCGTGATCTTCAATGAGACTGAAGTCGTCATGCCAAAGCTCCTTGGAGATTATAATTTATATAATGCTGCGGGCGCAATCCTTTTGGCGACAGAGTTATTGGGTAAGTCTTCAATACACAAGATAAAAAATATTATGCTAGGCTTTCCGGGAGTACCTGGTCGTTTAGAGGTTTTTGAGAAAGCGAATGGTGCAAAGCTCATAGTGGATTTTGCTCATTCACAAGAAGCCTTAGAGAAAGTGATAGGCGAAGTCCGTAAAATTTGTCTAGACAAATTATTTTTGGTTTTTGGTTGTGGGGGAGATCGCGATCGCAGCCGTAGGTATGGAATGGGACTTGCATCAGATTTGGCCGATGAGGTGACTTTAACAAATGATAATCCACGAAGTGAAGAGCCCTCGAAAATCATAGAAGATATCTTATCAACTAAACAAAGATCCGCAGAGATTATCTTGGGTCGGGAGCAAGCCATAAGAACAGCAAGTAGTGCCTTGGGTCCAGGAGATTGTTTGATCATCGCCGGCAAAGGGCATGAACAGACGCAGATATATAAGGATCATACAGTGGATTTTTGTGATAGAGATTTGTGTAGAAAAATTATTGAGGAAGAGAAAGCATGTTAGATTTTAATGACTTGTGCCAAGCAATAAGTGGAGAGGTCTTGGTAAAAGATAGAAATTTTGATGATTATACGACTTACGAGAGTGATACCCGAAAAGATTTGACTGGCGCGGTTTTTTTTGCTTTTGATGGCGATAACTTTGATGGGCATAATTATTTAGATCTTGCAGTGGAAAAGGGTTCGAGGCTTTTGATTGTCTCCAAAGAGGTCGAGTTGTTGGCTCAAGATTCTGTTGCGATGATAAAGGTACAAGATACGGTAAAAGCATGGCAGCAACTTGGGCATTATTTGTTGATGAAGCAAAGGAAAGCCAAGCGTTTTGCGGTGACGGGTAGTTCAGGTAAGACGAGTACCAATGCAGTACTATCCCAGTTACTTGAAAGCATTTTTCCCAAGAAAGTATTAAGCACCTTAGGCAATACAAATAATCATATTGGTGTAACGCAAAATATCGTTCGTCTCAAAGGCGAAGAAGAGTGTTTTAGTTTAGAGCTGGGAACTAACCATCCTGGTGAGATCGGGGATCTCGCCAAGATTGTCAAAGCACATGGAGCTATATTAACTTCAGTAGGAGCGTCACATATTGGTAATTTCACCGATGAAGAGGCGATTTTTGAGGAGAAAATAGATATTTTCCGTTATATGGAGGAAGAGGGCGTTGCTGTCGTTCCAGAAATTTTTTCCGAGAAAGTCAAGAAAGCCTTAAGTGATCGCCAAGATATCCGAGTGATATCATTTGGGAAAAGTGAAAAAGCCGATGTGCGTTTGTTGAACTATGAATTACTCATGGGGAAAAGTTTATTTACTGTTGAATTGCACAGTGGCGAGCAATTAGAATTAGAAACAAATCTTAGTGGCGAGCATCAGCTCTTAAATATTTGTGCTTGCTTGGCCTTGCTGGAGCTTTTTCAAAAGCAATGGTCCTTCAAAATAGAAGATTTAGTGCCGGTTATCCGTAATCTTGATTTACCAGGGATGCGCATGAAAACAGAGCAAGTTGGGGACAAGACCTTTGTTTTGGATTGTTATAATGCTAACCCCCAGAGTACAGCAGCTTTTTTGAAGTGGGTAAAAGAACTTTATTCTTCAGGAACTTTAGTTTTGGGAGATATGCTTGAGTTGGGAGATAAGGCGATGAGCTATCATCAGGCTATTTTTAATCAAGCGAAGGCAATGAAAGGCTTTGATTTGTTGACAGTCGGTGAATGTTTTAGTAAAGTGAATTCAGAAGGAAAAGCTTTTTTAAATAGTGATGAGGCAGGGGAGTATTTAAAGGCAAACATAAAAGCAGATGAGACCTTGTTTTTTAAGGCCTCGAGGGGTATACAGTTGGAAAAAATCTATCATAAATTCAGGGATTAATAAATGCTTTATTGGTTAAGTGAATACGAGAATTCGCCACTGCGAATTTTTAAATATTTAACATTTCGTTCTGCGGGTGCTGCGGCATTAGCTTTTTTAATTGTGGTGATCTTTGCGCCGGCAATGATTCGCTTTTTGAAAGAGTTTGCTATTGCGCCTCAGCGTTTGGCGGGTTTTGTCTCCGAAGAAGAGTTATGTGAAATCAAAGGTAAAACTCCTGCGATGGGAGGGATTCTCATTATCCTTGCAGTCTTGGTGTCGACTTTGTTATGGGCACGCTTGGACCTAATGGTGACGCGCTTGTGCTTGATGGTGATGCTGAGTTTTGGCTTGTTGGGCTTTTGGGATGACTTTCGAAAAGTACGTAGGATGAAAGGACCTTTAGGCAATGATGGTGTCTCTGGTAAGCTACGGTTATTTGCCGAAATGATTATTGCGATTGCCGCAATTTTTATTTTGTTTCGCGCGCCTGATACTCGGGATAGTGCACCTCTCTTAACGATACCTTTCATGAAAGAAGCCTTGTTATATATGCCCATGTGGGTAGCTATGATTTATGGAGTTTTTGTACTCTGGGGAACGGGCAATGGCGTCAATATAAGTGATGGTATGGATGGCTTAGCGACAGGTGCGATGATTATTTCGATGATGAGCTATATGATAATTGCCTATCTCTGTGGTAATATGACTTATTCTGAATATTTGAGTACGCCTTATATCAAAGGTTGCGGTGAAGCTGCGGTGTTTGGTGCAGCCATTGTCGGAGCGTGCATGGGTTTTTTATGGTATAATAGTAAGCCCGCAGCAATGTTTATGGGAGATACGGGTAGCTTAGCTCTAGGTGGATCTCTAGGGATTATGGCTATTATTGTGAAGCAAGAAATGATCTTGCCTATTATTGGTGGCGTCTTTGTCATGGAAGCGGGCTCATCACTCTTACAAACTCTGTACTACAAAGCGACTGGCGGCAAAAGAATTTTTCTGATGGCACCAGTTCATCACCACTTTCAAAAAAAGGGTTGGTCTGAGACCCAGATTGTCACGCGCTTTTGGATTATTGGAGCCATCTGTGCTGCAGTAGGTTTAGCAACTTTAAAAATAAGGTAAAAAATGAAAAAAATACTTCTTATCATTAGTTTGATCTCTTTAGTTTCATGTGGTTTCTTGGCTCCTGTTGAGAGCGACCCGAAATGGCGTTTGACAGCTTACGAAATTTACGATGGGGCATATAGCTTAGAATGCTATTACAAATTAAGTGCGACTGAGCGCGTCGAGTTTCCGGCGACTGGTTTGCGTTTAAATAAACCTTTAGAGACCACTGGCGAAGTGGATGGTTGGGAGTATGAATTAGAGGCGACTGCCGTGGTTCACGAAGGGGCCTTAATTGTTTACTATGAAGTAAAAATGACTAAAGGCGGCTTGGTGAAACGAGGTGCAGGAGCGATTTATCCACGTCAATAGTTTTTGTGGAAGCAGACGAAATATCATTAACTTAATGTAAGATAGAGCGCTATGACTTTTTAATTGAATGAATAAAGTCAAGTGCTAGAGCCTTGAGCGATATAGGGGCTTGTAGAATAGCTGTACTCCCCCTAGATTCAGCGAATTAATTATAATTGGAGAAACATATTGTTAGGCTTTTTGAAAAAGATATTTGGAGCTAGTGAAGCCCCAGTGAAAGCAGCAGAGGCAAAAAAGCCCCAGGCTCAACAAGACTCGACTCAAAATAAGAAAAAAAACGAGCACCAAAAACCACAGAGAAACACAGCGTCACAAGCGCCAAAAAATACGTCTTCGCAGTCACATAAAAAAGACTCTGGCCAATCACAAGAAAACGGCTCGTCACAATCACGGAAGCCACGCCATAATCAGAACAATAATAACATGGGCAAGCATCAAAAGCAGGGTTCTGATAAACCTTCACACAGCCCCAGACACAATAATGTAAACGTGACGCCATTAACTCCGGCTAAAGCGGATAACTCATGGATTAATCCCGGCGAAATTCCTCAAGAAGAATCTAAGACAGCCTTTTTGTCAATGGATTTATGTCCGGCAGTACAACGTGCCATTTACGATATGGATTTCAAATTCTGTACTCCCGTACAAGAAGGCGTTTTACCCATTTCTTTAAAGAGCCAAGATGTAGCGGCAAAAGCGCAGACGGGTACCGGTAAAACAGCGGCATTTTTGATTTCCATGTATAACCATTTTGTCAATAATCCACAGACAGAAGTTAAAGCCGGTACACCTCGTGCACTGATTTTAGCTCCTACACGTGAATTAGCCTTACAGATTGGTCAAGATGCTATCGGCTTAGGTAAGTATTGCGATATTCGCGTCGAAACTTTCTTTGGCGGTATGGATTTTGATAAGCAAGCTCAGGTTTTACGCGGACGTGTTGATATTGCGGTTGCAACTCCAGGTCGTTTAATGGACTATCACCGTCGCAAAATGATTAACCTTAGTGAAGTTGAGTTCCTTTGTATTGACGAAGCTGACCGCATGCTTGATATGGGTTTTATTCCTGATGTTCGTAGAATCGTTGGTTATTTACCTGGTCGCGAGAAGAGAATTACTCAACTATATTCTGCCACCCTCAGTCAATCTGTTTTGGATTTGGCATCGAGCTGGCTCAGTGATGACTATGTAAAAATCGAGATTAATCCCGAGACTATAGTTTCGAAAAATGTCACTCAAAAAGTTTTCACTGTTACCGCAAATCAAAAAGAAAATGTCATCTTATGGCACCTCAAGAATGAGCCTGTGAGTAGAATGATTATTTTTGCTAATAGGAAATTCGATTGTGAACGTTTAGCGGATAAACTTTATCAATATGGCATCGATAAACTCGAATTGCTTACAGGTGATATACCACAGAAAAAACGTATGCGTATTCTTGAAGAGTTTCGTGCAGGTACTGTACAGGTCTTAGTAGCAACTGATGTTGCTGGTCGTGGTATTCACGTTGATGATGTAAGTCACGTTGTCAATTATGAACTTCCTTATGAGCCAGAAGATTATGTTCACCGTGTAGGTCGTACAGGTCGAGCCTCAGCTACGGGCAAGGCGATTAGTTTTGCCGATGAGAATAGTGGTTTTGAATTGCCAGAAATTGAATGCTACATCGAAATGCAGCTCCCTGCAGAAGTTCCTGCAGAAGGAATGACTGATGCTCATGAGAAAATGCACGGCAATAGTAAATTTGTTCAAAAACGTAGTGGAAATAAGCATGGTGGCAATCGCGGTGGCGGTGGATCTCGTCATCAAGAACGCAGTGGCGGACATCATCGCAATAAGCGTCGCTAAAAGTTTTTAAGTTCTTTCTGTAAGCCTCATTTCTAGCGAAATGAGGCTTTTTTGTTTATCCTTAAACGGGGCACCGCCCCTTAGTCGTCTAATTAGGATGTTTAGATCACAGGCCTATCGTCTGTCTAAGGCTACTTTTCCTTGTTACTCACAGAACACCTGTCTCCGATTTTCCTTGTCGTCTGTCTAAGGCTACCTTTCCTTGTTACTCACAGAACACCTGTCCCCGATGTTCTCCTGATAGTACGCTTAGCCAAGTACCGCACTGAATAATATCAGCGTGGAAATTTGGCAAAGAACGAGGCAATGACCTTTATTGAAGTTTCACACAAACAAAAAAAGGAAATTACCTCATGGAAATGTATAACTCAAAAACGAAATATCATTGTGGAATTGACCTTCACAAGTCATCTGCTCATATTTGTGTCATGGACAAGGAAGGAAATATAATGCTGCATAAAAACATCCGAGATAATAATTTTGTCTATATGAAGAAGGTCTTGGCGCCTTATGTCGATGACCTCACTATTGCTTGTGAGAGCACTTATAATTGGTACCCTCTTGCAGATTTTTGTCGTTCAGAGAATATTGAATTCACTCTTGGTCATGCGCTCTATATGAAATCTATTCACGGAGGAAAAGCTAAAAACGATAAAATTGATAGCAAAAAAATCACTGATTTATTACGCACGAATTTATTGCCTCACGCCTATGCTTGCCCAGCAGAATACCGCTCTCATAGAGACCTCTTACGAAGGCGTATAAAGTTAGTGCAGTCCAAGTCTGGAATATCAGTCTACATGAATATTTTTGAGCAACAAAACGAGCTAAAAGAAAGTACTTTATACATGAGGTCAAAACCAGATAAACTAGAAAATCTAGTAGAATATCAGGACTTTTCTGGGATAGGTGGCATCGCGATGGAACGGAACTATCAGCTCAACACAAATCTATTGATGGCTTATACAAAAGAGTTGATCGCAGTGGATAAAGATCTCAAAGAATTAACTTTAAATAGTGCCTACAATGAAGAATTTGAAATAGTAAAGTCAATGCCTGGAGTAGGCGATACCCTTGGTATGGTCATTATCTATGAAACTCACGACATCAAAAGGTTTAAAAGCCCAGGTAAGTATTCAAGTTATTGTCGAGTGATTAAATGTAAAAAAGAAAGTGCGGGTAAAAGTTATGGTTATAGTGGAGCAAAAATAGGTAATCCATTTTTAAAATGGGCCTATAGTCAGGCTGCCGTACTATCAAAAAGAAACCCTTTGATGAAAGCTTTTTCACATGACCTAATAAGGCAACACGGCGAACGTAAAGCTAGAGCTATTTACACTCATAAGATTTGTCGATCCATTTATTTCATGCTCCAGAGAAAACAAAAATTTGATCCCATTGATTTTTTTGGAAGACAAAAATATGAACGTTTACAAAGACTCAATAATTAAAAAATCTGGAGTCTTTTGCAGTGAAGCCGTCATTGGGGACTTGGACTTTGAGCCTCTATCACCTGATTAGATCGCTGTAAAAGATTTCTTTAAATCAAAAGAAGTTTAGATGATGACTCACCCCTTACTGAGCCCGCTATGTACTGGACGATTCCACATGATAGAATTGAGCCTTGATTTACACCTGAGCCCGCTATGTACTGGACGATTCCACATGATAGAATTGAGCCTTGATTTACACCTGAATAGGACAGCGAGGGATTGACCGCAAGTAGTTTCTAAGGCGTCGGTTAGCAGCTAAAAAGAAAAGCTGAATAGATCGACAGGGCTCCTTTAAAGCCTTTGACCTTATATGGATGTCTGGAGGGACTTCACATTAAGTGAAAGACCCGTACCCGAAAAGAAGAAACAAAGATGAGCTGAACTAAACATTTTTAAGCACAAGTCGTTTTGAAAATCAAAAAAACGGATACAAAGATTTATTGTCTACTTGACAAATTTGGCTAAATGGATGTAAAAGATTTCTTTAAATCAAAAGAAGTTTAGATGATGACTCACCCCTTACTGAGCCCGCTATGTACTGGACGATTCCACATGATAGAATTGAGCCTTGATTTACACCTGAATAGGACAGCGAGGGATTGACCGCAAGTAGTTTCTAAGGCGTCGGTTAGCAGCTAAAAAGAAAAGCTGAATAGATCGACAGGGCTCCTTTAAAGCCTTTGACCTTATATGGATGTCTGGAGGGACTTCACATTAAGTGAAAGACCCGTACCCGAAAAGAAGAAACAAAGATGAGCTGAACTAAACATTTTTAAGCACAAGTCGTTTTGAAAATCAAAAAAACGGATACAAAGATTTATTGTCTACTTGACAAATTTGGCTAAATGGATGTCCCCGATGTTCTCCTGTCCCCGATGTTCCTCTTCATAGTTGCGCTTTTTAATATTTAAATTAGCGAGCCCAACCTGCCGATAATATACGATCACTCTCTGAAGCGACTATTTCAAAGCTGAAAACTATCATGGTCTCAAAAGGTTTCAGCTCAGTGGGTTAAGGCGAAGACTTGCCTAGGTGATAGGGCGTGCCCGAGGAGCTTTATGACTACTTAGGCCATTCACAAATAAAACCATTTAGACTTTGCCAATTGTTATTGACATCGCTAAAATGATTTTTATAAAGCAAGCCATAATA
This sequence comes from Lentisphaera profundi, assembly GCF_028728065.1. GTDB lineage: Bacteria > Verrucomicrobiota > Lentisphaeria > Lentisphaerales > Lentisphaeraceae > Lentisphaera > Lentisphaera profundi. The sequence goes on along the minus strand of NZ_CP117811.1, from coordinate 2,004,098 downwards.
TTGTCCTTTTGAACCACCTTTCGGACCATCAGGTTGCCCTGGGTACCAATTAATATATGTCATTTTTTCTTTAGTAATCCATTCCCAATTACCCGATAAATTCATGTCAGACTTTCCTATGAAAGCTAATTGTCCTTCAGGTAAGTTTGGGAGGGATAAAACATGAGACATTTCATTTTCATTGGTAATGGTAACTAAATGCCCACCCATTTCACGGCATTGCTGCTGTGCTTGCTCCCAAGTCACATCTATGCCTGTAGGAAAAAACTTATAATAATTACCCGTGCTTTTACAGAATGAAGCCAGCTTATGATTTGTTTTTCTTATCAAAGCAGAGGTCTTGTATCCAAGACCTTTTTCGATTTTTTCAATCGTAATGCTTTTATGCTTCTCGTCATTTTCATTCACTTTAAGCATCTTGTCATTAGTAACTCCAGCAACAACCGTAGGCAGCTCAACTGTTTCAGTTTTAGCAAGGGTAGCGGGTTTGTCGATTTTCAGACTGAGCATGTAAGCGTTTGTGTCTTTAGCAGAGGCAAGATCTTTTTTACGCATATAAGACCTAATAAGTTCTTTCGCATCGACTTTAGTTTTCTCTATTTGTTCTTGAAGCTGTTTTTGGTATCCGACTTCAATTTTATCCATACGCTTCTTAAAAGCGGCTAAAAGCTTTTTGTACTCGGGTGGTGTTGCCGTTGTGGGTTTATTATCTCTGATAATATCATCCATATAAGTAGCGCTATCTAAGTTTGCCGATTCCATGAATTTATTTTGTAGTTTAATTTCAAGCTCACAAAGCTTTGTCTTCAAGCTTTCACAACTACTATTGTACTTTTTGCCCAAAACCTTTGTCTTGAGTTCGTGAGTCTGCTTTAATTCATCGAGTGTGCCTTGAGCCCAAGTAGCTGTCGTTAGGCTAAGCATTAATGCCATTAGAATTGTTTTCATATTCCCTCTATAATTAATTGCTTCAAAATAGAGTAATATGGCGATTTCTCAACTCATTAATCTATTTAGATTATGCGGTTTCAGCGGAAATTAGACATTTGGCCTTTTTCTCTTAATGGGGTCATGGGGGGAGGTATGGGTACAGGAAAATAAGGAGACTTTTTTAGGAAATGGGTAAATTAGGACAAAGTAGTAGCTCCTTGATGCGTGTTAGAATTCTTCTAATTGCTTATATGAAACTGAGATTACTGGAAGTTTTTATATCATGTAAAAGTCCGTAAAGTACTAAGCAATATTATCGAGTCAAAATAATTCTGAATGAGACCCGATTCTAACCAATGATAAATCTTTACCATCGACTGTATAAATTAAAAGTAGGTCGGGTTTAATATGACATTCCCGATAAGCTTTATAGTTTCCAGTTAGATCATGGTCTTTGTACTTTTGGTCTAAAGGCGTTTGACTTTGAAGTGTCGATATGATTTTGAAAATGTTGCTTAAATCTTCAATCGGAAGCTTACGAGCTTTCTTAAAATCCTTTTTGAATTGACTACCATATACGAGTTCAAGCATCCTGAATATCTACACCCAAGTCACTGAATAGTTCTGTGGCATCCTTGACTCTAGTTCCCTTGCCACTTTCTAACTCTTCCATAGCTTGACGAGTTACAGCGTTAGGTTGCTTAACTTTTAACTGGAAGGGAATACCGCCATAGTTGATAACAGCTTTAGCAAACAGTTTAATAGCTTGTGATGGACTTAAACCTAAATCATCACAGATGTTGGTGAACTCAACTTTTAAGTCATGTTCGATTCTAGTACTAATCAATTCCGTTTTCATAATGTAACCTGATGTATTGTTATATATTACATAGTAATACATTAGCATGGTAATATCAAATGGCTTTATGATATAAAATATCTTGTGTAACTCTTGTATACTGAGGAAAATAAGGGGGCAGGTGATTTTGAAGTACTAACATCCAAGATTTTTTTTCAGTTTGTACAGCACTGGATTTTACACTTTTTTCTATGTTTGAAGTTCAAAATATGGGCTAATAAAATAAAAGCGACTCCCAAAGGTACTGATCGAAAATTATCTTCTAACTCTATATTTTCTTGAGTAGAACTTAGATTAAAAGACGGTAAATCAGTCTTAGTTTCAGGCTGTGTTACTATTAAGTCACAATCACTGCATTCTACTAGAGTAATATTTTGTTTTAAATCATGAGGACAGCATGGTTCTTGTCTAAAAGTGCCATAGCTAGTTAAACTAAGTCCTATGATGCCCAAAAATAATACAAGTTTTGAATTGTATTTAAAGTAAGATCTTAGAAAGACAGGAATACCTATTATCAAAGCGACGATAAGCATTAAGTGATGAAAGAGTGGGTGACTAAAATATTGACTTAACCAAACTCCTGAAAACATGAGAATCCATGGCATGAAGAGGCAGTGTATAAGACAGATTATTGAGGCAATACTACCGATAAGGTCGGCATTAAGTTTTTTTAGCATAGTTAGAGTTCCGATTCATTTATATTGATATTGATAATTCATTATCAATAACTATAGCTTGTGTTTACTCTCTATTCAAGATGAATTTTTAAGCCAAAAAAAATCAAAGACTGGTTATAGAAAAGGGATAATTCAAAAGTGTCTCAAATAGTTTTTCTTTTTCTGTTTTTAAGGAGTCAAAAGGAAGGTAAAAAATTCACTTTCACTTTAAGCTGCGACGGAAATTAATGTAAGAGCTGTCCCATGTGTTTTTTATTAGCGGGCATACGCCCGCATCGGAAATACTCTAAATTAGCTATTACGCCAAATTAAGGTTTTTTGAAGAGAGAAAGACCATTCGAATCTAGAACTTCTGCCTCGATTTTAATTATAATCGGCTTACCATTAAAAGTTATATTAATTTCAGAATTTTTACCGTTCTCGGTGACTAAAGAGAAGCTAGCTTCGCTAGACTCGATAGCCAGAATATGATTTCCAATGGACTGGCCATCCACTTTTAACTCATGTTGAGAGATTTTTGAATCCGCCATTTTAGTTATCAGCACTTTACCACTTAGGTGAACTTGTCCCGCAAATTTAGGAAGTCGTACTAAGGAAGGTGTGACTTCCAAGGAAATGCCAAGCTCAGTCGGCTCACCAAATACTGGTTTACTAGAAACGACTTCAAGGCCCTTTCCTTTTTCTATTGCCTTAGGTTTCTGCCAGCTTTTGGGAAGATAGCGCTCTTGTACAATTCTAATTGTAGCTGTCTGATCTTCCTTGGTAATGACTGCCGGAGCAGTTAGGATATCTACTCCCTCAATAATTTGGCTCTTAATTACGATTTGTTTTTGGTCTATATCCTTAACTAGATGTTTAGCGTTTTGCGCAGTCTCAGTTGCGATGGATTCTGAAGTTGCAAAGCCTGTACTTAACAAGCCTAATAATAAAACTACTGCCGCAATGTAACTAAAGTTATTGTATTTTTTGCCAATCATTGTTATTCTCCGTTTTAATTGCTTTTTATTTTGACTTAGGTAGGTGATGCCCTGGCTTCGAGGCCACATCGGTAAATTGGGGAACTCTAAAACCTTGATTAAAGTAGATGCATAGGCTTTAGGTTCATTTAGGTAAGAGATCGCCTGTGCATCACAAGCTTGCTCCTGTAATTCCTGTGTACGGGCTCGAAACCACCAGACTAGAGGGTTATACCAATTGAGGATTTGAATTGTCAAAAAGAAATAATCCCACCAATTATCAGCATTTTTGAGATGGGTTAATTCGTGTAAAAAGACATGTTCAAGTTCTTCGTTACTTAGTTCATTTACCAAGCCAAGCGGTAGAATGATTTCTGGCTCAAGTAATCCGTAAAGTGCCGGACTGGCTAGATGAGTACATTCACTTAGTCCAAGGAATCGATTGACTCCAACGCGTTTTCGGCAGTCATTGAGCAGCGTTGTAGTTGATTCCTGCAAAAGAGGTACCCGCGAATTTAATTTCTTATGTTGCTTGAGGCTAAAATAAGCAGAAAGTCCTAAACACAGGAGGACACCACTCAACCAGATTTTGAAAAGGGGCCATTGAGATTTTTTTGAGATACTGACAATCGTTAAATTATTTATCGGATTCACTTGCTCTGGTTTTATGGATGGCTCCGATTTAATCGACAAAGGGCTTACGGACTGAGTAAGTATGGGAACATCTTTAGAAAAGTGACTTAAGCTTAGGCTAGCTAAAAAGAGCCCGGGTAATAAAAACCTCAAGAAAACTAATTTATGCAACAGTAATTTTGATCCAGGGCTTAGATAAGGTCTCAAGATAACTAAAGTAAAGGTCAGACCTAGGAGTAATAAACTACCTTGAATCAGTGCCTCACTGAGATAATTCACGATTGATTCTCATCGAGTAGTTTGCGCAATAAATCAGCTTCTTCTTTACTGATCTTTTTACTTCCCGCAAAATGCGAGAGCATCGGCATCAAGGATCCACCAAAAAATTGCTCTAAAAAACCTTCACTCACTTCCGCTAAACATTGTTCTTCACTCACCTTGGCGAAATAAGTATAAGTGCGTCCTTCTTGTGTAAAATCTAGTGCCTGCTTTTTTACGAGGCGGCTTATCAAAGTTTGCATTGTCTTAGGTTTCCAGTCTGTTCTTTCAGTTAGTTCTGAAATGATCATTTTGGATGCTAGGGGTTCTTTACTTGCCCAAATGACACGCATCACTTCAAATTCTGCATCGGATATATTCATATTCAACCTTATTGGATTACTCTTGTAGTCCAATAAGACTACATCTGTAATCTCAGTGGTCAAGCAATATTCAAAAAAAAACGAAGAGCAGGTCTTGGTTTTACTATATATCCTGAATCCGTGAGATGTGTAAGTCGATTATGAATCCATTTTCTTGTTACGTTCTGCAAGCGCGGCTTGGATTTCTAAACAACGTTCTTCATCTAGTGGGTAGTAGAGGGTGAAGATTAAGGAAATAGCGCAGAGTAGTAAAGGCAATGCAATTTCGACCGCACGCATCCAGAAAAGAGTTTGCGGACTTTGCAAAGTGAGGGACTGACTGTGCCAGAGGCTGGAGCTTAAGTCTGATTGAATGGATGGTCTATCATCTTTAGTGAGATCAATAGATTTAAGCTCTTGTCGAATAGTCTGACTGAAGACTAATAGCTGCGTATTATGCTCATCTACTTCTTTTTCTTGATTTGTTTCTCACTAACATTCACATTATATGCATTGGGTAGGAATGTGGTTGGTTATTTGCTGTTAAGTTTTTGGGTAAGTTCATATTTTGAGGAGATACGCTTTTGCCAAATTAAGGTTTTACTTAATGGTGAGTATCAGATGTGTGTGTGTGTGTGTGTTGATTTTATGGGGTAAAAATAGAGCTAGTTTTTGCAGGAGTTGATCTTGTGTAAGGGGTTTACTTAGTAATTCTTGACACAGAGAACGAATCTCTACTTGTTCAGATTTCAGTGCTATTGCGGTTAAAGCAATTCTCGGGATGTTTTGTAGTTTTATATCATTTTTCAATTCTTTCGCAAGTTCGTAACCATTCATTACAGGCATCATCACATCGAGTAAAATGAGATCACATGAAGTTATTTTTAAATGTTCCAAGGCTTCTTTGCCATTCTGACATTCAACTAGTGTAAAAGGGAAGTTTTCGAGCATATGACGTATTAACTCTAGGTTGATAGGGGAATCATCACAGACTAAGATAACTGCGGGATCAAACGCTATTGTTGTAGCGAGTTCTAATTTAGATGGTCCCGATTGAGTGATATCAGCGATGGGAACATCGGGAAGAGTAATAGTGAATAAGGAACCTTTATTGACGGTACTTTTCAACTTGATATCCCCCTTCATTAAGTGAATAAAATCAAGACTGATAGCCAATCCTAGTCCAGTGCCTCCATATTGTTCCTGTGACTGTCCTACACGTTGTTGGAAGGGCTGAAAAATTGTCTCTATTTGATCGGAGGGAATACCAATGCCTGTATCCTCAAGTGAAATAATTAAATTAGTACAGTTGGACACAGCTGACTCATGGGTGGAGACGCTCAAACTAATACGCCCGTTTTTTGGAGTGAACTTAATAGAATTGTTAATGAGATTGATTAGCACTTGGCGAAGCTTACTTAGATCAAGCATAAGGTAGTCGGGTGATTGCTCATCAATTGATATATTAAATTGAAGATTTTTCTCATCCATTTTGAGTAAAAATAATGCTTCAAGATTCGATATAAATTCATGAATAGAGCTTGCTTCGTAGCTAAGTTCCATTTTACCTGATTCCACTTTAGATATATCAAGGATATCATTAATTAAATTCAATAATGCCTTGCCATTATCATGAATATTGTTAATGAATTTTTTTGGGGTTTTAGGTAGGTCCATTTTATTGAGTAGCTCAGAAAAACCTAAGATGGCATTCATGGGTGTTCTAATTTCGTGACTCATATTAGCGAGAAAAGAGCTTTTGGCATGGTTGGCGTCATCAGCAGCAACTTTAGCTAAAGTTTCTTGTTTTAATAAGTTCATTTTGAGCGAGTACATTTTATCGGCTTCGGCGTATTGGGCAGTGACAATTAAAGTGATACCATTTAATAAGGTCGATATGATTAAAACCGTAAGCAGCATAAAAAGTAGCTGTTCAATTTGAGAAGCCGCCCAAAATGACTTGTTAGCCGTAATGTTAATCTGCCATTTATGGAAAGAGAGAGGAGCAAGTAAAGAATATCTTAGAAGCTTATTCCTTGGCTGATAATTCTTGCCGACGAGACTGAAAATCACTTGCGTCTGCTTGCTGTCAGTAATATCTACAATTTCTAGATTAAGGTCATTCACATCTAAATCCGTAAGCAGGTGAGTCATAAAAGTTTTTATATGAAGATGACTTGAGATGTAACCAATTAAATGAGTTTGTCGACTGAGAATACTATTTTCGACCTTTTTATCGTAAATAGGATAAAATATAGTCATGCAAGATTGCTTATGGTGGCACATTTTTGAAGCAGTAATGACGTATTTCCCTGAGTCACGGGCTTGCTTGAGTGAGTATTGATTACTTTTGATGGAGTTAATATCTAGACCTAGGGCAATCCCGAAGTCTTGTTTATGTTTAGTATAAGTAGTCACTACATACTCGTTATTTTTTTTGGCTCTCACAAAGTTGTCAGAACTATCTAGTGCTAAGATAGTAGAGATACCCTGTTGTTGCTCGTAGAGGGGGCGTTTATGGTGAGGTATACGTTCGTGCCATTCAATGAATGGAGAATCAGCTTCGTTTATAAATGTAGTGTTAGTAAAAATCTTGAACTCATCATGTGTCACTTCTTGGCTACTTTGGAAAAGACCTTCTACATAATGACCAATGGCTAAATGTTGATGCATGTGATCAGTGAATTTCTCTGAAATAAGTGCCGATTTTTGCTCAAATATATACTGAGATTCTCTCGTTTTCACATGATCAGCCAGCAATAAAATAAAGATCATAAGGGCATAGCTGATTAGAGCGGTTACAGTGATGGCTAAACGCCGTTTTTGCCATGAAATATTTTCTTTAGATATCCATGATAAAAATAATATACTCACCGATACAATTCCCAAAAGGTCTCCGAACCACCAGGTAAGAAAACTATGAAAAAAATCATGGGTCGTGATGATGTTAAATTTCAGTAGAGTGAAATTCCCGATACTCGCTCCAATGAGACAAGAAATGATTCCACCCCAGAAAAAAAACTTACTGATTTCAGTGATGCTATCTAGTGGTGTATGAGCCTTGGAGAAACGCCGAATTAAATACGCCCCTGTAAAAGCTTGAAGGCAGGCTCCTAAGCCAATAAAAGCATTGATGTATAAGGTATTAGGATTATCGATCCCTTGTTGCATAGTGTTCGTAAGAAAGGAGCCCAAGAAGATGGCAGGAAGAATCTGTTTGCCCCATTTTAAAACCACTGCTAGTGCTAATCCTGAAGCCGGCCAAATGGGGGTAGAGAATCCTGGTCCGATAGCGAATAGTAAGGCAAATTTAGCTAAACAGATATAGAGTATAACTATAGCCAAATTAGGGTAGAGCATTTTTTTGTTAATTTGAGTTGTGATAGCCCTTATTCCCAATTATTTCTCGAATTTATTCTGGCACTAATTAACTCTATCTTGTAAAAGAAATTAAAACGAGTGTTTAATGTTATTTTCCGATGAATTTGTCCATTACTTGGGAAGATGTAAATATTGTATTTACTCCTTTCCAAAGTACAAGCAATATAAAACAGCTCACTCTAGAAAGCAAAAAAACACTAAAAATAAAGGATAGGACTGGGTTTTACTTTGATGATTTATGAGATGAGTTAATCTAAGTCGATTATTAGTCCAGTTTCTTATTGCGTTCTGCAAGTGCGGCTTGGATTTCTAAGCAACGTTCTTCATCTAGTGGGTAGTAGAGGGTGAAGAGTAAGGAAATAGCACAGAGTAGTAAAGGCAGTACAATTTCGACCGCACGCATCCAGAAAAGAGTTTGCGGACTTTGCAAAGTGAGGGACTGACTCTGCCAGAGACTGGAACTTAAGTCTGATTGAATGGATGGTATATCATCTTTAGTGAGATCGATAGATTTAAGCTCTTGTCGAATAGCCTGGCAGACGACTAAGAGTTGCGTATTATGCTCGTCTACTTCTTTTTCATTAAGTGAAAGTATGAAATGATCGAGTTCAGCGATCGTGGCAGTTACTTGAGTTTTCAAAGTATCCTGATTGTATTTATCTTTACTTTCAACAAGGCTTAGGCTCTCTTTGAGTTTACCGCTGATTATATCGGATGATTTGACCTGAACTTCATTAAAGTCTACGAAGGTAATGAGCAGTCCAGTAACAAAGCTAGCAAAAGCAGTGCCCATCTTAATGAACCACCAAAAAATTGAGTAGTAGCTTCCCTCGGCACGTTGGCCGCTTTTTAAATCATCTTCATCGCAAATATCACCCACCATAGATGAGCCCAAGGTAAAGAAAAAGAGCATGCCAATTGAGAGGAGAATAGTGGGGATGACGATGAGGTAGGGATAGCTGGGGTTATAGCAGACGATTTTTGATAATTGCGCACAAACCATAAGTGATATGGCAATGATGAGGGTTGTTTTCTTTCCCGATCGTTTGGCAAGGTAATTGAGAGGAAAAACAGCCAGTAATCCAGTTAAAGCCCAGATCGTACCATTGAAGCCCAGTAATGGTCCAGCAGCGTCTTTGTTACCTTCAAATATATAAAAAATAGGAATGTAATAACCGAGCAGGCCGACAAAATTAAAGCCCATGGCTAAAGTGAAAATTATCATAATGAGAATGAGGAAATTTTTATTTTTCATGGTATGACGAAATTCTTTCCAAAAGGGTAGTTTCTTTTGTTTTTTGGCGATTTCAAAGCCAGGCTCACGAAGTTTGAGAAAGGACCATACGCAAAGTGGGATGAGTACGACTGCAACTAAAATGGAAACATAGCGCATGCCATCGGCTTCGTTGCCACCAACGCCCTTAAAGAACTCCATGTTAGCGAGAGCAAAAAGCCAAGGTGTGCCCATGGCAAAGAGATTGCCCATGAAGCTTTTTGCTGAGAACAAGCGCGTGCGTTCGTGAGAATCGCTCGACATCTCCATTCCTAGCGCCCCGTGGGGGATTTCAAAAACAGTACATGAGGTGAAAAATACGATAAGCCAGAAAAGGATGTAAGCGAGTTGGAACCATTGGTACGCGGATTCTTCGGGGAATATGGATCTGATCCATTCGCCCTGAGGTATCCACCACATCAAGATAAAGCTGACGGCAACCATACAGCCACCAATTAAGATATAGGGACGTCGACGTCCCCAACGACTTCGAGTATTATCGGTGATATTCCCCATGATGGGGTCGGATACGGCATCCCATAAGCGGGGGATAATCATAATTGTTCCAAGTAAAAAGGCACTTAAGCCGAGGCTTATATTGCCGATAAGTCCCATGAGTTGTCCTGCAATATTAAATAAAGCAATGGGGATGATACCACCTGCTCCAAAGGCAAGGACTTGATCGAAAGGAGTTTTGTTACTTGATTCTGAGTTCATGGATTCCGTGGGCTTTATGGTTTAATACGCCACGCTACAAGTTTTTTTGACAGTTTAAGCTTTTTATATTTTTTGCTGATCGGATTTTTGACAAAGGCTTTTTTAGTCTAGGGCAAAGCTCTGTCTTACTTGTATATTTCAGCTCCCACTACGAGAGTATGAAGCTATTAAAATAATTAAATGAGGAAAGACTCTATGAGTGAAGCAATTATTGGTGAAACGAATCCAGGAGCTGGTTATGATAAAGATAAAATTCAGCGTTTTGGTTCAGTTATTGAGTTGGACTTAGAGAAGGAAGCTTACTACCGCGAATTACACGCTAATGTTTGGGCAGGAGTGCAGGCTAAGATTCATGAATGTAATATGCGTAACTATAATATTTTCGTAGCGCCAATTGCGGGCAAAAAATATTTGTTTAGCTTCTTTGAGTACATTGGCACAGACTTAGAAGCTGACATGGGAAAATTCCCTCAGGACGAAGAAACTTTGCGTTGGTGGAAAGAAACGGATCCTTGCCAAAAAAGCATGGAAGGCACTCCAGAAGGAGAGCAATGGTTAGGCTTAGAAAGAGTGTTTTTTCAAGCATAAAATCTCCTAAGTGGAGCGCGTCCACCTTAGAGTATGGTAAATAAAGCTATTCAGTTAAATGACTGAGTAGCTTTATTGCCTTAATCGCATTGATCCCAAGATTTAGCAATGGCAGAGTCTACTTTTAAAGGGACTTTGATTGAGGGGATATCGGTCATAATTTTTGGAATCAGTTCTTTCATTATATCAAGTTCGTCATCAGGTACTTCAAAGAGCAATTCATCGTGAATTTGAAGAAGCATTTTAGATTTCAATTGACGTTTATGGAGTTCCTTAGAAACATTAATCATCGCAATTTTAATAATGTCTGCAGCCGTACCCTGTATGGGGGAGTTGACTGAAATACGCTCGGCTCCTGAACGGATACGTCCATTAGAAGAGAGCATTTCAGGTAGGTAGCGACGACGTCCAAAAGAGGTTTCAGAATAGCCTTTTTCGCGAGCGTCTTCTACGCATTGTGACATGAATTTTTGTACATCGGGGTAGCGTTTAAAATAATTGGAGATGAATTGCTTGGCTTCATCAGCAGAGACGCCGATTTCTTTTGCAAGACCATAGGGGCCTTGGCCAAACATAATTCCAAAATTCACGGCTTTGGCAGCATAACGTTGTTGTTTTGTGATTTCATTAAGATCAGTATCGAACACGAGTGAAGCTGTGTAGCTATGGACATCTAAGTCTTTGCTAAAGGCTTCGAGTAAGCCTGGATCTTGGCTTAATTCAGCCATGATGCGTAATTCGATCTGAGAATAATCGCAAGAGAGAAAGTTGTGGCCTTCTGCAGCGATGAATGCAGAACGAATACTTTTGCCTTCCTCAGTACGAGTGGGGATATTCTGCAAATTGGGTTGTGTTGATGCGAGGCGTCCCGTTGCAGCAGTAGTTTGTGAGAAACGTGTGTGTATTCTGTCGTCTAAGGGCGAAACTTCTTTGGGCAGGGCATCTGCATAAGTAGAAATAAGTTTACTCAGAGTACGGTGACGGAGGATGACGCGCACGATCTCCGAGTCAGGAGCAAGGTTTTCGAGAACGTCCGCACTTGTGGAGTAACCTGTAGCTGTTTTTTTGCCGGCTTTAAGTCCCATTTCTTCAAAGAGCACAGTTCCGACTTGTTTGGGGGAATTAATATTGAATTCATGACCGGCTAAAGCGTAGATTTGTTCTTCACATTTTAGACGTTCTTGGCTGAATTCAGTGGAGATTGTTTCTAAGCGAGAAAGATTAACTGAGATACCATGATTTTCCATTTCGGATAAAACAGGAACGAGAGGGATGTCCATGCTATCAAATAGATCTCGTAAGCCACGGCGATGAAGTTCAGCTTCTAGTTCAGTTCTAAGGCGTAGGGTGATATCCACATCCTCGCAACAATAAGTAGCGACCTTTTCTATGGGCAGCTCAGCCATGGTGATTTGTTTTTTGCCTTTACCAATAAGTGATACAGTAGAGATCTTGCGGTAATTAAGATAGTGCAGGGCAAGCGAATCGAGGTCGTGAAATTGGCGTGATGGATTACAGATGAAAGAAGCCACTAAAGTATCAAAATCAATGTTGTTGACTTGGATGCCTGCATAGTGCAACATTTGTAAATCAAACTTTGCGTTTTGCGCAAAAAATCTGAGCTCTGAATTGGCGAAAAATGGCTTGAGTTCGGTAATGATGGTATCTTTATCTAGCGAGCTATTAAAGGGTATATACCAAGCGTGATGATCTTGAATGGCTAAACCTAGACCGACGATTTGAGCCGTACGTACATCCAATCCGGTCGTTTCAGTATCAAAGGAAATTGCTTGGCCGCTATCGCTGATTTTCTTTAGAATTTGCTGGAGCTCAGTGATAGACTGAATAATATTGTAGTCATGGCGTTGCGAATTATATTCTACTGTGGCAGTAGCTAATAAGTCTGCGAATTGCGCATTCAAATAAAGGTGTTCTTGAATCAAAGGAAGGTGATGTGAAGAGATTTGCTCTATGCCAATTTCAATATCATGTAACCATGAAGCAGCAAGCCATTCCCATGTGAGAATGCACTTCCTTTTACTTTTTAGATCTTCGGGAATAATAGTGTGGTTCTCACTAACAAGGGTGAGCTCACAGTCAATAAAAGTATTTTTGAGAGCAAAGAAAATTTCTTCGGTGGTCTTTCCTAAATGAGTGGATTCTTCTAATACATCAAATTCTAAGCCATTTTCAAATTCGGCCTTCAGTTTGAGGATTTCGTGCTGAAAGGGGCGGGGTGCAAAGGTCTCAACTCGAAGAGTGACAGGGCCTCCGGATTTAAGGGACTGTTTTAGATTGGGCTTACTATTCCCTTCATAAGCGGATTGGATCTTCGGAAGATCACGCAAAAAACGCGAAAATCCCATGCGTTCGTAAAAATCTGCTAAACCCTCGAAATCGGGCTGAGTAGGTATGAGTTCATCATAGGTTTTTTCTAGAGTCATTTCATCTTTGAGGATGACAAGTGATTTAGATAAGTGCGCGAGATCAGCTTTTTCGCGAATGGTTTCGGATTGTTTTTTTCCTTTGATCTTATCGTGACTAGCTAGGATTGTTTCGAGGTCATTAAATTCCGCGAGTAATTTTGATGCGCCTTTTGGGCCGATGCCAGGTAGGCCTGGGATATTATCGGCGCTATCCCCACATATAGAGAGATAATCGACAATTTGATCCGGACGGACGCCCATGATTTTAAAAACCTTTTCGGCGTCAATCATTAAGTTATCTTTGTGGGTGTGGCAGATATATGTGTGATCATTGACGAGCTGCATCAAATCTTTATCACCTGAGCAAATGACAGTTTTAATATGAGCACCAGTCGCCTGTGTTGCGACAGTCGCAATAATATCATCGGCCTCAAAACCTTTTTGGATAAGTAAGGGGATGCCGCGTAGAGCAATATATTCTTTGACTAAGTCGAATTGAGGTTTTAGTTCTTCGGGGCATTCTTTGCGGTTAGCTTTGTATTCAGCGTACATTTCATTTCGGAAAGTTTCTGAACCAGCATCAAATACTGCCACGATTTGACTGGGATTAAAATCGCGAATAATATTTTCAAAAGAATTAATAAAACCAAAGAGGGCATTTGTGGGGAGGCCATCTTGAGAATGCATATTGGCGCGAATACCATAGAAGGCACGGAAGATATAGGCCATTGAATCAATGACGAAAATGGAGGGTTGCTCAGACATAAAAAACCTTTATTTTAAGAAATAGTTGAAAGTCTCAGCTTCTTCGGAGTGAATGATTTCATAAATGGAAGCGGCTGAGTTAGCCTTTAAAATTTGTTCGCGAATTTTTTCATCACCTAGCATACGTGCGAGGACACTGAGGATTTCGAGGTGAATTTCGCGTTGTGAGTCAGGAGTAGCTAACATAACAATGATTTCTACTGGAGCATCATCCATGGCTTCAAATTCGACCGGAGGAGTGGCGACGGCTAAAAGGCCACGGATTTTGCCATCGTGAATTTCGTCTTCGCTTACCGTCGCATGAGGGATGGCGATACCTTGACCAAAGCCGGTAGTGAAGTCTTTTTCGCGTTCAACCATGCGTTTATTGAGTTCTTCTGGATCGATGTCGATATCATTAGTTTTCACAAGGAAGTAAGACATCTCGCGAATGGCTTCCCATTTATCTTTCGCGTTGAGACCTGTGATGATATGTTCTTCGTCCAAGAAGTCGATGAGGCGGGTACGTTTCTTGCCCGTTTCTTTGACGCGGTCTAAAGTTTTTGTAATGAGGATTGTTCCTACTAGTTCGGTAAAAACTACAACGAGAAGGATCATGGCCGTTATTTTAGCGTGGAGAGGGGCGAAGTCTTTTTCAGAATAAATAACAACGAGTAAAGCAATGGTCATGCCCGCCTGAACGAGTAGCATAGAGCCAATATTTAGGGTTGTGCGAGTGGTATTTCTTCCTAGTAAGGATCCTACGGTGGCACCAAAAATTTTACCGGTTGCCATTGCGACTAGATATATAAGTGCAGAACTAATCGTTTGGAAGTTGATCGTGTTTAAATCTAGATGCATACCCGCCAGAGTAAAAAAGACAGTGAAAATAAATTGTTCAAGAACTTCGAATTGTTCCAACATTTCATCTTTGAAAATGGCAAAGTTACTGAGGCATAAGCCGAGGATAAGATTGGCCATTATAGGTAGAGGAGTCAGTTTTGTCGGGAGCGCGGAAGTGCTTTGAGCTATATAGTCACAAAGTCCATTGGTGATCATAATTGAGGCGACTAAAAGCGTAAAAACTAAAGTGTTTGAAGTACGACGAAATTGTGATGCACCTTTCTTTTTTTGAACGTAGCGCAAACAAAACTCAAAGCATTTGGCGACTAAAAAACCAACGACAACAGAGCTGAAAAAGCTGACGAGGCCGGGTATCGCAGTAGTGAGAAGGCTTGCGCCGGATAGTTTTTGGCGTGCTACGGCGCGGACGCTTTCAAAGACGATGAGGCAGATGATATTGTCTAAGGCAACGACAATCAGCAATGTTTTAACGAGATTGCCTTTGGCATTTTTTTCTTTGACTACGTGTAGGACTGTTGCAGGTGAAGTACTGCAGGCCAGAGAAGATATGAGAAGGTGAGCAGCTAAGCGAGTATGGTCCGAGAATTCCATGGGATTGAAGTGTTCAAGAGCAAAGAAAACGGCAATGAAGGCACAGCTCGATTCACCAACTGCTATAAGTAAATTTCGATTAAAGGAATTGTGGAGCTTTTGGAAGTTTAAGTGGCTGCCTACCGTGAGCGCGATGAGTCCGATAGCAAAGCTTGTAACTGAAGCGAGATTCTTCTCTTCAGTATGGCCGATGACGTTAAGGACATAGGGTCCAATTAGGATGCCGGCAATAATCTGTCCAGTAAGTACAGGTAGTTTGAGTTTTCTTGCGGTGACACCCGCAAGCATGCCAATAATTAATATTATTGATACAAGAAGTTCTCCGGAAGCACCATGAAGTAAGGCAGGTTTATCCGCAGCAAAAATAAAGTTGTTTAACATAAAAGTATTGATTCCCAAATTCACTGCTTCAAGATACGGAATTAAGGGCTAAAATCAAGTGGATTCATGAGGAATGAGCAGTGAATTAGGCAGGAAGGGCGAATAATTAGAATTTATAATTGAGGCCTAGATAAAAAGTTCTCGGAGTTTCAGCATAATAGAGGGTCTCACGCGTAGATTGCTCCCATAAATTTTGGCCGACGAGGTATATTTCGAGATCCTCTCGGGGAGACCATGAAATGCGTGAGTCCAGTTTAATAAAGGCGGGAGTGCCATCTTGGGGGTCGTAGTTGTAGCTCGGATTCTTACTGTCTTGATAATAGAGCATGAGATCCCATTTCACGTCTTTAGTGATGTTATAAAATGAGTAAAAGGATGCTTTGTTAGTGGCGGCGACATCTTCAGTAGGGATGGTGTCTGCAATATTATCCTTGTAGTTGGTGTCAATTTTAAAATAAGAATAGGAGAGTTTAAGTTGCCAGTCTGGTGTGATGAAATAATTGGATGAAATCTCGATGCCGTAGCTATTGGCGCTGAAGTCATTTGTGATGGGATCGGGACCTGCATTCGTGTTGGTGGTGACAAGGTCGCTATAATCATTATAAAAAACTGTAGTGTCAAAGGAAAGTTTTTCATTTATGAGGATTCTGTGACCGAGTTCATAGGCAGTGAGGTTTTCGGAGTCGACGTCATTGTTGCCTATCGCGGCGCCGTAAAAAATATTTGATCCATGCTCATATCGTGAGGGGGTGCGTACGGCGTGGCTGACAGCAGCCCAATAAGTATTTTTTCTATTTGGGGTGAACGCTATTCGTGCTGAAGGTTGGTACTCATAATCGGTGTAGTCATTTTTTTCAAATTTTGAACCCAAGGTTAAAGTCCAGCGATCAGGCTGAAGTGTGATTTTATCTTGAACAAAAAGAGTGTAATTTATCGTTGTCTCATCTTCGGGGAAAAAAACAAGTTGTCCTGTCTTATCTTTTGCTTTCGAGCGGTAGGCTCTTACGCCAGCGCCAATAGTCATTTCGTGATTTTTCCATGGGGAAAAGTGATAATCAGTTTCGAAGTTCCAGGCGTGAACGGTTGAGTCTAGTGTGACATCCTGTTCAATGTTGTGGTAATCATAATAAAGTAGAGTGTTCCATTTTTCCTTTGAGTTAAATTCGCGAGTATGCTTTAAGGTTAGATTGTAGCCTGTTGCTCCCCCGTCTTCATAGAAGTCATTAATGACAAGTGCATTATAGTTAGTGAAGTCAGAATGATAAATATCGGAACTCACTGTCAGTGTATCCTTGGAAGTCACATCGAAATCCAAATGGAAACCACCTTGTAAGTGGTCCCAGTCATCATTCTCGTGGGTGTTTTTTAAATGGATGCCTGGTTCTAATTCTTGGTATTTTTGCAATTGGCCATAGATGCGTAGGTGGAGTTTCTCGTCTTCATCAAGTGCTTCGCCATAGCGGAGGTAATATGATTCGTTGTATTCCCCATAATCGACTTTAGCCAATCCGCCTTTTGTGTCTTTGGCAGATTTAGTGGTGATATTAATAACGCCGTTAACTGCATTGGAACCCCATACTGTGGCGCCAGGTCCACGAATGACTTCGATGCGCTCGATGTCTGCGACGGGATAATTGGTGAATTCCCAGTAGGTTCCCGAAAAAATGGGTGAATAAACACTGCGCCCATCAATAAGGACTAAAAGTTTGTTTGAGTAGAGATTATCAAAACCTCGAATACTGACTTCCCAAGTATTGTTGGTGCGTCTTGAGACCTGTACGCCAGGGGTGCCTCTTAAGGCCTCTGCAATATTGAGGGCGCCTTTGCGAGCAATTTCTTGTTGAGTGATAACATAGATGGCAGAAGCGGCGGTGAAAGAATTTTCTGCTGTTTTTGAGACAGAAGTAACTTCTATATTCATTAAGGACTCTAAATCTAATTCATCAAGGTCTTCATTAGAATATGCACTAGCCATAAATATGAAGATAAGCGACGCTGTAATAATTAATCTCAAATCAATAAATCCCAATGTTTAGTTTAAGCCCTTTAAACTATGATAGCTAATGAAGTAAGCTTTGGGAATAGCTGAGTTTGAGCAGGAGATCTAATATATTTGTTTTTAATCTATATTTAATATATATATCAAGTAAAGCTCTAGAAACGATAGTTTAAGCCCATTAGGAAGGTTCGTGGTGCTTCTACGTAATATAAGGTTTCTGAAGTGGAATCTTCTAAGAGATTCTGTCCCGCTACATAGATTTCTAGTTTAGGGCTACAGGTCCAAGTGAATTTTGTGTCTAGTTTTATGAAGGCCTGGTTGCTGGTGTTCTTCACATCATTTATACTGGGGTCTTTTGTGTCTTGATAGTAAGCGGTTAGATCCCATTGTAATTCTTTCGATATTCTATAAAACGAATAGACGGAGGCTTGGTGTTGAGCGGTAACATTATCTGTAGGGAAGTAGCTAGCATTGTCTTTTTCTTGGTCCGTATCAATATCAAAATAGCTGTAGGATAATTTGAGTTGCCAGTCATTGGTCGCCAGGTAGTTTGATGATACTTCAAAGCCATAGCTATCAGCGCTGGCATCGTTAACGATAAGGTTATCACCGGTAGTAACCTTTGTTGTCGTTAAATCAGAGTAATCGTTATAGAATACGGTGAAATCAAAAGAGAGTTTCTCTGTCGCTAAAACTCTGTAGCCAGCTTCGTAGGTTTTGACAGTTTCTGAATCGACGTCGTGATTGCCTACCACTGCCCCGAAAAATAAATTGGAGTTGTGTTCATAGCGGTTTGGGGTTCTAACAGCACGAGAAGCAGCAAGCCATAGGGTGTTCTTACGATTGGGTGTATAGGCGAGTCGTGCAGAGGGTTGGTAATCAAAGCCAGAGTAATCATGTTCTTCGAACTTGGAGCCTAATGTAAGTGTCCAACGATTAGGCTGTAGGGTGATTTTGTCTTGGATGAAAAAATTGTAGTTAGTTGTGTTTTCATTAACAGGGAACATGCGTAGTTGGCCACTAGGGTCTTTGACTTGAGAGCGATAGAGACGAGTTCCTGCTCCAATGGTGACGTCATGATTTTTAATGGGGCTAAAGTGGTAGTCAAATTCAAAATTCCACGATTGAACATAGGTATTGGTAGTGAATTCTTGGTTGAAATCATAGAAATCATAATAGATCAAAGCGTGAAACTTTTCGTCCGTAGAAATTTGCTTGGTGTAATCAAGGCTAAGGTTATAGCCAGTAGCATCACTATCTTCGTAAAAACTGTTACTATTTATGGAGTTAAAAGTGACTTGATCGACGCTGTAGGCGTCGCCGGATATTTTTATTGTATCTTTGGGTGTTACGTCGTAATCTAGTCTAAATCCGCCTTGGGCATGGTCCCAGTCATCATTTTGTTGATCGTGCTTGTTTTTACTCCCAGGATTTAAGGTGTCGTACTTTTGGAATTGGCCATAAGCACGGAGATTTAATTTTCCTTCTTCATCTAAAGTTTCGCCAATGCGTAAGTAAGCTTGTTGGAAATCTTCGCCATATTCAAGTTTACTTAAGCCGCCTAGGGTGTCTTTGCTGTGTTTGGTGGTGATATTTATGACGCCATTGACGGCATTGGATCCCCACATCGATGCACCGGGACCTCGGATGACTTCAATTCGCTCGATGTCTGCGATTGGGTAATTGGTGAAATTCCAATAGGTTCCTGAAAAGATAGGGGTGTAAACAGTGCGTCCATCGATGAGAACGAGAAGCTTGTTTGAATAAAGGCTATCAAAGCCCCTGATGCTCACTTCCCAGGAGTTATTCGTTCTTCTGGAGACTTGTACGCCTGGAGTTCCTCTGAGTGCTTCGGCTAAGTTGCTTGCGCCTTTGCTTTTCATTTCTGCCTGTGAAATGACGTATATAGCTGATGAGGCAGTGAAAGCACTTTCTTCTTTTTTAGAGATACTCGTTACTTCAATATTCATTAAGTCTTCTAAGCTTAAATTATCATCGAGCTCATTTGCAAGTAATATGCAATTTAGCAGTAGTATGCTGATGATTAATTTAAAGCTTTTCATGTGGTGCAATCCAGTTAGATCTACGAATATTCGATTAATGTACTTGTGTATTAGCACTATTATTCTTTGTAGGGAAGGGATGGTGAGCTAATTTCACTTAAAATTAACAGAAATAATACTGGAGGATGAAAATAAAAAAGCACTTACATGAATGTAAGTGCTTTAGAGAGCCAGCAGTCGGACTCAAACCGACGACCTGCTGATTACAAGTCAGCTGCTCTATCAACTGAGCTATGCTGGCGACGGGTAGATAATAAACCGAAATTGTTTTTCTGCCAGTCAGATTAAGCGCATAAGTACACAAAAGTATTCATTTATTGATGTTCTGAATCCGTGAGCTACATTTATCAATTGTCTTGATCTTTGGTCCACATTGACTTATGACTTTTTTCGAAAGTTGTACGAGTATTGCTGTGAAAAGTTATAAAGTTCCATGAGCAGGATGTCTACGTAAATCTTCTAAAGTTAGTTCAGGGGTTTGGGCGTATTTCTATTTAGGCTTAGGGATGATGGGAATAAAAAAGCACTTACATAAATGTAAGTGCTTTAGAGAGCCAGCAGTCGGACTCAAACCGACGACCTGCTGATTACAAGTCAGCTGCTCTATCAACTGAGCTATGCTGGCGACGGGTAGATAATAAGCCGAAATTGTTTTTCTGCCAGTCAGATTTTGAGAAATCTTTGAAAATTATTCACTTTTTTTATTTTCGGCCAAAAAGCAGGCTCAGGCAGTGCCTTTTTTTGGATTATTGAGCTTAAATTTTGTTCGTTTACTTGGGCTGTGATTTCGAGTTTTTCGATGCCCGTAAAAATTTTTTTCTCAATGAGCAGATTGATGGCGGTGACGAAGTCTGAGTTTTTGTAGAAATTGAGCTTATTTAGGGTGAAGAGGGCGAGGGGCCCGTATTCATTAAAAGCATGTAAATAGAGGCTATTGAGGATCGTGTCGCTATCATTACTTGTTTGCGTCTGGTTAAAAAACTCTATGCCTCGACAAATAAAGAGCAGTGATTTGATTGAGTATTGAGGGTTGTCTTCACTGAGTTCAGTTAAAAATAGTGAGTATCTCGCATCCATTAAATAGTTTTACTATGAATGAATTCCGCGAGTTCTTTTCTTTTTTCAGCAGACTCGGGGTCTTGCATTCTCCAGTTGAGATAGAATCCATCGGTGCCAATTCTTGGGATGATATGAATAGCAGCGTGCAAGGCGTCTTGGCCGGCGCATTCGCCGTGGTTATACTGGATGTTGAAGCCATCGTATTGTTTTGTTTTTAAGGTGGCTTTAGCTAGTTTTCTTGCTAGGCAATGGAGCTTTGAGTAAGTTTCGTCATCTAAGAGCGTTAGGCTGGTGCAGTGCTCTGAAGGTGTGAGGACAATGTGGCCGTGATTGATAGGCGTGGGGTGTAAGAAGGCACAGAAAGTATCGTCCTGATAGACGATGTCGGCACTTTCTCTTTTCTCAGATATTTTACAGTAAATACAGTTATCCATAATTATGTCCTTAAATTTTTAGAGACTATAAAGTGAAATCAAAAATTTGCAGTTGTAAAAGGAGTGATTTTGTCGATTTTAAACTAAGATCGCATCGTGGATTTTGTCAGTTAATTCCGAGAAATTGAAATTCATTTTTCTTGAGATGTGAAAAGTTTTCGATACAATAATAGGATCAAGGTCTTCGTCGCCAGCAGTGATTAAGATGATGGGAGCTTTTTTGATATTGTGTAAACGAAAGCTTTTTTCGTAGGTTTCAAAAAATTTAGTATGATCAGTGATTTCATTGATTATACATGCGTGTATAATTTCGATCTCGTCTTTGTTTAGATTTTCGAACTCTTCTTCGTGGCTTATTGTTAAAACTTCATAGCCACAATTACTTATCATTCTACTGAAAAACTCGCTCAATTGAGGGTCGCTTTCAATAAGTAAAACTGCAGGAAATGTGGATTTATATAGACTCATGAAATTTAATTTAATAGTTAAAATTAAAAAAGAGTCGGAGCGGCGGGATTCGAACTCGCGACTTTTTGGACCCAAACCAAACGCGCTACCAGACTGCGCTACGCTCCGATGTGAAAATCAAGTCTTAAAAACAGACTTAATCTGTAAAACATTTTCCGTGAGGAAAACAAGGGGTTTATTTCCTGGTAAAGAAATAAAATGTCGGAGCGGCGGGATTCGAACTCGCGACTTTTTGGACCCAAACCAAACGCGCTACCAGACTGCGCTACGCTCCGAAACGACGCCAAAGTAATTCGGTACTTGTTTTCTGCAAGTTGCTTTTTGATAAAAAATGAAAAAAATAATGACGAGATTTCACGGAGGGATATTTTTACTTATTCAGTTGTTGAGATCATAGTTTTGCATCTCATTAACTATGATAGTTTTGTGTGTATTCACTTAGTCGCTCGACTAGGTGAATACAGCAAAGGTGACTTAGAATGAATACAGGAAGTTTATATTAACTGTGTAGTCTGTTTCTAGGTTCGGGCCATCAATCTCTTGATAAACAGGGACGCCTGCTTCGAATTGAACTCGACTCTTTTCGCAAGTTTTCCACGTAAAGCCTGCAAAAACTGAGCCGTTTTTACCTGCGCGCAGATCGGCATCGGCAACAGGGTTCATACCACTCATGGGTTTTAGCTTATCGTCGTCGCCGCGATAATCTTCCCAAGCATTGAATTCTATGCGAGAATTCAGGGCAAATACAGGATTGAGTGCTCTCGAGGCCCAGAGGTTTGATGTGAGCTTATCGCCTCTGCGGTAGCCTTCACTATTTTCTCCTGTGTGAAGGATAGCTTCAAGTTTAGTACCCCAGGACCAGTTTGAGTAGAATTTGTTATACACAACTGAGGGGATGAGGTCCCATGTACCGGATCCAATTTGCATGGGATAGCCTAAGCGAGTGTTATCACCCATGGGAGTGTTCGATTCTGCATCAACATCAGCAGTAGGGAGATTGAGCGTGAGGCCAAGTAATACTTGATCTGAACCATTATCATAAGCACGATAAATACTTCCAAGCTTGATGTCGCCTAGTCCTTCGTTACGTGTTTTGAAATTAGTATTAGTGGTGTTACCTCCCATGGTCATACGGCGATTTAAGTTCATGCTATAGCGTACCCATGGGATCATCAAGGTGAGTGTCCAGTCGTCATTGAGGCCGTACATGATGTCGAGCATGTGCATTTGCATCTTCATGTCTTTGGGTACAGCCATGTAGTCGCCATGGGCTTTGTTATTGGAGACTCGATTAGTGCCATCTCTAAGGCCATCCATTTCCATGAACATTGATCGAGTACCAATCATCCATTCGCCTTTTTGGTGAATGTGGGCACCCATGACTCCTGCAGGAGCATAGTGGAGAACATCGTGAGATTCATTACAAGGACAGGCTTGGTTGTGGTCTTCGTGTTTGGTGACTTGAGCTAATAAGCTTATGGAGCTTAATGATAATAAAGCAAGTAATTTTTTCATTGTGTAGTTTCTTTAAAGTGGAGTTGTACGCACGGAGTATACCCATACATGAAGATGTGTGGGTTAGTGGGCGTAAGTGTGTGGGGTATTTTCTTAAGGTAGAAAAATCATAGGAGCTATGGTCAGAGTGAAAAATTTTTAGTTTGTCGTAGGACAAAAGCACCAGTAAATATCACTCTGGCTAGCAGCCTGTCGGACTTCTCTCCGTTCGACTACAAAACCGCCGAACTTTGCCGGATCCATGCCCGAAAATCGTTAAATATGTTCAATATTCGTCTCATTTCGGACAAAAACCTGCTTTATTCGGTCCCTTTTTCGTTACGAAGCTCAAAGTCCGACAGACTGCGAGGGACTACACAATGGGGATTTTATCTAAAGCGATGAGTTTGACTTGTTGATAAGCTAGGAGTTTTATGGGGCTTGATGGGTAGATGAAATAGTGAGTGGTAGTCGATGCGTGAATCTGGAAGTTTAGATGCCTGTCAAGCATTTCATAAAGGTCTGAGAGTAGGCCGTCACAGCCGGTCTTATCTATTGTGGAGTCGTTGTTCTTAGGGGTGTGTTCTTCTTTTTCTGCTGAGCAGCATGATTTAATTTCTGGAGTGCAAGTATTTAAATCAGCTTTTTCATTTGATTCTTCAATGATACCAAAGCAAGCACAGCCCGCTAGTTCTTTTCCTGCTATATCACATGCGCAGCCATGGCCACTACATTTATAGGGAAGGAGAGGGCGGATAAGAGATGAGACCACGTTGCTCCTAGCTCCACTCATGTTGAGTAGGTAGAGAAGGGTCATAAAGATACTTAAAATTTTAATGAATTTTTTCTTATTGTCCATCTTTTAATGGGCTGGTTGTTTTTCGCAGTGACTTTGCCTTGTTATGAGGGATCTACAAGTCTGAGACTTATTTAATTTAGCCATTTAGTGAAATCATTAATTTCTAGCTTCTCGGTGCGAAATTGATTCACCTTTCCTTCGGGGTCTTCGTGGCCAAGGGATAGGCCAAAGATGGGGCTTAGGTTTTCGGGCATTTCAATATGTTTTTTTAGAATGTCGGGGAATGCGACCAGTGATGCTTGAGGACAAGAAGATAAGCCTTCTTTTTCCAGGCCGTGCATAAGGCGTTCTAAGAATATACCCATGTCTATCAAGCAGTGGGAGGGAAGCTTATGGTCGTAATAAAAGAGTATGACTGTGGAGGCACCGAAAAAACGGTAGTTTTCACACCAGTGTTCGAGGCGAGCTTCTTTGTCATGGCGTTCAATGGCTTTGTGCTGAAAAAGTGAATAGCCACACTGTCTAGCCCGATCCATGTAGACTTGAGGGATGGGGTTTTCTTTGCTTTCGCCTAGTTCTGATGCGGGCGGGACTCCGGAGTAAACGGCATCAATAAGGTCTTTAGATAGACTTTGTAATATGTTTCCTTGGCAAATAGTGAGTTGCCAAGGTTGCATATTTTTAGATGAGGCCGCGTAGCGTGCATAATCGATGGCTCTTTCGAGCTGTTCTTTTAGGACAGGTTCTTTCGTGAACGCACGGACGCAGTGTCTCATTTTACCACTTCAGGAAGCTAGCAACTTTATCAAAAACAGTATGAGATTCGAGTGACTTTGAAGCGATTTCGAATTCACCCTTATCGAAGTACATGCCTTCGCAAGAATTGCAGATATCGATTTTCATTGTTTCCATATCTTTTTCTTCCATCTGACCGCCGCATTTAGGGCAGCGCATCCAGTGAAGTTCTTTTGCTTGTTCTTTTGCTTGTACAGCTCTGAGTTCATCTCTTTCTGCGCGGAGAGCGATTTCTTTCTCTTTAATGTAAGCGTCCTCGTTGCTGTAGCCTTGTTTTGTGAGAGAGTTATCTGACATTAGTTGAATCCTTTATATATATTAGTATTGAAGTTGTCTTACACACTGTTAAAATATACACTATTAAATAGATTTAAAGTTATATAAAACAATAAGCTCGTATAATTATATGGAAGACAATAGTACTCGTTCTGATAATGAAACAATTCCTGAATATGTAGGTCCATATAAAATTGAGGGCCCCTTGGGTGTGGGTGGCATGGGTAAGGTTTATGCCGCGCGCCATGAAGTATTAAATATTCCAGTTGCGATCAAGGTTTTTTTTAGAGATGTGACGGAGAAGCCAGCATCAGCTAAGCGTTTTATTCAAGAAGCTCGTTTAGCCGCCTCAATTGAGCATATTAATCTAGTTCGAGTTATGGAGTGTGGGAATGATCAAAATGATCACCCTTATTACGTAATGGAAAAGATGAGCTCTAGTATTTTTCTGGAAATGAAAAGAAATGGCAATTATTCTGAGCGAGACTCAATTGATATAGGTGAGTCAGTGGCACGTGCTATGAGCGTGGCGCATCATCATGGGATTATACATAGGGATATTAAGCCCGATAATATAATGATTTCAGTCGATGGTTTATATAAAGTGGGTGATTTGGGTTTGGCGAAGCTACAAAATATCGAAAAGAGCTCTCCGAGCTTAACTATGACCAAGACCGGTTTGGGTACGCCGCACTTTATGTCCCCTGAACAAGCTTTGGATGCAGCAAATGCTGATGGTCGAGCAGATATATTTTCTCTTGGAGCCAGTTTATTTTTCATGGTTACGGGTCAGAAACCGTTTCAAGTTGAGGGTGTTCAAGCTATAATTAATGAAAATTTTGAACAGGGAGCGCCTGATCCTAGTGAGTTGAACCCTGATCTTAGTGAAGGCTTCTGCGAGCTGATTAAGAAATGTATGGCTTATAAGCCTGAGGATCGCTATCAGACAATGGAAGAAGTGCATCAAGATTTAATTGATTTGAGGCACAGGTTTCACGATTCGATAAGACCTATTCATTTTGATACCTGTTTTGATTTAACAGGGACAAAAAAATTAGAGATCGAAAATCTAATGATTGAGCATGCAGAGAATAAAGTGAATGAACCCAAGGGTTTATCGCGAAAAAAAATCTATATTATTATTGCGTTATTGGTACTTGTGTTAGCGCTGGTATTATTCAAGAATATCGCATCTTAAGGCGCTGTCAGGGGCTAGTTTGCTTAATACCTCTCCGGATAAATAGAGAGAGCCAGTGATTAAGACCTTTCCTTCGATGTTATTGATACAAGTTTCCCAATTATTCTGAAAACTACAGGGGCAATTTAAAGTTTCCTTAGCGATGTCAGCAAGAGTTTCTGCTTGGATAGCTCTAGGGATATTGATCGGAATGGCGATGAAATTCTTACAGATAGGAGCGAGCTTTTTTAGCGTGGCTTTTATGTCTTTATCTTCCATCATGCCACAAAGGACAGTGAATTTTTTCCCAGTAAAGCAATGGCTTAGTTTTTCCATTGCTGCAGGGTTGTGTGCGCCATCGACGTAAATTTGATTGGGGAGTTCTTGTATGCGACCAGGCCAATGGGCGTATTGAATACCTTTCGCAGCGATGATCGCAGATTCTAAGATGCCTTGATCTTCCAGTACTTCTAAAGCTTTAATGGCAATAGAAGAGTTACTGACTTGGTGGTCACCAAGTAAACGGAGCTTATAATTTAGTTCATGGGTGCCTTGATATTGAATGTCCGTGCCCTGGCGATGGCTTAGGAAATCAGTATCCATGTAGTATTGAGATGACTTTTGTGCTTTTTGCGCAAAGATACTTTTGAGTTTGGGGTCGAGTTCACCGCAAATAAAGGGGGTGTTTGCTTTTATTATCCCGGCTTTTTCCGATGCGACTTCTTCAATGGTTTCACCTAGATAAGAGCCGTGATCCATGGCGATATTGGTGATAATGCTCATGAGGGGATTGACGATATTGGTGGCGTCGAGTCGTCCTCCCATGCCTGTTTCCCAAACAACGAGCTCACATTTTTCTTTTTGGAAAATAATTAAAGCCGCCGCGGTAAGTACTTCGAAATAGGTGGGTTTAACTCCGGTGATTTCGATTAACTGATCTTCAATTAGCATAATTTCTTGGATAGCTTCTAAATAGAGTTCTTCTTGGATGGGGGTGCCATTGATTCGCCATCGTTCCAAGAAGTTGACCAAGTAAGGAGATGAGTAAAAAGCTGTTTTTAGTCCAGAATATTTACAGGCAGTTGCGATCATCGCACAAGTAGAGCCTTTTCCGTTGGTGCCAGCGACGTGAATGAATTTTAAGGAAGAAGCGGGGTCACCTAAGAGTTGATTGAGGCTCACCATGTTTTCTAGGCCAAGTTTGATCCCAAAAACGAGTAGGGAATCAAGATATGTTTCAGCATCTTTAAAGTTGAAGGAAGGATTCATTTTTTCTCAAAAGTTTTTATCATTCTTAAGGCCGCGTAAGCCGCACCAAAGCCATTGTCAATATTCACCACGCTGAGCCCTGATGCACAAGAACTCAGCATCGCCATCATCGTGGTGACGCCCTCCATGTTGGCTCCGTAGCCAACGCTAGTGGGGACTGCGATGATGGGAGCGGTCGTCAGGCCTCCGACAACACTGGGAAGAGCGCCTTCCATTCCTGCGGCCACAATGATGCAGTCCGCCTGTGAAAGCTCGTCTTTGTAAGCTAAGAGTCGGTGGAGTCCCGCAACGCCTAGGTCTTGAATGAGCGTGGGCTTTAAGCCAAATGCGAGAGCCGAATAATAGGCTTCTTTAACTACTGATTCATCACTAGTTCCCGCACTGATAATGAGGAGTTTGGAATCAAATTTTTGAATGAAGTCACCTATATAGGCAATTTGTGCTGTTTCACAATAAAAAGCATCAGGGAATTCAGTGATAAGAATGTTTGCCTTTTCTTGATTAATACGACTGATAAGGACATTCGTTTTGAGTTTAAGAATTTCTCGACTCGCCGAAAGGATTCGCTCGGCACTTTTGTGCAAGCCATATATCACCTCTGGATAACCACATCTTTCTTCTCGTTGATGATCGATAAAAGTGGCCGGGTCGGTATCGAGGAATGATCTTTCTAACTCAAGAAGTATCTGTGTTTCCTTAATGCCTTTATCTTTGAGTTTATTTAATAAGCTTTCAAGAGAGTTCTTCTGATTCATGGGATTTAACCTATGCTTTGAATTTTATATTATCGCAAAAAGTAATTCCTAGAGTATTATATGCGAAGTTAAAATGATTAAATATCTTAATAAAAGAGGTCCTAAATGTTTACAAGTTTTAGAATCATCCTCATGGTTCTGTTTTTAAGTAATCTCTCGGTCTATGCGCAAACTGCTCGAAACCTGGATTTAACGCCCATAGACGAAGTCAAGACTCAGGATCCGATAGTAGATGACGAAGTCAAGAAGGATGAGCGTGAAAAAGTACAAGAGAAGCGTCTCGAAAAACTTGAAAAAGCAGCTGAAGCGGGGAGCAAAACGGCAATCTTAGAATTGGGTAATAATTATTTCTATGGTCGTTTGGGTTTGGAAAAAGATACTGCAATGGCCGCTCAGTGGTGGCGCCGAGGTGCAGATAAAAATCATCGTCAGTGCATGTACAACTTGGCCAACCTCTATATCAGAGGAGATGGCGTCGAGAAGAGCGAAGATGAAGGCTTGAAATACTATATGAAAGCGGCGGATTTTGGTCTAGTACAGGCCAATATTAACGCAGCATTACTATTGGATAGAAGAGAAGATTACAAAAAAGCCATACGTTATTTTCAAGAAGCATCTTTGATAAAAGATTACCGAGCTATCAGTCGTCTTGCAGAATATTATGAACGTGGTTTAGGCGGTCCCAAGAGAGTGCTTGATGCTATTGCTCTCTATCGTGAAAGTGCGCAAAAAGGCAATGCTGATGCTCAACTAAAAATGGCAGAGTTTTCAAATAACCAAGAGTATCCTTCCGTATATAATCGCAAGGAAGCTTTGAAATGGTTAATGTTATCTGCCGATAATGGTAACTCTACGTCAGAAGCTCGGGTTGCTTACTGTTATCAGAATGGTATTGGGGTGCGTAAAGATAATGAAGTTGCTATAAGATGGTTTTTACGTGCAGCAAATAAAAATTATCCTCCTGCACAAGTGGCTTTAGGGAATTGCTACTCTGTAGGTTCAGGTGTATCTGCAAATTTAGAAATCGCTTATACCTGGTATGAGAAAGCGGCGCGCTTAGGGAATTCAAGTGGCCTATACAATGCAGGCGTATGCCACATTCGTGGTATTGGGACTAAAGTAAATGTAGCAAGAGGCTTAGATTATTACCAGCGTGCAGCGGAACAAAATTATGCGCAAGCTATTTATGTTTTAGCTTACATGTACGAAACTGGAGAGGACGTAAAAAAGGATATTAATAAAGCTATAATTTACTATCAAAAAGCGGCACTGCAGAATCATGCGGATGCGCTCTATGAATTGGGACGTATTTATTTAGCTGGTGAGTACTTGAAAGCCAATCGTGACCAAGCCGAGATTATGTTGAAAAAATCAGCTGAAATGGGGAATCGCGATGCTTTTGTTCTTTATCAAAAGAGCTTCGTACAAAAAAATTAAGACACACTAGGCTTTAAATAAAGCTTGCTTTATAAGCCCTTATAATTAGTTTTAGGGCGTCAATCTAAACAAAACAAAATTTTCTAAAAATAAAAGAAAACCTAAAGAGGTAAATAACATGGCTAAAGTATTCGATTCTGTAAAACCTGGCGTTGCAACTGGTGACGACCTAAGAAAAATTTTTGATGTATGTAAAGAACACAAAGCAGCTCTTCCTGCAGTAAACTGTGTTAATACAGACTCTGTAAACGGTGTTATTGAAGCGGCTGCGATAGTCGGTTCTCCCGTTATTATTCAGTTCTCTAACGGTGGCGGGGCTTTCTTCGCTGGTAAAGGTCTGAAGATGGAAGGTCAAAAAGCTCAAGTTATCGGTACTATCTCTGGTGCAAAGCACGTTCACGAAGTTGCAGAAGCCTATGGCGTTCCTGTTATCCTTCACACTGATCACGCGGCAAAGAAACTTCTCCCTTGGATCGACGGTTTGCTCGATGCTTCTGAAAAGCATTTCGCTGAAACTGGAAAGCCACTCTTTTCTTCACACATGATTGACCTCTCGGAAGAGTCACTTGAAGAAAACCTTTCTACTTGTGAAAAATACCTTGAGCGTATGGCTAAAATGGACATGACTCTCGAAATCGAACTCGGTTGTACTGGCGGAGAAGAAGACGGCGTTGATAACTCTGACATGGATGCATCTTTGCTCTACACTCAGCCTTCTGAAGTTTCAGAAGCTTATGAGCGTCTCAGCAAAATCAGCCCTAATTTCACGATTGCGGCTTCTTTCGGTAACGTACATGGCGTTTACAAGCCTGGTAATGTTAAGTTGACTCCTACAATCCTCCGTGATTCACAGGCTTACATTACAGAAAAATTCAATACTGGTGAAAACCCTGTAGATTTCGTTTTCCACGGTGGTTCAGGTTCAAGTCCGAAAGAAATTACTGAAGCTATTTCCTATGGCGTTATCAAAATGAATATCGATACTGATACTCAGTGGGCAACTTGGGAAGGTGTAATGAAGTTCTACAAAGAGAAAGAAGCTTACCTTCAGGGTCAAATCGGTAATCCTGATGGCGCTGATAAGCCTAACAAAAAGAACTATGATCCACGCGTATGGTTACGTAAAGGTCAAGAGACTTTTGTAGCTCGTATCGTTCAGGCATTTGAAGATCTTAACGGCAAGGGTCTTAACTAATCATTAGTTAAAACCCCAGCTTTTTAAAAGCCCCGTACTTCTCTTGGAAGTACGGGGCTTTTTTATTTGATCAGCGTCAAAATAATGAAGCTATGCTCGAAATTGATGAGAAAGGTCTAAGTGAAGAAATGATCTAATGACTTAGTGATTTATTTTGCGAAAGGGGCAAATTAATCCAGTAGATGTCATATAGCTCATTTAGCTTTCGTAGTGTTTAAGGTAGAGATTGTTTTCTAGACCAATATGAATGAGAGCTAGGTAAATCAATGACCGTAGATTCAGAAAGACAAAAATGTGTATTTTGTAAAAAAGAATTAGAATGGAAAAATAATAAACCTCATTGTTCTTGTGGAGGGAGTTATTTTACGGTTCCACTGGGTACGCCTGAGATTAAAGTTTCTTGTCCAAGTTGTCAAAGGAATTTACTTCTTGATCGAGAGGCATTTAATCATAAATTGGCTTGTTCCTGCGATGCTTATATATGTGTCCTCGAACAAACGGCCTGCCCGCAGGAGAGTGTTCCTGCGGCATCCTGTGATAATGACTGTTCTGAGGAGCAAAAATCAGCACCGCAAGTAGGACTAGCTACAAAATCCCCAGAAGTGAAAAAATCGACCAAGATAAAAATCGACCAAGTCAAAACTAAAAAGCGTAAGGCTTTGCGTCGATCGCAAAAAAAATCTAAAGTCCCGATGATACTCGGATTTATATTTTGTGCTCTAGTGGGAGCGGCTTATTATTTATTTTTAAATAGCGATAACATTAAGCCGGAAATCACTCTTAGTACCAAACTTAGTGAAAAAGTACTCGTTCCTGAAGAGGCTAAAGGTGAGGTCCTCGACCAAGTCACGAAAAAAGAAGTGGAGATCACTGAAGATATAAGTCCCAAAGGGCGGAGCCTTTATCAGGCGAAAGATTTAGAAGAGTCGGCAATTAGTGAAATTATTAAAAACTTTGCTAAGATTGATTCTGGACTTGAATTCAATAAACTAAAAGTTGATTTAGAGGATTTCTCGTCCCTTAGGGGAAAGCATCTTCCTAAAGAAAAAACCAATCTAGATATTTTAAAAATAAGTGATTATAAAAATCGTGTAAGCCCTTTTTTTGATAAGTATTGTACCGAGTGTC
Source organism: Lentisphaera profundi (assembly GCF_028728065.1). Taxonomy (GTDB): domain Bacteria; phylum Verrucomicrobiota; class Lentisphaeria; order Lentisphaerales; family Lentisphaeraceae; genus Lentisphaera; species Lentisphaera profundi. The sequence continues at coordinate 1,972,110 of NZ_CP117811.1, read as the reverse complement.
ATGGGGTGAAAAAACAGAAAGGTGGAATGAGGCTCGATACTTTAGCGTATGCTTTAAAAACACCGGGAGATGTACAGCATTGGCAGGACGTGCTCGATACATTGAATGGAGCTCAGATGCCCCCGAAAAAAAGTGATCAACCGGAAGTAAAAGAGATGAGTGGCGTGATTCGTTCTTTGAGTGAGAGTTTAAGCACTGCGCGCTTACACTTTGCGTCTCAAAAGGGGGTCGCGACAATTCGCCGCCTCAATCGCCGAGAATATCAACGAACTATGTATGAACTATTGGGTGTAGAAGTCGATGTTGAGGCTATTCCAGAAGATAATTTATACAATGGTTTTGATACGGTAGGGGAGGCTTTATCAATTTCACCTTTTCAGGTGCGTCAATATTTTAAATCGGCAGAAGAAGCTGTGAAGAAAGCGATGAAAATGCAATCAGAAGAAAAACGTTTACCTAAGGTCTACAGTTTTGAGTTGGAAGATCTATTGGCGTCGCGCATTGATAAAGAAATGAAGAAAATCAAAAAAAATATTAAGCGTCAGCAAGATATAGAAAATGATATGAAAGCTTTGCCCATGAAGCAAGTTTTAGCTAAGTATAAACAAGCTGATGAGGTCGCTTTAAAAAATCGTTTGAAAGGTGCTTTGAGGGATGGCCTTCATAGCCCATGGAATAATTATGTAGATATGGAAGTGACTAAAAAGGGAGGATTACTCTTTCCTTATTCCAATGGCTTTAACGGGAACTTACAGCGTTTTGAGCTTGATTTTTCAAAGCAGGTGCCGCCAGGTGAATATATCCTGAGGGTTCACAGCGCTTTACATAAAGCGAATGTTAAATCGGCCTATTTAAAGGTCGCTATGGGGGGCAGGAAAACCGCCGTGACCTTGGCGGCTATCCCTGTGTTTAAATCTTTAGAGGAAGGGCAGGTTAATGAGGTCCTCGTAAAGATCTCTGATGATAAAAAGGGTGAGAAACTCATTTTATCTGTTCCATTTGAAATGTTAGTCCCAGTAGAAGGCAAAAAGCTAAATAAGCGTGCCGATAAAAATCATGAGGGGGTTGATGGTATTTGGATTGATCGTATAGAATTTATAGGGCCAATTAATAGAAGTAAGGGTGAGGAGGTTTTTATGAATGAAGATGAAAATGATCTTGTTCAAGCAGAAAAGAAAGCAGGAATCATCCTTGTTAATTTTGCAAAAAAAGCTTTTCGTGGAGCTCAAGTTAGTGATGCTTATGTCAAACGTGTGATGAAGGTATTTCGAGAAGAGTTCAGTACAAAGAAATCTATGAAAGAGGCTTTAGTACGACCAATAAGCACGATTTTATCATCGGGTCATTTTTTATATATGGTAGAAGAGAGTGGAGAAAAACGCACTTGGGTAAATGATCGTGAATTAGCGATTAGGCTCAGTTATTTTTTGTGGAGTAGTATGCCAGATGAAGAGCTTATGCGATTAGCGCAAAAGGGTGTTTTGCATCGTCCCACAATTTTGAAGCAGCAAATCGACCGAATGGTCGAAAATGATAAATTCCAAGGTTTCATCGGGGGTTTTGCAAGTCAATGGTTTGAATTAGAAAAAGTTTTAGAAATTGCAGTCAATCAAAATATTTATCGCTCTTATAATGATGCTGTGAAATTGAGCTCGATAAAAGAAAGTCAACTTTTTATTAATGAACTCTTCCAGAAAAATTTAAGTCTCGATAATTTGATTCACTCAGATTTTACTCTTGTGGATGATAGTATGGCCATCTTTTATGGCTTAGCCCCAAAAGGCGAGAGTGGATTTCGTTTGGAAAGATTTGATAAAGATAGTAAGAGGGGAGGAATGTTGAGTCACTCATCTGTACTTACGATGACAAGCAATGGTGATCGAACTTCGCCCGTTGAGCGGGGAGCGTATGTATTGAAGAAATTTCTTAATAGGCCCCAAATGCTTCCTCCTCCGAATGTGCCTCAGTTGGATATTGATTTGGGAAAGCAAATTGATACAGTACGAAAATCGATAGCAGCTCACTCAGCTTTGCCTCAATGTGCTTCCTGTCACGATTTGATTGATCCTTTAGGTTTTGGCATGGAGAACTTTGATACAGTGGGTAAATGGCGCACTCAAGAGGCGGTTCCTGGCAAAAAGAAAAAAGTTACATATAGCGCGATTGATTCAGAAGGAAGGCTGCCTGATGCGACGCCTTTTGATGGCTTTGTCGAAATGCGAAAAGGCTTAATGACGCAAAGAGAAGATATGCTTAGAGGCTTAATTAAAGCGATGTTGACTTATGGCTTGGGTCGTCCAGTCGGCTTTCAAGATTCGCAGCTAGTGGAAGATATTTTTCAATATACAATTAAAAATGATTATGGGGCAAGAGCACTGCTGTATGCAGTGGCAACAAGTGATGCCTTTCATTTAAAATAAGGGGATGATAGATGTTTAAAGCTATTTCGCGAAGAACAGTTTTACGTGGTGTCGGTGCGAGTATTGCACTGCCGATGCTTGAAGCTATGTCAGCCCCGAGGAGATCTGCAGGCAAGGTGCCGAAGAGGCTTGTTTTTTTAGGTTTTCCCTACGGTGTTACAGAGGAAACTTGGTTTCCCAAGGAGATGGGAGCTCATTATAAAATGCCTGCAGGCTTGAAGCCTTTGGAGAAATACCGCAAAGATTTTTCTGTTTTAAGTAATTTGTCAAATAAATATTTTCCTGGAAGTGTGCATTCGGGAACAACGACGTGGTTGACTTCGGCAAATGTTTATCGAGATCCTACAACCCAGTTTAAAAATAGTATTTCTTGTGATCAAGTTGCGGCGGAATATTCGGGGCGAAGTACAAGGTTTAAATCACTAGAACTCTCTACTAAGGGCGAGGGGGGCTTAGGCCCTGGGCTTTCTTTGGCTTGGGATGCCAAAGGTACTCCGCTTGCGGGTGAACGAGATCCGATAGAGGTTTTTGAAAAACTTTTTGGTAATGGTGGACTGAGTTTGCTAGAAAGAAGGAAGCAGATTCTTGAGGAGAAAAGTATTTTGGATTCTGTGTATGAAGATATTCGAAGTATTAATAAAAAGATTAGTAAAAATGATCGTGAAAAAATCAATGAATACCTTACATCGATTCGCTCGATGGAGTTAGATTTGAAGCGCGCATATGTCTGGGCAGGCAAAGAAAAGCCCAAAGTGAACTTACAGAAGCCTGAAGCACAATTGACGGGGATTGCAGGGATTCGCTCGATGTATGACTTGATGGTTGCGGCAATGCAAACAGACTCAACGAGAGTTATTAGTTATCGCCAACCTTTGGGCGCGATACTGAATGATCTAGATATCAAAAATATGCCAACGCATTCTATGAGCCATTATAAGGGCTTTGATGCGCGTCGTGAAGCATCAGAGGCACGTGATAAAGCTCAGTCGGAGCTCTTAGCTTATTTGTTGGGTAAAATGAAAAGTACTAAAGACGTTTATGGCAGGAGTCTACTGGATCACTCTTTGCTAGCATATGGTGGTGGAATTCGCTGTGTTCACGATCAAATGAATACGCCGCTTATTCTTGCGGGTCGCGGAGGTGGTGGAGTAAAAACTGGCCAGCATTTTGCTTTTAAATCACGCGAAACGCCTTTGGCCAATTTATGGTTGAGTATGCTTAATCATACAGCTGTGCCGGTAGAGTCATTTGGAGATTCTAGTGGCCGTCTTGGTGAAGTATTTACTTGAGGAATTGAGTGAGCTATTCGTATTCGCTTTCAAAATTTTTTTTAGAAATAGCAGATTTCAGAGCTTCAACAGTCCATTTTTCACTAAAGCATTTTTCGCTGTAAAAAACTCTGTGCATGTCATCATCTAATGCACTTATTGTGAGGAAATGAGCGAGTTGTAGGTGCTCGCTGAGGCGAGAAACTATTTGAATGTCTGGGCAAGTCTCGGCAAAACGAACATAATCAAGGGTGTTTTCGGGAGTGATTTTACCTTTGGTGATTTCTTCTAAATGTTTTGTTAGTTCTTGAAGTGCCTCAGGTGCTTTAGGAGAACTCTGTATGAAGCCAAGGACTTTACGGACTTTTTCTCCTGTGAACCAAGCTACTTCTACAGATTTTGGGTCAGTCTCTTCGTTATTTACCATAGCGCTTACATCTGAGTAAAGTTGATCGAGTAAGTCAGTCATAGAGATGGCTTCTTCTTCAGGGGCATTTTCTTGGGGGTCGGGGAGTCCACTGAGATTAAATAAATCGGGGTCCATTATCGTGTTCCTTATAATTTTGGCTGAAAAATATGCCGTTTTTGATGACTTACAAGGTCATCAATCATGAGCTTAAACTAGAGATGTGGGCTTGCGTAAATCGCAATGAGGTTTTACTTGTGATTAAATTATTCAAAGGTAAATAAGATGGCAAAATTAAAGGCAAAAATTCGTTTAGATAAAATGATTTCAAAATGCACTGGATTAACGCGTTCAGAAGCGACAAGAGCACTTAAAAATGGCTATGGTAAGATTAATAATATTCCTCAGAAGTCGGGTAAAGTTCTCGTGGATTTAGCGAATGATGAAGTTGTTTTTGATGATGAGATTTTGCAGTATCGCGAACAGATTTATATTATGATGCACAAGCCTAAGGGTTATGTCTGTGCTGCCAAAGATGAGCGTTTAAAAACTGTCCTTGAATTACTGCCGGCATCTTTAGCTAGTAGGGAGCCGTTTTCCTGTGGACGATTAGATATAGATACTACGGGTTTGGTTATATTGACTGATGATGGAACGTGGGCTCATGGAATTACTTCTCCAAAAAGAAAATGTGAAAAGAGTTATTTGGTGGGGAGTGCAGGGGAGCTTAGTCAAGAAGATATGCAAAGTTTAGAAGAAGGGCTTTACTTAGATGAAGATGACAAAATCACTGCTCCGGCAAAAATTGAGCGACTCGGAGAAAAGACTTATCGTTTAAAAATCACCGAGGGGCGCTACCATCAAGTCAAGCGCATGTTTGAATCGGTAAACAATATGGTGAAAAGTTTACATAGAGAGCAAATCGGTGATCTTGCTTTAGATCCTGAGCTTCCCGAGGGAGAATGGCGCGATATGAGTCCAGAAGAAGTGGAGCTATTTAAGTAAGTACAGCCTGTTATTTAGCTGCTATGTCAATATCGACTTCTTCCTCTTCTCGTGTAGGAGTAGTCGAATTATTTGTGAAAGTATTAAAAGTGCTTTGACTATTAGATCGTTGTGATTGAGTAGAGGTGAATTTAGCTTTATTCTTACGAAGAACATGAATGAATTTTCTTTTCGTGATAAGCAGGTAAATGATCAGAGGTACAATGATGATCAAAAAGGCTGTGGCTCCTAGTATGATGGCCACAATTGCTAAGAGACTTAAGGCAATAAAGCGCCACAGCCTCATTAAAAAAATCATTAGGCTCCCAAAAAAACCTTGTGCGGATCCTGATAATTGCTGCATTATTAGAGGGAGGCGTCTATTGCTTTAGTTATTTTAGCATCGAGTGGTTTAGTTCTTGGGCTGAAGCGGTTGATAATTTTGCCATTTTGGTCAACTAGGAATTTGTCGAAATTCCATTTGATTTTACCGCCGTGAGTGGGGTCTGAAACCAAGAATTTATAGAGGGGTGCCATGTCATCTCCTTTGACGGATATTTTACTCATCATGGGGAAATTAACATCATACTTTAGTGAACAGAATTTTTTAATATCTTCATTTGTTCCAGGTTCTTGCCCCATGAAATCATTTGCAGGAAAACCAATAATGACGAAGTCTTTATCTTTGTAATTGTCATAGAGTTTTTGTAGGTCTGTATATTGCTTAGTTAGGCCGCATTTACTGGCAACATTAACCACTAGGACAGTTTTGCCTTTAAGGGTGTTTAGGTTTATATCTTTACCGTCGATATCTTTAACAGTAAACTCGTGAAGGGATTTTTGTGGTACCTTGTATTGGGGGTTTGAACATGCGGTAAAAATCAATGTAAATAAGCTGAGAATTTTTTTCATAGTCTGTGTATCCATACTCTTTTAATTGTCTATCTATAAGGTATGCCATTATTCCTTAAGCGCAATATAAGAATTTAGCTTGAATAAAGTATTAAAAAAACACCAATGATAATTCCAAATAAGGGGACGAGCTTTTGGCGCTTATTTTTTTCTTTAAAAATGAGCCCTCCTAAAATTACTGTGATCAAAATTTGACTTCGTTTTACTGCCGAAAGCAGAATGATGAGTGCCTGAGGATCTTGTAAGGCACGGAAATAACAGAAATCGGCTAAACATATAAAACGCCCACAGCGGGGATGCTCCAGCGCCATCTGAAATCATGGGGTGTTTGTGGCTTTCTTATGATAAAGAAAATACTAGTGAAGATCAGGCAGGAGTAGAAAGAGAACCAAGTAAGAACACTTTGAGCATTAAGCTGATGGTCTTGGATAAGGAATTTATCATAAAGTCCACTAGAGGAGCCTAGCAAGGTGGCTAAGATAATGGCGTGAATCCATTTATTTTTTCTAAATTGAATACCTTCTTTTTTTCCTACGTAAGAATACAGGAAAACAGATAAGAGGACGATGATAAGTCCTAGCCATTGTTTTGGATTAGGGCGTTCTTGAAAGAGGAAGACGGCGCCAATAAGGGTGAAAAAAGGTCCTGCCGAACGAATGGGTGCGACAATAGTTAGGGGAAGGTGTTTGAGGGCGTGGAATGCGAGTAGCCATGAGCTGGAGATGATAGCAGATTTAATAAAAATCAATAAGTGTAGTTCAATACTTAAGCTCGGTATATAAAAAGTAGAGTGTCTAATATATTCTAGCTCGAGCCGAGAGGCAATTAATAGGGGGCTGGAGACGAGGAAACTTGTAAATGTAGATAGGCAGAGAACAGGTAACACAGCGTTGTTACTGACGCTGTGTTTTTTACATATATTATATATTCCCAGGAATAGGGCAGATAAGAGACCAAGGTAAATCCACATAAAAAGTCCCCCGCTTTTCAGCGGGAGATGATATTAGGCTAGCTTGCCATTTAAGATGTCTATTGTCTTAAGCTCTTGCTCGTCGGCGAACAAAGCTTCTCCATCGCAGACAGCGATTCCATCTTTGACTCGTAAGCTGACTTCTTTGAATTGATCTATAATTATCTCAGCCTTGGCGTGCTCTTTTTCGTCTTTGCGAAGGATGCAAGAACCAGGAGTGATTTGTCCAGCATCCAAGACTTCGAGTTTCTTTTTCTTGGCAACAGAGAGTACCATTCCTTCAGAGGCGATGCCGCGTAATTCTGCAGGCACTAAATTTGCAACGACTGCAACATGCTTATTTAATAAGCTATCGGCGTCAATTTGTTTGGCGAGGCCTGAACAAATGGTTCTTTCTTTTTCTTCGCCAAGATCAATTTTCAAAACATAGAGATGATCAGCTTCGGGGTGGAGTTCCACTTTGTTGATGCGACCTACACGTAGGTCGACAAGCTCAAAGGGGTCAGATTCACCAGAAAATTTGCTGCGTAATTTTTCGATGCGCTTAGTATCGAGTTTAGGAAATAGGATACTCGGTTTATTTACTTCTTTGCCTACGAGTCTAGTAAAATCACCTAAGCTAGACCAAGATTGATCTTCGACATTGATGAAACTCTGAATGCGTTTCGAGGTTTCGGGTATAACGGGATAGAGAAGGATAGAGATATCACAAATCAAATGAACGAGGATGTTTATGGATGCGCGTACTTCGTCTTCTTTGCCATCTTTCATTTTCACCCAAGGTTCCTCGTCTTGGAAAAACTTATTGCCGAGTTTTCCCAAAGATAAAATTAGCCTGATAGCTTCGCGGAATGAGCAGGCTTCGTAGGCTTTAGTGATATCTTTTATTAAGTCTTGTGCTTTGCCAATAAACTCACTTTGTACATCGGTATAAGGGCTTAGTTTAATGGGGCCAGAGAAATTTTTGTTTGCATAAACAAGTGAGCGATTAACGAGGTTTCCGATATTATCTAAAAACTCATTGTTGACCTTATCAAAAAAATCTTGCCAAGTAAACGCAGAATCTTGTTTTTCTGGGCGAATAGCAAGCAGATAAAAGCGCCAGAGATCAACGTCAATGCCAGAGGCGATGACGTCAGAGCCGAAGACACCGATATGACGTGATTTTGAGAATTTAGTATCTTCGTAGTTCAGGTATTCAGTAGAGGCTAGGTGATGACACATAGTCCATTTGCCACCTGAGGCTATTTGGGTGGCAGGAAAAATTACTGAGTGAAAAGGGATGTTATCTTTTGCCATGAATTGAAAAAGCTCAGTGTTTTCGGGATCGTGCCACCAATTTTGCCATGTTTCAGGAAAGGCTTCGCGGGTAATGGAGACGTAGCCAATAGGGGCATCAAACCAAACGTAAAATACTTTATTAGTGAAACCTTCGTATGGGACAGGGACGCCCCATTTGAGGTCGCGTGTGATGGCGCGGGACTCAAGACCTCGTTTCATCCACGAGCGTGTTGTTGTATCGGCATTATTGGGCCAGTGGCCTGATTCGATTGAATGGTTCTGCCATGCTTCGAGGTCATTGCTGAGGCTAGGGAGGTCAAGGTGTAGGTGTTTAGTTTTACGCAAAACGGGAGTGCATTTATCAACACTGCATTTGGGGTCAATCAGTTCAGTGGGAGTAAGTAGTGCACCGCAACCATCGCATTGGTCGCCGCGGGCGTCATCATACCCACACTTAGGGCAAGTACCGTTGATAAGTCTATCTGCTAGGAATTTATCCATGTTTTCACTGTAGAACTGTTCATTTTCTACGGTTTTTAAGCGATCATTTTTAGCGACTTGCTTAAATATTTCTTGAACAGTTTTCGTATGAGTTTCTGTAGAAGTCCTGCCAAAGGCATCGAAGCTGATATTAAAGTGTTGGTAGATATTTTTATGAATTTCGTGGTACTTATCGCATATTTCTCTTGGACTTAAACCTTCTTGAGTCGCTTTTGTCTCTGTCGCAGTTCCATATTCATCGGTGCCACATATATATAAAGTCTCGTAATTACGCATGCGAGAGAATCGAGCAAAGCAGTCGGCGGATAAAACACAGCCAATGAGGTTGCCGAGATGTGGTTCGTTATTGACGTAGGGGAGCGCAGAGGTGATTAGGCGTTTTTTACTCATGAGGGAGGGTCTTTTTGGATCGATATAAACAAAGAAAGCTGGTCATAAAGACCAGCTTGAAAGGGGTGAATCAGCAATTCTCTTAGCGAGCGCGATTCTCTTTTCTGATACGCTTAACAAGGCTTTTGCCTTCGCGTCTTTTGATTTCGCTTGGTTTCTCGTAGCAGCGACGGTTACGTAACTCGCGGAGTACACCTTCACGGTCTAATTTCTTTTTTAGACGTCTAAGAGCCTTATCGATTGGCTCACCTTTTTTTGCACTAACTTCTGATGGCATGTATTTTCCCTAAAGTTTATGTATTTTATTACTTAATATTAAAATGTAAAAAAAAATTATAGTTTAACTGACTTTTAAAGGTCGCTACTATAACCTTATGAATGCTAGCGTCAAGCTTATCTATTGATAATTAATACTTAAGTCACTTATTATGTGAAATGTAAGGATAAAAATATCAAATTTACTTAAGCGCCTTTCGATATTTATCGTCAATATAAACTTTTCCCTTGTCGATCTTGACGATTCGAGCGCCTTCAATATTGCCAAATTGCTTTTTATTAATACTCAATTCATCTTTGTTGATCATTATTTCATTATCACCCATGCGCCAAACGAATTTGACCCCAGGCTCTTCAACGGTGTAGCTATTATAGATAGTGTTAGGTCGAAAGGTAAGGACCACAAAATAGGTGCCCATTTTACGAGTGCTATAATCGGGGTTGCTTTCGTAGTCAGTATAAAATAGATCTTTCTGTGAGGGTTGAAATAAGGCGCAGCTAGAAAGGATGAATAGCGAGAGGAATAAGAGTATGGGTCTCATTGTAGATAGAGCCTTGTTTTAGTTGAAGTTGGACTACTATAGAGTGCTTAAATAGTTAGATCAATTTTTAATATGAGGGAAATTTCCATTACTATATAAGATGTTGTATATTAAGATAAAATCCAATAGTGGAGTTTAATTATGATGCATATAGACAATATAGTGACTGGAGTTTTTTCTGAACATCATTTTAGTATGGCAGTTAGGGAGTCACAGAAATTAGCAACGGTCTTTAAAGCAAAGATTCGTCCCGTACATGTTATTGAAACTTTAGGTTTTAATCCATTTTATCCTCGAGAAACAGAAGAATCACGTTTAGGGGCATTAGAAAAGTTCAAAAAAGACGTTGATCATTTGTACAATAAGCATGGAGCAAGTCATGTAGAGGAGCCCGTTGTTCAAATTGGTCGAATTCACAATGAATTAGTTGCGGTAGCCAATAAGCATAGTAATTCGCTTATCGTGGTAGGAAGGCATACCGAAGGGGTAATGCATAAGTTTTTGACGACGGAAGCAGAGCGTATTATAGCTCATGCCAGTACGCCTGTTTGGGTACATCCACACCGAAGTATTAGTCGCTTACCACAAACGATAGTTTGCGCGCTGGATTTTTCTGAAAACTGTAAGAGAGCTGCGGATGTTGCGGTTATGGTTGCGAAAGCTTGTTCGGCTCAGATTTATTTTGTGCACGTCATCCCCGAGAGTACGGGGTATGTTGACCTAGAAGGACAATTGAATGTTTATTACCCTCAAGAAGATGTCGAAAGAGACCTCATTCACGATAATGTACTCAAGCTTATGAAAGAGGCTGTTCAAAATTTGGATTTAGAGGGTCTTTGTTATGCTGAGAAAGTGTGTTCTGGAGGTGCGGCAGATGGAGTTAAACGCGTGTGTGATGAAGTAGATGCCGAATTACTCGTTATGGGAGCTTCATCTCATTCGAGTGTTGAGAGGCTTTTTATGGGGAGTACAATGCGTTGGTTGCTCAATGATTTCAAAGAAGATATCCTTGTGATCCCCTAGTTTAAGCTGTAAAAAACTCCCTTACGAGAAGGGAGTTTTTTTCTTACTTTTGAATTCTACTTACCATTTTATTGGCGATAGGGACATATAGCTCTATTGAACAAGTCTGAGCAATTAAACCAGAGCTCACGTTCACGTTGATTGAAAGCTGTGTTTTGGTTTGGAGGTCAGTGCCTTTTTGTAAGAAGATGCTCTGATCCTTAATAAAACAAAATTGCGCGTCATCTCCTGTTAAAGAAATTTTAGCCTCACTATCAAAATTGAGCTCGGATAATCGTATTTTTGCAAGTTTAATATCTTTTTCTGTAATTAGAGGGGAGAGTTGTTTCGGCTGTTCCTTGAGTGTTAGGATAGATTCATTCCAAAGTTCAATATGATCAATTAAGCCTTTGTAGTTAGCGGTGCCCACTGTGTTTGAGCCAATGCTCAACTTGCTCATAGAGGGTAAATAATCGCTGTAAGTATCTACTTTTAGATCACCGTTTAGCCACACAAGCAATCGCCCTTGCTTTTTATTGTCAGGGTTGACATCCTTAGCGTTGTATGAAATAAGGAATTGTTCCCATTGTTTTTCGATAACTGGTGCAATAATATGCTTAGTCCAATTTGGCTCGTAACCTTTTGACCATATTTGCCAATTGCCTCGGGGGCCTTGGTATAGGCAAAATCCTTCTTGGTCTCGCGCATAGAGTACAGACCGGTATTTACCGTCACGCGTCACAGCGGATTTGGTGTAAACTAGGCATGAGAAAGATTTACTTTCGAAATCTTGGTGTTTGTCGACAAGAATCATGCTATCGAGAGTGCCTTCAAATCTAGCAGCGTATTTAGTTTTTTTATCGTAGCCTTTAAAGCCAAAGCGGGCTGCCTTGCCGACCATAGTTGCTTGGTGTTCTTGGCTGATAGAAGTATCGGCCAGAGTATTTTTTGAGTTGTTAAAAGTCCATTCAGCTACTTGTCCAGCAAGAAGACTCGCTTGTGTTACAATTAAAGTGCTGATGATTTTTGATGCTATATTCATATTTTTCCCCGTTTTATTAAATACCAATCGTTAGATTAGTAATATCCAAAAGAAATTTATAGAGAGGATATTGTATCTTTCTCTATTTATAAAACTCCTCGTTTCCTATGGCCCATTACCATTGTTAGGATCATAGGCCAATAACGGTACTTATCAAAAAGTGTTTTGTAAAAAAAATGTATAATCCAGTATTTTTCCTCATATTTCATGAGAAAAATCCTAAAAGTTAACTATTTGTTAATATTTAAGGGTGGGGTGATCAGACGATGAGCATGCAGTCGCCGTAACTGAAGAAACGCATTTGGTTTTCTACGGCACTTTCGTAAGCTGCTAGTACCTCTTCCCGAGGGAAAAAGGTGGAGACAAGCATGAGTAAAGTAGATTTTGGTAAATGGAAGTTAGTTAATAAGCAGTCTGTTACTTGTGGTGTTTTTGGGGGGTAGAGGAATATTTGTGTTTTTCCTTTGCCGGCCTGGATGAAATTTTTTGGGTTAGCACAAGTTTCTAAGGTACGTACCGAAGTTGTCCCAATAGCAAATATACGACCGCCATTTTTTTTCGTAGTGTGGATTTTTTTTGCACTTGATTCAGATAATTCAAAAAACTCACTATGCATTTGGTGCTGAGATAAATCTTCGCATGAGACGGGTTGGAAGGTGCCGATACCAGTATGTAAGGTTAGGTCAGTAAATGAAGCACCTTTTTCTGCGCACTGCGCAAAAATATCATCGGTAAAATGAAGGCCTGCGGTGGGAGCTGCAACGGCACCTGGTTGATCGGCAAAAACGGTTTGGTAACGCTGACGATCTTGCTCATCATCTTCGCGATTCATGTAGGGAGGTAGGGGTATGTGGCCATATTTGTCGAGAACGCTGAGGACATCAGGGTTAGAGAATTGAATCAGGTAAGTGCCGTCATCTAATTTTTCTTTGACAGTGAAGTACTCGTCTTTGGTATTCTCAATCTGGATGATTGTGTCGGCTCGAAGTCTTCGTCCAGGTTTTAGCATGGCTTGCCAAAGACCGGTTTTGCGTTCTTCGCAAAGCAATGCTTGCACTTTGCCTCCAGACTCTTTTTTGTGACCAAAGAGTCGAGCGGGAATTACTTTTGTGTTATTCCGAACAATTAAATCCCCTTCTTTGAGAAAAGAAGGGAATTCTTGGAAGGGAATGATTTCACGGCTAGATGTACTTCTATCTATAACCATCATTCTCGATTGATGTCGCTCCTCAGGAGGTCGCTGTGCGATTAGCTCCTCGGGGAGGTGGAAGTTATAATCTTTGAGGTGTGTACTCATTTTTTAGTCGTTTCCAAACCACTGTCGCTTGAAGTTCTGCTCATAAATCTCAATGAGTTCGGGGACGGGAGTTTCTTCTAAGCTATGAGTATCAATCAAACGAGTATTCTTAAGGCAGTCAATAATAGCATCGCTGGCTTCATATCTCGTTTCTTGTTCTTCAAGAAGTCTAGGGTTGCCATTAGTGGCAGGTTTTCCTGGTGCGAAAGTAGTACAAGAGTCGGCGCACTGAATGTTTGATACGTCGAAAGTGCCTGCTTTTTCTGCAATGGCAATTACTTCGTTTTTATCCATGCAGACTAAGGGACGAAGGACGAGGGTGTCGGTTGAGCGATTTATAGTATCCATATTGGCAAGAGTTTGTGAAGCGACCTGGCCAACTGCTTCGCCAGTGAGAAGTGCTTTGGCTTTTAAATGTACCGCAAGCACAGAAGAGACACGCATCATGATTCGACGATATAAGATAGTTCTAAAGCGTTCTGAACATTTATCGCGAATCATTTTTTGTGACTCAGCCATATTGCAGGCGTAGAATTGTGCAGGGCGATCTTGGTAGCGATCTAGGATATTTTGTAGTTTAGCCACCTTGTCAATCAACTCAGGTTGAGTGTAAGGAAAGCTTTCAAAAGTCACTGAATTCACATGGCTTCCTCTTTGCATGGCTTTGAAGGCCGCGACAGGAGAGTCAATGCCTCCAGATAATAAGCAGAGGACCGGATCGCTTGAGCCAACGGGAAGTCCACCTAAGCCTTTGTAATCCTGGAAGTGAATAAAAGCAATATCAGGACGGATTTCTACTCCGATAGTTAGGTGTGCTTTTTTTAGATTGACTTTGAGGTCATCATAGCTAGGAAGGATTTTGTCGGCAATATTGATTTCCATTTCTTTGGATGTGTAGGGGAATTTCTTCCAGCTACGGCGACAGCGTACTCTACATGTATAATCTTGTTGAGGGAGTAGCTGGTTTTTTCCGAGTTCATAAGCGCTGGGAAAATGTTTTTCGATGAGCTCAAGAATTGTATCGGAATCTGGGTCAGTCATAATGCCTGGAGCGTATGACTCTAGACCAAAAGTACGATTGAGTGCCTCTGTAGCGATTTGGATTTCTTTTGGAGAAAAGAAACTATTATCTCTCTTTTTAAGAGCAAATCGTCCTTGGTCACGATAGTAATTGAACTCATTTCTATTTGTGAGCTGACGTGAAATATTATTGAGTAATTTTTGTTCGAATTGCCAGCGGTTCTTACCTTTGGTGCCAATTTCATTGTATCGGAGAAGGAAACAATTTACGGGTATGTTTGACATGAGCTTTCCTTAAGTTCTTTAAAATTGGCGGAATATAGTTCCATCTATTTAAAAAAACAGGGAAGATATGATCTAAGCTAGTTGCTCAGGCTCTGTTGTGTTTTGTAAATCATCATGATCTTCATCTTCATCTAGGGGAGTTTCTTTATTAGCAAAGAAGCTTCGATAAATTCTTGGAGATAGGTATTTGATGATAGAGGCAGCAGGAACACCAAAGATAGCTCCGCCAATACCAGCAAAAATCCCACCAAGTAAAACCACAATGATAGTTTCCAGGAGAGTCAAACCCAGAGATGCACCGACGAGTTTTGGGTAGAGAAAAAAGCCTTCGAGAAGGGTGACAATAAGAAAGTAAACAAACATCAGTCCCAAGTAGAAAGCGGGGTCAGTAATTCCATTAAATAAGCATGTGCCAAGAGTTAGAGTCATGGCAATGATGGGGCCTAAGAAAGGAAGGAGGACTTGTAGACTTGAAATAATGGCTAAAGGAATGGCAAAAGGAACACCCATAAGACTAAACACAATTAAAAAGATAGGTAGTTCAATAAGGATGATAAACATACATCCTTTTACCCAGCGTTGCATTTTTTCGATGATAACGTCAAGGATATCCATGGCTTCTTGCTTAGTAGATTGCTTTAAACTAGGTGTCCACGTGCTATTGAAAATCCCCTCAATAAGGTACTGGCCGGTTGATTGGCCGCCCGAAACAAGTTGGAATAAAGCCATTTTTTTAAGAAAGAAAATGAAGAAAAAGAAGCCCATAAAGAGATCTAAAACAATATTGACAAAAGTGCCTGCCATGACTTGGAGCGTTCCTAGTAGTCCGCCCGAAGCTTTGGTGATTTTTGCGGCGATAGCATTGAAATTATTTTTGTCCTCTAGGAATAAAGATAGTTGAGTAATTCCAGCGGAAAGGACAGGGAAATCTTGAAGTTTATCCTGAAGTTCACTTACTTCTTTGCGTATCCAATTAACATAGCTTTCTGATAAGCCCTGATCTTCAATTACTGGTGAATCTACGTGCTCATTAATCAGCGGTGAATTAGTGTTATCATTGATTGCTTTTGTATTTGTTGTAGGCGTTTTCTCTTCAATAGATCCTGCTTTCTCTTCTTGTGTGAAGTGGTGGTCTAGGCGTTCTTGTTTGATGTGGACGATTTTTTTCTGTGTGTCTTTAAGCACGGTATAGCTTGCAGTTGTGAATAGCGTAATCACCAAAATGAAAGCAAAAAAAACGGTGAAAATTGTGAGGTTGCAGGCCAGGTTCATCTTTTTGTTGGCGCGCTTCTCTAGGAGCTTACAGTCATGTAAGCTTCGTCTTTGGGGTTTGAGCTCCATGATTCTTTGAATGGTGTTATTGCCCATGAATTTTTTAAGATAAAACTGTTGTAGAGGTAAGAAAAAATATGCTAAGGCGACGCCAATTAAGACGGATTTTAGATACATCGCAGTGAGAATAAAAAGAATGGAGACGAGTAGTATAGCTAAGAAGCCTGCTAAAGAAAGTGCACGTTTTTGTTTGGTGTCTTGCCTTTCTATGATTTCTGCTTTTATGGCCGCACGCTTGTGTTTAGAGATCTTAAGATTTTTAGCAAGGAGCGTAATGAAGTAGGCCTCTTCTTCGCGAAATTCTTCATCAAAATAGGCGATCTGCATAAAAGCCTTGAGTAAGTTATTCCGATCTTGCGCAGGGAACTTAAGTAAGGGGATACATGTTTCTTCCCAGTTTAATTTGTGTTCACGAGTGATTTCCTGTGAGAATTTTTGGAGGGCTTCATCACCAAAACTTTCGTGTATGTAACTACGAACAGCTTTAATTTGACTGAGGCGACTTTTCTTTGATTGCTTTAGCAATTCGGCAGCTAAAATAATGACAGAATCAATGGCTTGAGAGTGTTCTTTCTCGCCGACAGAATGAAATGCTAAAGAATCAAAGCTTGCTTCGATGGCATGAGTGAGTGGCGAGGTGAATTTGTTGAGTAAAGTTGTTTTTGTTTTCATGATCTGAGTTGGAGTGTGAGCCCTTCACGAGCCCAGATTACCTGCATTGGAGGGGTTAATGATTCATATTCATGGGTATATTTATGTGATAGGTCTTCTAAAACACTATCAGTATGCATGGGGTCATGGTGGTATATTACGAGGTTTTTCACCTCGGCTAAATAAGCAATTTTGTGGATTAGGCTTAAAGAAGTGTGGCCCCATCCAATTTTCGTGGGGTACTCTTCGTCAGTGTATTGGCCATCTGCAATGAGATAATCGACTTTAGAAATGAGTTCAAAATAACGTTGTCCCATGTCGTCTTTAGGCGTGCCGTCACTATGAAACTGTAGATCTAGTTCATTATC
The DNA here is from genome assembly GCF_028728065.1 of Lentisphaera profundi. Taxonomy (GTDB): domain Bacteria; phylum Verrucomicrobiota; class Lentisphaeria; order Lentisphaerales; family Lentisphaeraceae; genus Lentisphaera; species Lentisphaera profundi. Next base: position 1,955,163 of record NZ_CP117811.1, on the reverse strand, counting down.
AGTGGCATAGACCAAGGTTCTGCCGTCATCTAAAGTTACTTTAAAAGCTGTAGATCCTCCGGGGTGATTTTGAGCGGCTGAACAAACTTTCACCCCGTTGATGTTAAGAGCTTGAAGATCTGCGTGTACATTGAGTTCGGAATTTAATTGTGACATAGGGACGGGAAAGTAGGCGGAGTTCATTTGTCCAGACAAAGTTTTTTCTAGCATGTCATCTTTGTTTTCAGAACCATAAATATTAAGTTTAAATCTGGAATCGTATGCGGGTTGGAAAAATGGAAGGCCCTGGATATGGTCCCAGTGTGTGTGACTTAAAAAAATATTGAGTTCAATTGTGTGGCCATCAAAGTGTTGTTCTACTAGTTCCATCAATTCTAGTCCTAGTCCGCGAATACCTGTGCCGGCGTCAAAAATAAAGTATTCTTGTCCGTGTTTTAAGCAAGTACAAGAGGTGTTGCCCCCGTATCGTTCAGTTGATCTGCCTGGAGTTGCAATAGAACCACGACAGCCCCAAAAAGTGATAAGTGCATTTTTCATTATTAAGAAATAATCTCTTCACGCTCATAGTAAAATAAATGAGTGTCGCCTATTTGGATGATGTCATTGGGATGTAAGACACATTTTGCGATACTAATACCATTTACATAAGTGCCATTGGTAGATTCGAGATCTTCAATAGAATAGGTTTCGTTAGAAGGAGAGATTTTAGAATGATGTCGAGAGATATTTGCGTAGGCCAGTTTTATCAGATTATCGCTCGTGCGCCCGATGATGGTGTCGCTATCATCAAGCCTATAGGTTTGGACTTGTTCGTTGATTCTTTTTATATCGAGAAATCCAACACGTCGTTTTTTGACACCTTTCATGATACTGGCACGTGACATGGCTAAGGTTCTTACGTCGTTTTCCTGATTGTTAGAATCAGTCATAATTATCCTATTTGTTTTAACTCTCTCGTGTAACTATACACAGGCAGTATTTTAAAATCAATAAATATATTCTTGAGGACTGCTGAAAAGTGCTTAAATAGTCAGCTAAGAGTAGAAAAGCCTTTTGGCGTGAGGAGTTTTAATTACCTTTAATATTTATGATGACTTAAAGAAAAATTCTTTTACCATGAGACAATAGAGCTTTTCGATTTACTTTGATCAAAACGAATTTTAAGATTACAAGGGGACCCGTGTCTGTGGAAAAAGAGCAAAATGTAGAACGCCTGAATTTCGGTGATCGAGAAATTATCCTGATCGGTACGGCTCATGTATCAAAAGCAAGTGCAGAGCAAGTGACCAAAGTCATCGATGAAGAACAGCCTGATGCGGTGTGTATTGAGTTGTGTGAATCTCGTTATCAAAAAATCAAAGATCCGGATTCTTGGAAAAATATGGATCTAGTGAAAATTTTTAAGGAAGGGAAATTAATACTTTTCGTCATTAATTTAGTTTTGGCTTCTCATCAAAAGAAGATTGCGGAAAAATTAGGTATTAATCCTGGGCAAGAGATGTTAAATGCAATTTCTTCTGCAGAAAAGTATGAGATGAGATTAGAGCTGATCGATCGCGATGTAAAAACTACCTTAAATCGAACATGGGGACTCATGTCGATAACTAATAAATTTAAGCTCTTGGTATCGATGTTAGGAGCGCTAACTATAAGTGCTTGGACCTTGTCCTTTATTTTGTTTATCGTGCATCAGAGTAGCGAGTTGTTCACAGATTATTCTAAAATAGTTAACATGGTCATTTTAGCCTTGTTTTTCTTGCCGTTTTTACTGCCTGATGGCAATAAAAAAGAAGAGGAAGTTACTGAGGAAACTTTAGAGAAGCTGAAAGAGCAGGATATGTTGGAGAATTTGCTCGAAGAGATGGGTGAAAATTTACCTGATGTAAAAAAACGCCTGATAGATGAGCGCGATTTATACATGGTGAAAAAATTACAACAGTGTGATGCAAAAAAAATGGTAGCGGTCGTTGGAGCCGGGCACGTTCCTGGGATGTTACGTCATTGGAATGATGAGATTGATTTAGCTTCTTTAGAAGAAATGCCTCAGCCAGGAATGATGTCTAAGTTTTTTAAATATGCATTCCCTGCCTTGTTAGTCATAGGTGGCGTAGCAGGAATGTTTTTTCTCGATTTTGAACAGATTAAAGATCTGATACTCTCGTACGTCTTAATTACGGGCGGAGGAGCAGCAATAGGCGCTCTGGTCGTGTTAAGTCATCCCTGGTCAATATTTTTAGCCTTTGTCTCAGCGCCCATTACCATTTTGCATCCTGCTTTGGGAGTAGGAATGATAACAGGGGTTAGTGAGGCTATTAAGCGCAAGCCAACGGCAGGCGATTTTGAGAATTTATTGGATGATTTTGGATCTGTGAAAGGATGGATGAAGAATCGAGTGACACGTGTGTTGTTAACGTCAGTGGCGAGTTCTATGGGGGCTATTTTAGGCTTGCTATACTTCTGTCAAAAATATGATATAACAGGTTTCTTTAAGTCTTAGGGACGTCGTCGCAAAGTTGAATGAGCTTATCATAGGCAGCTGCTAACTCAAGTCTCAATGGATCCGCTATTTTTTTGAGTCGGTGTTGTTCGCTGACGTATTTTTCTTTACCTTGAGGAGTATCGACTGCGATGGGTATCATATTGAAGTCGCTTAGATCGTAGGGGGATGCTTGCATATCTAAGTACCGGCATTCAATGGCAAGTTTAAAACAACGGAGTAAAAGATCTCCTGACATGAATGGATAGAGTTTATAGGCCCATTTATAAAGATCCATGTTAGCATGTAGGCACCCGCTTTGCTCATACTGTTCTTGATTAGCTCTCTCTAGGGGATGTTGAATCATGGGAGCCGCATCTTCTGTGAAAAAACGATAAGCATCAAAATGAGTACATTGGCAAGGAGTATTCTCGACAAAATCTTCGAGAACTTTAGAGCTGATGCGTAACGGGAGCTCTTCGTGGCGCTTGGACTCAGATTTATAGATCATGCACCATTCATGGACGCCGTAGCAATTAAATACGGGCGTTTTTTGACTTGTTTTTTTAAGTAGTTCGGAAATCCATTTAAAGTTCTTTAGTCGCTGTAAGGGAAAGCGACTTGGATCAAGTTTAAAGCTTGTTTCATTTGAGTGATAATAGCCAAAAAGAAGCTCGCCATCGTGTTCTCCTTCAAGGGTAATTTCGGGGCCGGGGCTCCATAGGCGTAGACGGCTTATTTTTAAGTTGTAATAAGAAAATAGAAAATCTAAAATGGGGTGTTTCTGTCCTGAATCCCTGTATTGACGCCATTCAGTTGTGAGTGATTCGACTTCGTTTTGATGAAGAGTAGCTTTGTTTCGCCACGCCTGTTCATTTACTTGCACGGTCTTGGGTCCATTTTTTTATCAGAGATTTTGCGATTGTCGCACAGTCCTTAGGTTTAATAGCGTAATTTCCAGAAGGAGTTGCATAATCTAGGGAAATCCCCGCAAATGTTCCATTTATAAAGCAGACCGGGCCGCCGTACTGATTAGCGAGTAAAGGGATGTCATGCTGAAAGACCATTCGCTTTGGTAAGGTGTTGTATTGCTTAGCTCTATCAGGAGTGTAGGTAGTTTTAAATATTTTCCCTCCACGGATGATGTCCATTTTTATTTGCTCGTTAATTTTGAGGGATAAAAGTTTATTCAAGGTATCTGTTCCTGAAAACATGAGGTCGCCATTGATGGAATTTATTATATCGCCCACTTTTAATCCTGCTTTTTCTTCGGGTGAGTTCGCTTCTACGAAGAGGATCTTTGGACGTGCTTGTAAAGGAAATCGAATGCTGTGATAAAAGTTACTTTGTATAGTTTCGTAGGGAGCTAAAGAAACAATGCCAAGTGCAAAGGCATTTTTGTTGTCCATAGCAGTGAGGAATTTACCGGTGTTGATTGTTACCTTGTGGAAAGAGGGGGGCTTAGTTTAAAAGGAGCTTGAATGACGCTGATGTGACTTTTGCTGTCGCGCCCAATGAGGTCGATAGGATATAAGCCGCCTCGTTCATCTTGGATCATGATGTTTTCTTTAAATTCTTTTAAAGAAGTAATCAGGTAACCCTTCTCGCTAAAAGCACATGCTAAGGCGATTTGCTGGCCCTTATGGTATAGGCTATAAGTCGATTTTTTGATTTGCAGAGTTTTTTTGTTTAATACGGAGAGGAAGTCTTCATTATTCAGAGGGGTAGAATCCGCCGCGTAGCTACTGGCCAGGAGAGATAAAAAAAATAAAACACGTATCATTTAGAGCTCGCAGGGCGGTATTGTTTCCTGATTTCACCTTGATATGGACTGGCTTTGATTTTGATGGAGCCCATGCCTAAAATATCATTTACATCGTTTATGAAATCCCATGTAGGCAAAAAGTTTTTTGCATTAGAGGGCTCTAGCCAAATTTCTTTGTCGTCCTTAGTTAATACGCGGATATAGAGCTTATGGGTTGAACGAATATCTTTTAAAAAGTGTAATAGTTTTCGTTTTTGATCGGGCTGAAGTAGCGTGTTTTGATTGAAGCATGCGAAATCAGCCGTGGTAATCAATTGCTCTAGTTGTAGGCGATTGGAGTTCTGAGAAAAGCAATCAGTGAGATATTTTTCAAATTTCGGAAGTAAATCACTTTGGTTTTTGTGGACCATATTCAAGGCAGTTTGAGCGAGTAGGCGCTGCTCATAATCATTGACGATATTAATGTTTTCCGTGCACAAAGCTTTGAACTTCTCTTCGTTTTCGGGTAGAAGGTTTTCTTCCTGAATGATGATTAATGTTTGTTCAGTATAAGCAGATACAGATTGGTGGATAGGCATAGCGTTGCGAACGATGAGCTGAGTTCGAGGTTCACGTGCAAATTCAGCATCAATGAGGATGGTCGCATTCTCCTGTAAAGCTTCGCTATTTTTATCATAGTCCCAACAGATACATTCAATTCCATCACTTAGATCTTCGGCGTTAAAGGAAGCAAAAGTTTTTCCTTTTTTGGTTTTTCTAAGGTTGAGGTTAGAAATCATGACTCCAAGACGGGCAGCCACACGATCTTCGCTTTGGCTCTTGAGTTTTGCAATAGAGGCCGAACTGAATTTTTTGATAAGTTGTTTATGTTCACCAACAGGGTGGCCTGTGGCATAGAAACCTAAAAGTGTTTTTTCCAGGTCTAGCTTATAGCGTAGGTCCCATTCAGGCATGTTATCATCAGGAGAAATAGTATTGACTTCCTCAATATCTGCAAAAAGGCTCATTTGTCCCATGGCTAAATCGTTGGCCTTCGAGCTTGAGTGTTCTAACGCTCTATCAATAAACTGGGTGAGAGCCGAGCGTTTATTTCCAAATTCATCCATTCCTCCGGCTGCAATGATGCCTTCTAAGACTTTGCGACTGACGTTGGTGTGCCCTACGCGTTCACACAAGTTCATGAAGCTTTCGTATTCGCCTTGATCGCGGAGTTTTACAATGGTTTCTGATGCGGCAGTGCCGACACCTTTAATGGCGCCTAAAGCAAAACGAATGGCGCCGTTCTCTACGGAGAAAGAGACTTGGCTTTTATTGACGTGTGGAGGGAGGACTTTGATACCCAAGTTACGGCATTCTTCTAAGAAAAAAGTAATTTTATCAGCATTGCCAAGTTCCGAAGTCATAACGGCGGCCATGAATTCAGCAGGGTAGTGAGATTTTAGGTAAGCCGTTTGATAGGCGACCCATGCATAGCAAGTTGAGTGAGATTTATTAAAGGCGTAAGAGGCAAAGGCTTCCCATTTTTCCCAAGTTTCTTCCAGTTTTTTACGATTGTGACCATTAGCTTCGCCTTGGTCAAGGAACTTAGGCTTGAGTTGAGCAAGAAGATCCATCTTCTTTTTACCCATGGCCTTTCTGAGTGTATCGGCTTCGCCTTTAGTGAAGCTACCGAGTTTTTGGGAAAGTAACATCACCTGTTCTTGGTAAACTGTAATCCCGTAAGTTTCTTTAAGGTATTCATCCATGCCTTCGCAGTCATAGGTGATTTCTTCGCGGCCATGTTTACGTTCAATGAAAGAAGGTATGTAAGCAATGGGGCCGGGGCGATACAGGGCATTCATGGCGATTAAGTCAGGAAAAACTGTAGGTTGTAACTCTTTCATATATTTCTGCATGCCTGCAGATTCATATTGGAATACAGCTGTCGTTTTTCCTTCTTGGAAAAGCTTATAAGTTTTTCTGTCGTCAATAGGGATGGTTTCGATGTCAATTTCGACACCGTGATTCTTTCTGATGAGGCCAAGTGTATCTTTGATTAAAGTCAGAGTTCTGAGGCCTAAGAAGTCCATCTTTAAGAGGCCTAAGTCTTCGCAAGGACCAGCAGAGAATTGAGTGACGACCTCGCCATTGGCGCCAGCCATGAGCGGTATCAGGTTAGTTAAGTCTTGGTCGCCAATAATAACTCCACAAGCATGGATACCCATGTTTCTATTAAGGCCTTCAAGGGGCATGGCATTATCAATAATTTGCTTTACCCATTCTTCGCCATCTTTAAGCGCAATGAGTTCTTCACTTTTTATTTTCGGGTCAAATAGAGCTTTGTGTAAAGTGATTTTTAAGTCTTCGGGTATGAGCTTTGTTATTTGGTCGGCACGAGTGTGTTCATAGCCTAGCGCACGAGTGACATCTTTAATAACTGCTTTGGCTTTCATGGTGCCATAGGTACCAATTTGGGCTACTTTTTCACGTCCGTATTTATTGCGTACGTAGTCAATAACTTCGGGTCTGCGACGCTCGCAAAAGTCAATATCAAAATCCGGAGGGGAGATACGTTCGGGGTTGAGGAAACGTTCGAAAAGCAAGTTGTATTCAATAGGATCAATATTGGTAATGCCGGTGAGGTAGGCCACGATTGATCCGGCGCCAGATCCACGACCTGGGCCTACGGGAATGCCATTTGTTTTTGACCAATTTATAAAGTCCCAAACTACTAAGAAATAGGAGTCGTAGCCGGCCTTATGGATGACGCCTAATTCAAAGTCTGTTCGTTCAACGATCTCTTTTTCGCGTTTATCCTTAGGGTTTTTGTGATCAAGATTATAGCGTTTTTCTAAGCCCTCTACACAGATTTCTAGGAGGTGTTGCTCTTGAGTGCGGTTATTAGTCATCGGGTAGATGGGGTAATGCTCGCGAATATCAAATTCGACATCACATAAAGCTGCGATTTTTCGAGTGTTCTCTAGTGCTTCTGGGATATCAGAGAAAAGCTCTTCCATCTCTTCAGGGAGGTGAAGGTAGTAATTCTTTTCTGGGTAACGGAGCTTTTGGGGGTCATGAACTGTTTTTTCACCAACGCAGCAGACTATATCGTGAGGAATGGCCATTTTTTCTTCTGGGTAAAAGACTGTCTGTGAGGCAACTAATCCGATATTGTTTTCTTTAGCAAGACTGATGACTTTGGGGTATTTCTCTTCGTCGCCGGCGCGTTTATGTTTCTGTAGTTCTAGGAAGAGGTGCTCTTTCCCGAATACGTCTATGTAGAAATTCAGAGAATTACTGGGGTCGGCGTTATTGTCATAATCCGAGGCGATATCACTATTGTGAAAGGGGATTATGGCGATAATTCCTTCGCAGTGCTGTCGTAGGAATGCGCGATCAATGCGCGGTTTAATATGAAAACCCTCTAGGTGTGAGTGGGCATTGATTTTACATAAGTTTTGATAGCCAATGTTATTTTTGGCCAAAAGGATCAAACCATTGAAGGAACTCATGTTACTAGGGTTTTGAGTTCTTGAATTGTTTAGATAAATGAAACAGCCAAGGATAGGCTGGATGCCAATTTTCTTGAGCCCATTAGTGAAAGCAATCGAACCACACATATTTCCAAAGTCAGTTAGAGCGGCAGCTTTAAAGCCTCCTTTCTCCAATCTTTTAATAAGTGCAGGCATGGTACAGGCAGATTGCAGCATACTGAAATCTGTATGGTTATGGAGGGGTACGTACGGGCTGTTACTCATGACAAAAACTTATTGAACTCCTGTATAGGCTTGAAGAATTCAATAAGTTATGATTTTGCGAGGTTTTTACCAATCCATACGGGTAGGAATCTGAGCATTATTCAAGTCTTCTTTGATGCCTGAGCAAGTATGTGTTCCGTAGTGAACCATACTGGCGACTAATGCTGCTTCGGCATGGGTTTGAGAGAGGACGGCTATAAGATGTTCTGAGTCCCCCGCGCCACCACTGGCAATAACCGGAATTTGAACCGATTTAGAAATTAATTGAGTTAGTTCTAAATCGTAGCCTTGTTTCATACCATCAGCATCAATAGAGTTTAAGCAGATTTCTCCTGCACCTAGTTGTTCAGCTTCTTGAGCCCATGCTAAAGCATCTTTTTCGGTTTCAGTTCTTCCGCCGTGGATAACAACTTGATAGCCACTTGGGAATTTCTCAGATTTTTCAACTTTCTGAGCATCCATGCCTAAAACAATACATTGTTTGCCAAAGAGTTGAGCTCCTTGGTGGATGATTTGCGGATCTCGCACGGCAAGAGAGTTTAAGCTTACTTTTTCGGCGCCAGCTAGAAGTACATTGCGCATGTCATCTACATTTCTGATTCCTCCTCCTACAGAGAAGGGGATGAAGACATTTTTTGCGACATCGCGAACCATATCAAGATCGATGGGGCGTTGCTCAGCAGAGGCAGTGATGTCGTAAAAAACGAGTTCGTCGACGCCATCATTTACGTATTGACAAGCCATCTCCACCGGATCACCGATGTCTACGTTGCCTTTGAATTTGATTCCTTTGGTGACTTTTTTATTACGTACATCTAGGCAGACAATGAGGCGTTTATTTAGCATTGTTAGTTCCGTCCCATGTTGAGAAATTTTTGAGTAATTGAAGTCCGTGACGACCGCTTTTTTCAGGGTGAAATTGAGTCGCTATAAGATTATTTTTAGTGATGGCGCAGGTGAATGAAATAGAGCCATAATCAGTCGATGCTATCGCCATGGTTTTGTCTTCGGGGCAAGGGTAGTAAGAGTGAACAAAATAAAAGTTACTCCCGTTTTCGATGTCTTTGAAAAGAGGGTGCGGCTTAGAAAAGTTCACCTGATTCCAGCCCATGTGAGGGACGGATCTTTTTTCGTCCTGAGGAAAGTCAAAGTGGATGACATTACCAGGTATTAAGCCTAAACACTCGGTGCCTTGGTCTTCTTCAGAAAAATTAAAGATTATTTGCGTGCCTAAGCAGATGCCCAAGAAGGGCTTGCCTGAAGCTACGTAATCTTTGATGGCTTGTTCTAAGCCTTTTTCTTGTAAAACTTTAATTGCAGAGGCCGCTGCTCCGACGCCCGGAAAAATGACTCGTTCGGCGGCACTGATTTCTTTGGGGTCTGCACTGATGGTCCATGGGACATTGATACTTTCAAGAGCGAGACAGACGGAGCGTAGGTTTCCTGCACCGTAATCGATTACTGTGATCATGTTTGTTCCTTTGATTTTTTTTGTAATATGTGCCCACGTGAAAATATATCATTAGCAATTCATGTATAATTGCCTGAAAAGCCTTCGAGAGGCAGAGAGTTTCTTGAAAAAGTTGTTTTTTTATTGTTTTAGGAGTGCGATTTTTTTAAGATATCTTGACTGAGGGTGTAATTTCTACTTTAATTAATTATATTAATGATTGAAGAGAAGGGGCTATCTCTAAATATATAGAGAATCGATTATGGTAGGAATGTATAAAATTTTTAGGAATCTTAGTTTTTTGTTACTGGTGTTGTGCACTAGTGCTTTGGGCGGGGATACTGTGCCTCGTACAGAGAGTGAAGTTAAGGCCGCCTTCTTGTTTACATTCTTAAAATACCTTGAGCACAGTGGAAATAAAACAGAACCGATCATTATCACTGTTGTAGGTAAAGATCCTTTTTCTGGAGCATTAAAAAAATATGCCGGGCGACAGGTTAAGGGTCGCGAAGTAAAACTAGTTTATCTAGATCACAATATTAAAGACATTGAAAAAGGGAGCAAGTCTCATTTACTTTACATAGATGATAGTGCGATTCTTCTACAGAAAAAAGTGCTCAAGCTCTATGAACCTTATAAGCCCCTGACAATTGCAGACAATGAGTGGTTCTTAGAATCAGGAGGCATGATTAATTTTGTGACGATGTCACGTAAGATTCGCTGGGAAGTGAATCATCAAGTAATTAAAAAAAATGATATTGCTATTTCTTCAAAAGTACTGCGTCTCGCAGTTAATAAGGAGAATAAGTGATGTTAAATCGTAGTTTACAGACTCGCTTCTTTTTTGTGATAACAGCCATCGTTTTTTTTGCAACGGTTACATCGGTCGCATTGATTACTATTAATGGCTATCAATTTAGGAAGAAAAATTTAGAAGATCAATCCTATGTCTTAGCAGGTATAATGGGTCAGAATGCGAGTGCCGCCATTGAGTTTGGTAATCAAGATGATGCCATTACAATACTTCAGTCACTGGAAGGGGTTAATTCGATCGATTCAATTGCCATCTATGTTGAGGGGGAGAAATTTGCTCATTATGCATCTTCAGTGAAAATGATTCCAGAATTTAAAATGAAAGAATTGGATGACGCCTTCACTTACGCAGAGGATAAACTCTATGTCAAAAGGGATATTATCTATGATGGAGAGTTTTTGGGGACGGTTGTCATTGTAGATGATTTAGATAGTTTGAGCGGCCCTTTCTATAAGAGTCTTAATTTTGTTATATCTGTATTTATCGTCGTCATATTAGTTTCCAGTTTTTTGAGTTTCAAGATCTTAAAAAAATTGATATCGCCTCTGATTCATCTTTCGGATACGGCACGTAAAGTTTCGCAGTATCATACATATAATTTAAGAGCTGAGTATAAAGGTAGAGATGAGATAGGTGAATTGACTAGTTCATTTAATGAGATGTTGACAGAAATTCAAGCTCGTGAAGATACCATAAATCGCGAGCGAAATAAGGCCGAGCAAAGAGCTGTAGAAGCTGAAGATGCTAATAAGAGGGCGGAGATACAGTTTGATCAGAGATTAGTCGCAGAGTCAGCAAATAAAATGAAGAGTGAATTTTTGGCGAATGTGAGTCATGAAATTAGAACTCCGATGAATGCAATTTTAGGCTTTAGTGAACTATTGGAAAAAGAAGTTCAACAGGAGGGGCCACTAGAATATGTACAAGCAATTAATAGTAGTGGACGTTCTTTGCTTCATTTAATAAATGATATCTTAGATTTATCTAAAGTTGAGGCTGGGAAGTTAGAGTTGAGCTTTAGCAATGTAGATTTGCGATCCGTGGTGAATGAATTCACGACAGTTTTTTCACGCGAAATCGAAAAGAAGGGGCTAGAGTTGATTGTGGTAGTGGATGACTCTGTCCCCGATTTGGTTTTTTTAGACGAGGTTAGGATTCGTCAGATACTTTTTAATCTTATTGGCAATGCGATTAAATTTACAAATGAAGGCTATATCAAGGTAGCGGTGAAAGCGGAATTAAAGCCTAGTGGTCTAGTCGATTTAGATTTTACAGTGGAAGATACTGGGGTAGGTATTGGAGAAGAAGCCAACCGTAAGATTTTTGGAGCGTTTAATCAGGCATCGGCAGAGATAAGTAAAGAGTATGGCGGTACGGGACTAGGTTTAAGTATTTGTAAAGAGCTCTCGCAATTAATGGGTGGTGTTATTAGTTTAGCTTCAGAGAAAGGGAAAGGTTCAGTGTTTACGGTGAGTCTTAAGTCTGTGAAAGTTGAATTGAAACCCAAAAGAGAAGAACAGCCACTTAAGCTTGAAAATAAGTATAAATTTGAGGCTTCACGGATACTTATAGTAGATGATACTTTTTTAAATCGTATGCTCCTAAAAGAATTTTTGAAGGAGTTTCCATTTGAGTTAGCGGAAGCAGAAAATGGCCAAGAAGCCTTAGATATCTTGGAGGATTTTGATGCAGATTTAATCTTGATGGACATGAAGATGCCTATTATGGATGGTCGCCAGGCAACAGCAAAAATAAAATCATCAGCATTATTGAAGCATAAGCCAGTGATAGCGGTGACGGCTTCAGCAATGAAAGCAAGTGAAGATGAGATTAGTGAACTCTGTGATGACTTTCTTAGAAAGCCTTTCAAGATGGATGATTTACTTGTTCTCTTATTGCGTTACCTAAAACATTCATAATTCCAAAATCCCTCCCCTTACGAGTCAGTAGTCCCGGGATTTAGTTTTTTTGTAGATCCGGCGTGGCTAAAAATTTCGATTTTGTAATTTATCAGACCAGTAAAAATGAAATCCCCAATGTTTCAGGTTGTTTGATGGGGGATTTGAGAAAAATCCTCCATTTCGACCCTTCTGTGTGTACTCTTTTTTTTGCTTTTGCTTTTTACGGTGCTTTAGTACGGTTAAAATTAATTAAAACTTGGAGAAACCATTGAAAATTAAAAAGTTCAAAAAACTTTTGGTCGCGAATAGAAGTGAAATTGCTATTCGTGTCTTTCGTGCGGCAACAGAGTTAGGTATTCGTACAGTAGCTATTTATTCTCATGAAGATCGTTTTGCTTTACACAGATTTAAAGCCGATGAAGCCTACCAAGTGGGTACTCCAGGCGAACCAGTTAAAGCGTATTTAGGTATAGAAGGCATTATTGCTTTAGCGATAGAAAAAGAAGTCGATGCTATTCACCCTGGCTATGGTTTTTTATCGGAGAATGCGGAATTCGCAAAAGCCTGTGCAAAAGCGGGTATAGCTTTTATTGGCCCAGCAGTTTCTTTACTTGAAGGTCTTGGCGACAAGATGGCCGCTAAGAAAATTGCAAAAAAAGCTGAAGTTCCTATTTTGAGTGGGGGCTTAGAGCCATTAAGAAATATTGAAGCCGCTCGTGCAGTTGCTAATGATTTGGGTTACCCCGTCATCGTAAAAGCTGCTCATGGTGGTGGTGGTCGCGGTATGCGTGTTGTCAATAGTGGCGATGAACTTCAACAAAAATTAGAAGAAGCCCAACGTGAATCTTTGACTGCTTTTGGTTCAGATGAATGTTTCATAGAAAAATTCATTGTTAAAGCGAAGCATATTGAAGTACAGATTTTGGGTGACTTACATGGTAACCTAGTACATTTATATGATCGTGACTGTTCCTTACAGCGTCGTCATCAGAAAATCATCGAAGTGGCCCCATCAGTGGGTTTATCAGAAGAACTACGCGGAGAGATATGTGCAGCGGCAGTTAAAATTTGTGAATCGGTAGATTATCAAAATGCTGGTACGGTAGAGTTTTTATTAGACACGGATACAAATAAGTTTTTCTTTATTGAAATTAATCCACGTATTCAAGTTGAGCATACAGTTACTGAAACCGTTACGGGTTTAGATATCGTAAAACGCCAAATTCTCATTGGACAAGGTTACCCTTTACATTCAGAAGAAATCAGTATTACGGGTCAAGATGATATTAAAGTACATGCCTTTGCTTTCCAGTGTCGTATAACCACAGAAGATCCAGGCAATAACTTTATCCCTGATTATGGTAAAATTGAACACTATCGTTCTTCAGGTGGCATGGGCATACGTTTAGATGCAGGTACGGCTTTTTCAGGTGCGGTAGTTACACCTTATTATGATTCGATGTTAGTAAAAGTGACTTCGGCAGGATCATCATTTAAAGATGCAGTTCAGCGTATGAATCGAGCTTTGCAAGAATTTCGTATTCGTGGTGTAAAGACAAATATTCCTTTTGTTACCAATCTCGTTAATGAGCCGGATTTTCTTGCCGGTAAGTGTACGACGCGTTTTATTGATGAAAAACCAGGACTTTTCCACTTTCCTAAAAAACGTGACCGTGCAACAAAGTTATTGAGATTTTTAGGTGAAGTATCAGTGAATGGTAACCCTTTACTAAAAGGTAAAGACGCACCTAAGGAAATTGTTCGACGTATTGCCCCAGTTCCTGCGATGGATTTATCAAAAGCCCGTCCGGAAGGAACGAGAGATCGTCTCTTGAAGTTAGGTCCAGAAGCCTTTACACAAGAAATTCTCAAAGAGAAAAAACTCCTAATAACTGACACCACCATGCGTGATGCTCATCAATCCTTGTTTGCGACTCGTATGAGAACTCATGATATGTTGAATGTGGCAGAGCGTTATTCTCGTGAACACAGTGATTTATTCTCTATGGAGATGTGGGGTGGCGCGACTTTCGATACTTCAATGCGTTTCCTTAGAGAATCGCCTTGGGATCGTTTACGTAGATTGCGTAAAGCTTGTCCGAACATTTTATTCCAGATGCTTTTCCGTGGATCAAATGGTGTAGGTTATACCAATTATCCAGATAATGTTGTACGCGAGTTTATTCAGCGTTGCGCAGCTGAAGGCATGGATGTATTCAGAATTTTCGACTCTTTAAACTGGGTTGAAAATATGAAAGTAGCGATAGAGGAAACTCTGAAGACTGGCGCTATTTGTGAAGCAACAGTTTGTTACACGGGAGATATCTTAGATACAAAACGTACTAAATATACTCTTGAGTACTACGTCAAAATGGCGAAAGAGCTTGAGTCTTTAGGTGCACATATGATTGCCTTAAAAGATATGGCAGGCTTATTAAAACCTTATGCAGCCTCAGAATTGATTTCAGCCTTAAAAGCAGAAGTGAATATCCCTATCCATTTACACACACACGACACCAGTTCAGGTCAAATTGCCACATTGATTAAAGCCGCGGAAGCTGGTGTAGATGTTGTTGATTGTGCATTTGGACCTTTATCTGGTTTGACTTCACAAGCAAATTTAAATACGCTTGTAGAAATGATGCGTTATACAGAACGTGATACGGGTATGGCTTATGAGCCATTAGAGCGTACGGGTGAATATTGGGGCGTCGTTCGTAAATATTATTCAGCCTTTGAGACTTCACAACGTTATGGTGCGGCAGATGTTTATCGCCATGAAATGCCAGGTGGTCAATACACAAATCTATTCCAACAGGCATCCAGCCTAGGCTTAGCCGAACGTTGGTTCGAGGTCTGTGATCGTTACCGTCAAGTGAATGAAGCTTTTGGTGATATTGTAAAAGTAACTCCATCGTCAAAAGTTGTGGGTGATATGGCACTTATGTTAGTAGCAAACAACCTCGAAGCGAATGATCTATTAGAAGGTGATAAAGAAGTCGCTTTCCCGCAATCAGTAGTAGATATGATGCAGGGATGGTTAGGTCAGCCAGAAGGTGGCTTCCCAGAAGATATTCGCGAGAAAGTACTGAAAGGTAAAGAGCATTTCACTGATCGTCCTGGCTTACATAAAGATGCGATGGACTTAGTGTCTGTCCAAGCTGATGTAGAAAAGAAATTGGAACGTAAGATAACCGACGCCGAACTCATGGCATACGTTATGTACCCGGATGTCTTTGTCGATTTTGCTAATCACAAACGCATTTATGGCGAAGTAATGAATATTCCTACGCCAGTTTTCTTCTATGGATTACCCATGCATGAAGAGGTTCAAATTGAGTTGGATGAAGGTAAAACGCTCTTTATTAAATTAGTGGCATTAGGTTCAGAGAATCAAGATGGCGAAGTAACTGTTTACTTTGAATTGAATGGTCAACCACGATCAATTAATATTGTAACTGAGCACGCAGCGGCTAATTCAACTGCTCGACGTCAGGCTGAGCTCGGTAACGAGGATCAAGTCGGTGCTCCAATGCCAGGTCTTGTGGTAAGTGTTCATGTACAAGTAGGTGACGAAATCAGCAAAAACACTCCTATTGCGGTCATGGAAGCCATGAAAATGGAAACAACGATTATGGCAGAAAGAGATGGTGTGGTTGGTGAAGTTTTGGTCGCAGCAGGTGATAATGTTAAAGCTAAAGACTTACTCGTTGTTTATAAATAAACCACAGTAGATCATGTTTTACAAAAAAAAGCGCCTTCGGGCGCTTTTTTTGTATAGCTTTAATGACTTAGGATATTTCTCTGTTTTTCCATAAGGTAAATAGATAGAAAAATCAATATCCCACCCATGATAAGGAAGGGGCCTGGCTTTTCTTCTGGAAGAAAGATAAGGGATTCGCTTACGCCAAAAAAGCTAATGAGTAGCCTGTATGAAGCGAGGCGCGATACTTGATAAATTGTGATGAGATGAAACCACAAATTAAAACCAAAAGCCGAGACACAGGCTAAGTAAATGGTGAGTAGAAAAAGTTTTTGATTCATGTTGGAAATAATTTCTATCAAAGCAGGGAAACTTAGTGCAAGAAGAACTAATCCACCAAAAAAGAGTGAGCTACCATTATAGAAGTTTGGATTAACGCCTCGTTTTTTTAAAGGTCGGATAATTAATAAGCCAATGGTGCTACTTAGTGTGGCCAATGTGGTTAATAAAAGGCCAGAAAGTTCTCCTTGTAGGAGAGATTGAAAAGAGAAGCCTTCTTTATATGTGGCTAATGCGACACCCATGATTCCGATGCTGAGTAAAAGAATTTGTCGAAGATGAAATTTCTCACTCTTATCAACCAAGGGGGTGATGATTGTCCACCACAGGGTTCCTGTACTTGCGGCAATAGCAATTAAATAAGCGGGAGCATGGCGAAAACTCGCGTAAAATAGAGCATAGTGAAGCGCGATTTGGAAAAAGATCCCCATAAACATCAAGGGGAAATTTTCTTTGAATTTAGACCATTGAACACGATGTCGGTAAAGATAAAGGATAATGATTCCTGCAAGTGTAAAGCGCATTCCTGCAAAGGCCCAAAGGTGGCGGAGAGATGTATCGGGTAATTCTAGCCTAGCTAAACGAATAGTAGGAAAGGCGGATCCCCATGCTGCCGTGCAACAAATAGCTAAAATAAAGAGATAAGAAGAGCTACCTGGTTTGAATCTATTTGTCGTTTTCAATCAATACCTTTGACTTGTGATTTGTTCAAGCTTAGTCGAGATCGTGGATACTTCCAATTACTAAGTCCTGAATCCGTGAACTGGCTTTAGAATAATCTCGGAGGGATTTTATTTTCAGAACTTTACAACTTTTTGCAGGAATACCCGTAGGTCTTTTGAAAAAAGTTGTAAGTCAATGAAGGTGAAAGACCAAGATGATTAACTTAATGTAGCTCACTGATTCAGGTAACTGTGTAATTTTAATTTCTAATTAGTGCTTGACTTTATGTGACTCTATCATTATAATATTAAAAATGCCAACGATGGCATTTTTAATATTGAACAAGAAAACTGAAAACATCTAAGAGTAGATTTGCTTGTGTATGCAGCAAAGTTTAGAGTAGGCGCATGCCGAAAATGTTTTCCAGTAGACTGAAACGAGATAGGGAATTATATGAGCTACATAAGAGTGATCATTTTTGCTTTATTACTGATAGGCTGCGATAATCAGTTAAGCTCGAAGAAAAAAGTTTTGCGTTTAGCGCATACCTTACCAGAGAATCATGTCGTCCATAAAGCGATGTTGCACATGGCTGAAACGATTGCCCTTAAATCAGAAGGTAAAATGGAACTGAAAATTTTTGCAGGTGGCCAATTAGGTAAAGAGTCGGATACCGTGGCTTTGGTTCAACTTGGTGGAATAGATATGACCAAAGTTTCTGCCGCAGCAATGGAGAACTTCGTTGAAGAAATCGGGATTTTCACCTTGCCCTATGTATTTAAAAATAGTGAGCATTACTGGGGGTTTCTTGAGAGTGAAAGTGGCAGTGACTTACTGCAGGCAGGTAAAAGAGTAGGGCTTCGTGGTTTAACTTATTATGATGCTGGTGCGCGAAGCTTTTATACTTTAGATAAAATGGTCACAAGTCCCGATGATCTGGAAGGGATGAAAATTCGAGTGATGGGCAGTCGCAATTGCCAAGATGCAATTAATGCTCTAGGAGCACAGGCTCAGTCTATTCCCTATGGTGAATTATATTCAGCACTTCAACAGCGAGTTGTCGTGGGGGGAGAAAATAATCCGCCTTCATTTGTCACTTCACGACATTATGAAGTCTGTAAGTTTTATTCTCTCAATGAACATTCGCGTATTCCAGATATGCTGGTGATGAGTCAGGTCAATTGGGAAAAACTCACTGTGGAAGAACAAGAGATCGTGCAACAAGCGGCAGATGAATCACGAGAGCTACAACGTAAGTTATGGCAAGAAGAAACCACAAGGGCCTTGGAACAAGTGAAAAAATATGGGGTGACAGTTTTATACCCTCAAAAAGAGCCCTTTTCTGAAAATTGTAAGGAACTTTTATCGCAAGTGAAAAACCCTATAATTAAAAATCATTTAAAGAAGATCAAAGTCATGGAGTCATCTCATGTTAAGTAAACTAAAAACATGTAAAGATGGGCTGATGAAGGTTTTGGATCTCTTACTTATAACGATGATGGCAATGCTTGTAATTGTGGTCTTATATCAAATTCTTGCGAGATCATTAAATTTAGGTGGAACGGCAATTTGCTCCGAATTAGCACAGTTTTTATTAGTGTGGATAACTTTGCTTGGCGGAAGTTTAGCTTTTGCAAAAAATGCTCACTTGGGTATCGATTATTTTGCAGGCAAACTAAAGGGGAATAAACGATTGTGGCTCGATATATTTGGGCAAATATGCATTGCTTTTTTTGGTTCATATTTACTTCTATTCGGAGGAGCAAAATTAGTGACACTGACACTGCGTTTTGATCAATTGTCTTCCGCAATGGGAATTCCAATGGCTTACATCTATACCGCATTGCCGATATCCGGTTTATTCATCAGCTTAGTCGCATTGGAGACTATTCTAGAAAAGGTCAATGCAATGAAGGAGGCTCAGTAATGGATACTTCTATCCTTATTCTCATCGCAGTTTTTGGCGTTCTTTTAATTAGTAATGTTCCTGTAGCCGTATCGATTGCGCTAGCTAGCTTTGCGACCTTAGCTTATTTAGGAGGAATGCCTGCCGAAACGATCGTCTCTTTTCGCATGGCATCAGGAGTTAATAGCTTTGCCTTGCTTGCTATTCCGTTCTTTATTTTAGCGGGTAACTTGATGGGTCGAGGAGGTATCGCTAGACGTTTAATTAATTTTGCCGCAACTTTAGTAGGTGCCCTCCCGGGTGGCTTAGCTTATGTCAACGTTATTTCCTGTATGTTTTTTGGAGCTATTTCTGGTTCAGCAGTAGCAGCGGTATCCTCCATCGGAGGCTTTATGATTCCCTCTATGGAAGAGAAAGGCTATGACCGTGAGTATTCAGTGGCCTTGACTACGACTGCAGCAACTACGGGCATGATGATTCCTCCGAGTAATATAATGATTGTTTATTGTTTAGTATCTGGTGGTGTGTCTGTAGGAGCAATGTTTCTAGCAGGGGTAATTCCAGGGATTATTTGTGGTCTGTGTTTGATGTTAACAGCAGGGTTTATCGCAAAAAAACGTGGCTATGCAGGGGGCGAACGCGCGACTTTAGCACAAGTCTTTAAAGCCTTTCGAGAAGCCTTTATGAGCTTAATGCTTATTGTAATAGTTTTGGGTGGGATTCTCAGTGGTTTTTTTACTGCGACCGAAGCGGCTGCTATTGCAGTGGTCTATGCTTTGATTCAGGCTGTTGTTATGTACAAAGAAGTGAAGCTAAAGGAGCTTCCCGGAATACTTCGTGATTCGGGAATCACCACTGCAGTAGTTATGCTTTTAGTGGGTGCTTCAATGGGTATGTCTTGGCTTATGGCTTATCAAGAAATTCCACAAAATGTGAGCAAAGCCTTGTTGGGAGTTTCAGATAATCCTTGGGTTTTATTTATTATTATTAATTTACTTTTATTAGTAGTGGGGACTTTCATGGATATGACTCCCGCCGTACTCATTTTCACTCCAATTTTACTCCCTGTCTTTATTAAAATTAGCGGTAATGCGGAACTAATGGGAGTGCCAGCAAGTACTTGGATTCCCATTCATTTTGGGATTATTATGGTTGCCAATTTAAGTATAGGCCTTTGTACTCCACCAGTAGGGACTTGCTTGTTTGTCGGTTGTGGAGTAGGAAAAAGTAGCATTTCAAAAGTCACTCGTCCGATGATTCCTTTTTTCCTTGCTATGGTGGTGTCTCTTTTGTTTATTACTTTTTTCCCAACTTTATCCCTATGGCTTCCTAAAGTCTTTGGTCAATTTAATTAATGAGGTTCTTTATGTTGAAAAAACATCAAATTCTATCCTTTCTACTTATCACTTTTGTGAGCATCTCCTGTGCTCAAAAAGTAGTAAAAACTAATGACGATATGAGGCAAGAGCTAGCTGAAAGCATGCAAAAATCTCATGATTGGATGTGGGAAAATCGGAGTTTAACAAAAGGAGGTCAAAGAGCTGACTGGGATTGGACCAATGCGACTTGGTTTGCGGGAAGTATGGAACTCTATAAGGTTTCACAAAATCCCGAATTACTCAAGCAGCTTCGCAGTGTTGGCGAAGGGTTGGACTGGACTATAGGTGATCAGACTCCCGGAGATAAGCACGATTTACAATGGTACCGTAGTGAGTATGCTAAGTTCCAAGAAAGTAATGATAAAAACATTATTGATATCATGGAACATGCGGGAAAAAAGACCACTAGTTTTGCAGATAATCACACCATCATTCAAGTTTATGCGGATCTCGCAAAAATTGATAAGAAGAATCAGTATCTAGACCAGACAAATAAAGCTTTTCTTGCACTGGTAGATGAAAACCTTGATGTCGACATGACGGATCACTTAGCCGTTTGTTGGAGTGGCGAATGGTCTTGGTGTGATTCTCTTTTTATGGGACCCCCGGCTTTTGCAAAAATATACGATGTCACCGGAAACAAAAAGTACTTAGATTTCATGGATCGCAAATGGTGGAAAGCTTACGATCTTCTTTATGATAAAAAAGAAATGCTATTCTATCGAGATGCCTCATATTTGTCAAAGAAAGAAGCTAATGGTGCCAAAGTCTTTTGGAGTCGTGGCAATGGTTGGGTGATGGGAGGACTCGTTCGCGTTCTCGAAGTGATGCCAAAGGATTATCCCACTCGTCCTCAATATATTCAGCTTTTTAAAGAAATGTCAGCAAAAATCAGTTCAATTCAGCAAGATGATGGTTTCTGGCGTGCGAGTTTACTTGACCCGACAAGTTTCCCAGGAGGCGAAACTTCTGGTACGGGTTTCTTTTGCTACGCACTTGCCTGGGGAATTAATAATGGCTACCTCGATAAGAGAGTTTATCTGCCAGTAGTGAAGAGATCCATTAATGCCCTGATGCGAAGTGTTGATAAAAATGGAAAAGTCGGCTGGGTTCAAGCCATAGGTAAAGATCCTAAACAAGTGCAAGCAGGTGATACGGAAGTCTACGGTGTCGGTGCTTTCTTACTTGCGGGTAGTGAAGTTTATAAAGTTTTAGGAGAGTAGGGAGAAATTGATCGCCTGGTCAAGGACTGGCAAGTCCTTGCAGGGTGCATGAGGGACAGAGTCCCTTATAAAAATACTTTAAAATAAACAAGGAAAATAAAATGAAATCGAGATATACAGTTGGTATCAACGAATATAAACGCATGTGTACAGAAGAATTACGCAGCACTTTTTTGCTAGATAATATGTTTCAGTCTGGACAATCTGAATTAGTTTATTGTGAAGTGGATAGAACGGTAGTCGGTGGATTTTTGCCAACGTTAGCTCCTCTTAATCTTGAAGCGGGAAAAGAATTGGCAAGCGACTACTTTTGCCAACGTCGCGAAGCGGGAATTATTAACCTTGGTAAGCAGGGATTAGTGACTGTAGACGGAGTGAAATATGAAATGAATAATGTGGATTGTCTTTATATTGGGCGCGGAAGTAAAGAAGTGACTTTCGAAAGTATGGACCCACAAGATCCAGCTTACTTTCACCTCGTGAGTTATCCAGCACATAGGGAGTATCCCACCACACTGGCGACTCAAGCAGATGCAAACCCTGTTAATATGGGTTCACTCGAAGACTCAAATCATCGTACGATCTATCAATACATACATGCAAATGGCGGAATTAAGAGTTGCCAACTTGTGATGGGTGTAACAATCCTCGAAGCTGGGTCAGTATGGAATACAATGAAACCTCACACGCATGAACGTCGTTCAGAAGTCTACACTTATTTTAACCTAAACGAAGATTCAGCAGTCTTTCACATGATGGGTAGTGCAGAGGAAACGCGTCACATCATTACTCGTGATAAAGAATCAGTGGTTTCTCCTAGTTGGTCATTGCATTCCGGTGCGGGAACTTGTGCTTATAGTTTTGTCTGGGCCATGGGTGGCGAAAATCAGGAGTTTACTGATATGGACCACATCGAAGTTAAAGAACTTAAATAGGAACAGCAGATGATCTTAGATAAATTTAAACTGGATGGAAAAGTGGCCCTCGTTACAGGTGCGTCAAAGGGACTTGGTCAGGCAATGGCAATTGGTTTAGCAGAAGCGGGAGCAGATGTCGCTTTAGTGGCACGTGGATCAATGGAAGAAAGTAAGGCAAAAATTGAAGCTCTAGGGCGTAAAGCCATTATCATTACTGCTGATCTAAGTTCTCAAGATTGCATCCCCGAGATTATTGAACGTACAGTAAATGAATTAGGACGTTTAGATATCTTGGTAAATAATGCCGGTATTATTCGCCGAGCCGCAATTGCAGAGTTTACTGAAAAAGACTGGGATGACGTTATCAACGTCAACCAAAAAACGCTCTTTTTTCTTTCTCAGGCAGCTTCAAACCAAATGGTGAAACAAGGCGAGGGAGGAAAAATTATTAATGTGGCTTCCATGCTTTCCTTCCAAGGTGGAATTCGCGTTCCTTCCTACACGGCTTCAAAATCTGCAGTTCTAGGTCTCACTCGCCTTATGGCAAATGAACTCGCGGATAAAAATATTAATGTCAATGCAATTGCACCGGGTTATATGGCGACAGATAATACGGCTGCTTTACAGGCTGACCCCGACCGCAATCGCCAAATTCTAGAAAGGATTCCAGCGGGACGTTGGGGAAAAGTTGAGGATCTCCAAGGAGCTTGTGTCTTTTTAGCTTCTGAAGCGGCTTCATACCTCCAAGGTTACACAATTGCAGTAGATGGCGGTTGGCTCTCAAGATAGATTAGCAATGACTAATGTTTCCATAACTTGATGAGTTTTATGAATGTAATGAATTTAGGTGATCAAATGAAAAATATATTTTACATAGTTCTAGCTTTTACTTTTGCGTTTTTCGCAAAAGGAGAGCGCCCAAATATCATTATTATTTTATCAGATGACGCAGGTTATGGAGACTTTGGTTATATGGGAAGTACAGAGTTTAAAACTCCTCATATAGATGAGATGGTATCTGAAGGTATTCAATTTTCTAATGCTTATGTGACCGCTTGTATGTGTGCACCAAGTCGCGCGGGGTTGATCACGGGCAAGTATCAGCAAAAACTTGGCTTCCACCTTAATCTTCCCCACAATTATAATCACTCATTTGGTTTGCGCACATCGCAAAAGACTTTGGCGGATTATATGAAAAACGCGGGTTACAAAACAGCCGCTTTTGGCAAGTGGCATTTGGGACATGAAAAACGTTATCATCCCAATCAGCGCGGCTTTGATTACTTTTATGGTTTCGCAGCAGGACATCGTTCTTATTTTTCCTTGGAAGAGCCAGATAAATCTACCCTGGCTTACCGCATGGAGCGCAATGGTGAGTATTTAGAAGAAGCGGATGATTTCTATATGTCCGATGCCTTAACAAGTGATGCGATCTCCTTTATCTCAAAAAATAAAGAGGAAGAATTTCTTATCTATCTCGCTTTTAGTGCAGTGCATTATCCGATGCATGCCAAAGAGCAAGACTTGAAGGTTTTCGAGGATATTAAAGATACAAATCGCAAAATTTTAGCAGCTATGACAAAGTCAATGGATGATAACGTAGGTCGTCTTCGTCAGGCTTTGAAGGATATGGATTTAGAGGAAAATACTCTCTTGTGGTTTTTGAATGATAATGGTGGTGCCTACAATAATTTTAGTGATAATGGTGTTTTACGAGGTGGGAAAGGGGGTTTGTCCGAAGGTGGTATTCGAGTGCCCACGGCTATCGTATGGCCGGGTAAACTAAGTTCAGGAATTAAGATGAATCATCCCATTAGTTCTCTTGATATAGCACCCTCGATTTTAGCCATGGCAGGTGAGCAAGTATTAGACTTAGATGGCAAAGATATTTTGAGTCCAATCATTCAAAAAAATGACTTTACTGAGCGTGATCTCTTTTGGGCGAGTCAAGAAATCTATGCAATGAGAAGGTCAAATTATAAATTAATTCGGGTCGATTTCTCAAAGGGACCTAAATTTTGGCTCTTCGATTTGGAGCTTGATCCAGGTGAGCAAGTCAATCTTGCGGAGTCCGCAAAAAGCCGCGTTCAAGAAATGAATCAATCACTGAATAAATGGATTAGGACTCACAAAAGCGCGGACTTTCGTAAAAATGATTATCTCAAAGACTCAGAAAAAGAAATGCGTTTACGTGAATGGATGAAATTTAATTAAAAGGAAAATGATATGAAAAATTTAGTATGCCTCATTGGGCTAGGACTATTAGCGAGTTGCCAGAGTTCTTTAGTCTGTGAAACACCTAAAAATGTAAATTATGATGTACTCTGCTACGGTCGTCATGCTCCTGAACGTCAGGATGATTTTACGTGGGAAAATGACCGTGTCGCCTTTCGCATGTATGGGCCCGAATGTGGTAAAACGGGCACCGTCTTGAGTGGGATTGATATCTGGTCCAAGAAAGTTGAGACTCCTATTATAGATCTTTGGTATGCACGAAATGATGCAGGGGAAAATTATCATACTGACCGAGGAGAAGGTGCTGATTTTTATAAAGTGGGGAAAACTTTAGGGGCAGGGGGACTCGGCTTTTTAGCTGATGGCAAACTCTACTGTACTCAGTATTGGGAAAAGAGTAGGATCTTAGAGCAGGGCCCCAATCGCATTGTTTTTGAGCTCGATTTCCCTGAACTCAAAGTTGGGAAAAGCCTCATAAAAGAAACGAAAAGAATTACACTTGAGCGTGGTTCGAATTTTAATAAAATTGAGTGCTCCTTCGAGATCACTGGTGCAGACGAAATTACGGTGGCGGCAGGTTTGCGGAAATCGCATAAAAAAGCTGCGGAATCCGCAAAACTAGCGAATGCTTATGCCTATAGCGAAGTCGTGGATAAAAAACAAGTGATTTATTCAGCGATTCAGGTAAAAGATCAAGAAGTCAAACATTTAGAAGCCCATGATCATTACCTACTAACAGCGAAAATAAAAAAGGGTGAAGGCTTCACTTATTATGCAGGAGCCGCGTGGCAAGCCAGTGGCCAGTTCAAAGATTTTAGTGAATGGATAGACACTATAAAATAAAATTCTTACGAGCTTATTTTACCCGCCGGAGGCTATCCTAATGCATGGGAACTTAAGAGATATTTGAGCTCGAAGAGCTTAGGAATGTAGCCGTGGACCTAAATCCGTGGTGTTTGAATAAGAGCATCGTGCGTGCCGAAGGTACGCTGCAGAGCGTTTCCTTCATACCTTCGGCATGAATATCATTTTTTAACAATACTCACCGGATAAATCCGGTGGCTACCATACTACATACCTTCGGCATGTGCTTAAGAACCCTGTCATTAGGGACGGGCTCTCTATATGAGATGATGACTCATCTAATAGTTTGATATTTCATCTTGTTTAATACGAGCGAGCAAACATAACCTTTTTAAAGTTAAGATTTGATTAATCGACCTTGTGAAGATTGTATACTATGAGCATTCATATGTATATTTTCATTTGGGAATTCAGATGTTAATTTATTAGGGAGAAATCATATGTTATCCAAATCCAGTCTAGTACTTTCTTTAGCAGCTTTACTCAGTAGCCAAATATGTGCTTCCGAAGAAATTGGCTCGGTTGATATTAAAAGAATCCAAACACCCGACGTGGTCGAAACCTCGATTGGTACGCTGAAATTCATCGATGGCGCGCCTTTGCCCGAGACAGCTCAAAAAGCTTACGACTACCTCGACACTATGCGTGGCGTTGACGCCTTCTTAAAAGGCATTCCCGCCGCCTCCATCCAAGGCATGATGGAAGGCCCCCGCGTCATCGGCCAAAAAACATCAAATCAGATCGTTATGACTTTTATGAACTTTCTTTTTGCTTTCTTTGGCTTCAAGTAAAGTTGCGGAGTTAAGAATGAAGCCGCCTAGAATTAAGGAGTAGATAAATTTATTCATGGGTGAGTAACCTTAGTATGATTATTAATTATACTTTTAATTACCGAGAAAAATTAAATTTGACATCAAAAATCTAAAAGATTAAAAATTCGTCGTATTTTGAATGAAGTTCATACGACTTACAATTGTCTAAGTGAAGATTAGCCCTCTGTGCAATGAGCTCTGAGGGAGTGACTCATAGATGAGTAGGGCTTAATTGAGTAAGGCGATATCGGAAGCTTTGATCCAGCAGGTAGAGCCATTGAGCAACTCAATATGAAGCCAGTGACCACGCTCTTCTAAGAGAGCAAATTCAGTGCCTGCATGAAGCGGATTGGTGAAAGCATTATTATAAATGTAGCCATTTCCCTGTTTAGGACTGGTTTCTTTGGCGATAATCACCCCATCGATATTTTGATCGAGTGCAGTGACACTAGTGAGGATAGATATGGCAAAAATCAGGCTCGCAATCCCAGTATATAAACGCGCTTTTTTGATTCTAACTTGTTTACTATTGAGGGAACAAGCGCAAAGAAAGAAAAAGCTCAAGTTGAAAATAAAGAAGATTCCCAGACGTAATTTTGGGTTCCACGCATGCCAAAAACAAACGAAGTTGATGATTTCCTGAAAGTTGTTTTGGGGCACGACGTCATTGGTCTGTTTTTGGACATATTTGAGGTTGTGATTGATATCGGAATCAGTGGGGTTTAAGCGCAAAGCTCTATGGTAATTTAGGATGGCGAGGCCCGCTTCACCATGCATGAAATAAGCATTAGCTAAATTGTTGTATAACTGGCTATTTCTGAGCCCTTGTTCTTCAATGAGGAAACGGTAGCCATTGATTGCTTTTATGTAGAGGCCTTCAGCCTGTTCAGGATTTTGTAAAGCGGCTAGCTTGGCTTGTTCAAAGTTGCTGTTTGCCTGCTCTAGTATTTGTGGATTTTTTTGATCCACAGCAAAGAGAGCACTACAGAAAAGTACGAGGACGCTGAAAAGTTTATGCATTTGGAAGTCTCCTTTCTATGAGTCGGATAATTTTTTGACTTCGTCGTATTAAGTCATCGAGCTGTAAATTGTCCTTATAATTTTCTTTAAAACGCGGAAGTTTTAGGCTATCGAGAATATCACTTAATTCATCGAAATCATTGGGCTTAATTGCCGCCTTGAGTGGCAATTGTAAGTCTTGACTAAGAATCGCTCCTGCAGTCATATTGAGTCGATGGGCAAAGTAAGTTTGTATTTGGCTATCGAGTTCATCAGTATTTTTAGCTTTGGGCTGAGATTTGAATTTGCGATAAGCGCGAATAGCTAAAGCCTGTTGTGGATTACTTTTAAAGAGCCGATCATAAGCAGTGACTTGAAAGTAAATTAAAAATAGCGCGGGAGGAATGAGGAAAGCCCATATCCAATCAGAAACGAGGCTATCGGGTTTAAGTATATCTACAGAGATATTGTTGTGGCGAATACCGTCGGGATTTTCCTCTAAGTTATTTTTGAGTTTATTGGGTCCTTGGATAATGGCGTCAAAGGCAGTGAGCTCACGAGCGGCAGTTACATTAATCGCAATGGCGTCACTTTTTGCTACGCCATAGCTTTTGCTTTCGATATCAAAATAAGGAATGCGGATAGCGGGGATGAGTTTCACATCAGTATCAATAGGGCGAATCGTTCGTTCAAAAATTTTAGTATCTTCTTTAATTTCCCCAAGTCTTTTATTGGGGAGTAATTTGAAGCTTTGGGTGAAGGGCAATTGATTATCGAGCCTAGGAAGTTCGAGGATTTCTGGAAAAGCATGATTGGAGAGTTTGATGTCTAGCTTAATGGGAGAGCCAGATTCAAGTACAACATTGTCAGCTTTGACAGATAAATCGACTTTGCCAACGAGGCCATAGAAATCTGCAGGGCGACCTTCAGTAGGAAGGGCTTTGACTTTTACCTGAAGATCAGACGAGAGGCACATTAGTTTTTTGAAATTGCCATTGACATCGGCATCAAAGAAATTGTTGTTGAAAAAACTAGGGTAGGTGGGACGCCAACGCTTTTGTTGCTGGGGGTTTTTCACCACGTCGGGATAAACACTCAAAAGACGTGCTTTACCGAGATTAAATTGCCCTGCAGAAAGAGGGATGATAACGCGCTGAAAACGCAGGTATTCATATTCTTTTTCATCAATTTTTGTAGAGCCACGCAAAGCAATAATGCGATTTTGAGAAACGGGGAGGCCAATAGCGCTTTTATTATTGGGGTCAGGTTCGTTTTTACTATTTAAGACTCGGAAAGAGGCATTTTGAAGAATGGGGATTTCAATATCCACGGCTTTGAAAGCATAGAGGGGTAGAGAAGTATACCAAGTAACGGTAGCAAGCACGGGCTCGCCGACGTAAAGATCAGTCTTGGAAAGTTGAACATCGAGTTTGATGTCTTTGCTAAGCTCAGGGCTTTTAACTTGGATGCTGATGGCTTCCGTCTCGTAAAATTTATCCGCCACAACAAGTGTTTGAGAAGGAATACTTAATTCACCAGCTTTGAGTGGAACTAAAGCCAAGCGAATATGATAAGCCTTTTCCTTATTATTAAGAATCGGGTCCTGACTGATGATAGTGAATTGAAAACCGGGGAACTCACTGGCCTGGAAAGGACTTACGGTATTACTGCCAATGAGCATGAGGTCAAGGTGAAATTTTTCGCCGATAAAATACGTGGTGGTCGAGCTCGCTGCGTGTACTTTTATGGGGTCCACTATTTCTTGTTCAGCCTGTACAGTCTGCGTTGCTTGTTTTTCTTGGGTTTCTTGAGCTTGAATCAAGCTAGAGAAAAAAAGAAAAATAACGATGAATAAATTTTTCATTACCAGTCCTTGTCAACTTTGGAGCGTTTGGCCGGTTTTTTATTGGCCTCGCGAATTTTTTGAAGTTCTTGTTCCATTTTAATAATATCTTGAGGATTCTTTGCCGGAGGGGGAAGTTCCTGGCGTCCGAGGTCTACTTTAGAGCTGTCGGGCATGGCTTCATCATCGCCTTCTTCACCTTCTTCGTCACTCTCTTCGTACTCGTCACCTTCTTCGCCTTCTTCTGATTCACCATCAGAATCCTGCTGTTGTTGATTTTGATCTTGATTTAAGAGCTCGAGGGCTTTACTGAGGTCAACAATGACACTTTGACTTGTAGCGGGACTCTTTAGATCATTAAGCTTGAGTTGTTCAATCAGATCTAAACCTTTCTGATGCGCTCCTTGAGTGAGATGCTGTGATTCAGCAAAGGGGAAAGTTCCTTGCTCTTCTCCGCTAAAAAAGTCTTTTTCAACTTGGCTAAACTTTTCATCTATGGCAGCGATCTGTTCTTGAATGAGCTGCTGATCTTTATCTTGCTGACTTAAGTCAGCTTCTTTCTCGAGTCGTTCTTCAGTAGCCAACTTTAAGAGCGTTTCATCTGCAATAGCTTTGACAAGAAGTTCTTTAATAGCATTGACTTCGGCTTCCAGTGCGGCTTGTCGTTCTTCGGCTTCTTCTTGCTGCTTTTCTCTGGTGAGTAGATACACTTTAGTGATTTCTAGATTATAAGCGGCTTTCTTTAGGCTAGGTTCACTTAAAATGATTTTTCGGTAGAGCCTAATCGCATCCTTGAGGTAGCTCTTGGCGGTATAAAAATCGGCTTCTGCTTGAGCCTCTTTAATATGAGCATTCGCTAAATTAAAAGTAAGCAGGCAGACAGCATAGGGCTTGTTTACGAGTGTAATGGCTTTGCGGTAATAGCTAAACGATTGCAGGTAAGCTTCTTCCTTTATGTATTCTTTGGCAAGGTCGCGATTGAGGTCTATTGAATCAGGCTGCGCTTCAAGCTTGGCTAAAAGGTCAAGGATTTCAGGTGTCTCTACCAATTCTTCTTGCTCTTGGGCCATGATGAGTTCTTTCATATCTTCATCCATGCCCTTTAAATCCTCTGCCGTAAGTTTTTGGGCTTGTAGAGAAGTAAAACTACAGAAAAAGACGAGAGCAATCATACTGGTCTTGCCGATTTTAAAATGGGGAGTGAAGAGCAAGAGCATGAAAGAGATAAAAGCTAAGTAAAGGAAGACTTTAAAGCGCTCAACGGGAACTTCGATGGCATTTTTAGATAGTTCTTGCGTTAGTTGTTGTTCACTGATTTGGCGATAAATACGAGCTAGGTTCATTTGCTTGGTGCCTAGAGGGAGGTATACCGCGTCTTTGCATTGTTCGCTAATGTAGAGCATGGTGCTACTCTCGAGTTTCGTTAAAACTTCACGTCCCTGATGAAGCATGTAGCCTTCGCCTTCAAGAGCGGGAATGGGCGCACCATTTTTCTCATCGCCCATGCCGATGAGCATCAATCGGGCTTGTTTTTCATTAACGGCTTCGATAGCTTTATCTAGGAGCTCGCCTTGGTCACCCCCATCTGAAATGAGAATGATGTCCTTATACTGTTGTGAGTCACCACTAAAGAGCTTATCACAGGTCTTCATTAAGGCATCTTCAATGCGAGTCCCGCCATGGGCGACACTATCATAATTGACGCTATCGAGCATTTTCAGGAAGAAGTCATAATCAAGTGTCAGCGGACATTTGATACTTGCGGATCCCGCAAAAACAACGAGACCAACTCGGTGCTCATCTAAAGAAGTAATACATTCGGCAATCAGGTTTTTGGCTTTGTCTAAACGGTTAGGATAAACGTCTTCCGCGCGCATACTATTGGAGATATCGAGGACGAATACGACTGAACGTCCATCTTTGCGCAAGAGTTTAGATTCTGTTCCCCAAGAGGGTCGCATCAGGGCAATAATGAGGCAAGTCACGGTGAAACACAGTAAAAACGCTTTGCTCTGAGCTTTATTGCTACTCACTTTCAGTTGAGAAAAAGCTAATAAATCCTTTTTGTTATTTTTGCGCTGATGAATCATAAGGTAGATCAGCAAGGCTAAAACAGGGAAAAGGATGGCCATTTTAGGCGCGATGAATTGTAGGGCAAAAAGTGAGTTCATGGCGACACCCGCAAAATAGTGGATTTTAGTAGGCTATGAATAAAGAGAAAAAAGATGCAAAGCAAGGCGAAGAATTTGAATGCAGGTGACTTATCAGTGTATGAAACAGCTTTGAGCTTGGATTTCTCTAACTTATTAATTTCTTTGTAGACTTCAGTTAAGCTATCATAATCGTGGGCCAAGCGGAAAACACCACCAGTGGCTTTCGCCATTTTTTCTAAAACTTGATCACCAGCACTTGGACTAGGGGGGATGAAGAAGGTTCCTTTATCGGTCTTTTTACGTTCGGGTACAGGCTTATTCTGAATACTAATGGTATAAATTTTGATCCCCCATTCTTTAGCTAAGCTAGCCGCTTGTAGAGGCAGATGATTACCACAATTATTCTCGCCATCAGTCAATAAAATGATAATTTTACTTTTTATCTTTTGATCACCCTCGAGTAAGTCCAGTTGCGCCGCCGCAAGTGCGGTTGCATCACCATAAGCCGTACCATCTTCATTGGGACGGTTATTGATGGTCACGTCTTGGACAATACTCACCAAGGCGTCATGAGCCAAGGACAAGGGAGCAATGGTATCTGCGTAACGCGCAAAAGTAATGAGGCCAATGAGGTCATCGGGACGACCTTTGAGTTCTTTGTCATCACCCGCAATAAATTTCTCCACCACGACTTTGGCGACATCCATACGTGTGAGCCGTTCCTCACCATATTTCATATTAATGTCCATACTACTGGAGACATCAATGAGCACCTGGATCGCAATGCCTTGACGATCTTGGCGTTGCTTAGTGACTTCAGTCAAGGGGTCGGCTAGCGTGAATATAATACTGATTAACGCGAGATGAAGAGTGAGGGGAAGTAAAAAGAGTAGGTGGATACGCCAAGACTTTTTGGCATGGCTCATATTCTCGATAGATGAAAAGGTAATCGCATGGCGACGTCGACTGCGCCATTGGTAGAGTGCTAATATGGGAATGAGCACCAAAAGAAAAAAAGCGTAGGGAGTTTCAAAAGTCATGATGAGATCTCCTCAAAAACCTTTTTGAACTCGGCAATAAGCTGGCCAGGTATAACCGTCTCAGGAGAAAAACGTCTGCTGAGGTAGCTATCGATAAAGTTTTTTAATTTCATCTGTGATGGATTATCACTCGCTAGAGATGATAACATGGTGGCTAAATCATCTTTGTGAATTAAGAAGTTGTACATCATCGTTTTTTGTAAGAGCTCTTCAAAGCCAGCAAAACTTTCTTCACAAGCCTCAATATCTTTAGCGCTGATTTTGAGTTTGATGGTGGCGATCGTTTTCTTTTTTCGGGGAAGGAAAGGCAATAGCAAAACAATCAAAATCAAGAGAATATATAGCGGGGGGCGCTGTTTAAGCGAACCTTGGTGATCAGCCACAAAGTCTTCAGGAGCATTAATACTGGCAATCACTATTTTTGATTCCGAGGATTTAACTTGACTTAAAATAGCTCCATCCGCTTTGAGGATAATACTGATTTTGGGGGAGCTATATTGGCCCGGAGCGGGGGGTTCAAAAAGCATCGTAAACTGAGTTCGCAGTGTGGAAGGAGATGCCGGAGCCATGATTAATTCACTTTGATCAAAGAGTTCAAAGTCATCATTTTCGAGGATTTGTAGTTCGATTTGAGTGGCCAATGGATGGATGGCAGTGAAATTATATTCAAGTAAGTCAGTGCTAGTAATTTGCGCAGCATTAGGCTGCCATTGAACCTCTAAGTCACCAGCTTTAAGTTTTTGGACCGGTGCTTTCGTTTTGTCACAAGAAAGTAGGACAAAAAATAAAGAGATGAGAAGGAGCAGAGATTTATTTCGCATCTGCAGACCTATCGCTTCGCGCACGGAAAAAACTAATGATTTTGTGCATGAAGTCTTCATTTAAATTGATGTTTAAGTAATCGGCATTGATGTCATGACAGAGAGTTTTTAAGTCTTTTGCTTGTTTCTCATGCTCAGCAACATAAGTGGAGCGAAATTTCTCTGAAGCACAATCAACAGTCTGGAGCTCACCATTTTCCGAGTCGACAAAATGGAAAATCCCATGCTTTGGCATGGTGAGTTCACGTTGGTCTTTTATATCTACGCAAATGAGGTCATGAAAACGTGCAGTATCACTGAGGCTGCGTTGAAAGCCTTTATCCATGAAATCCGAAATCACAAAGGCAACACAGCGTTTTGGACGAATGCGATTGAAGTAATCGAGTGCTTGATCAATATTCGTTTTATTTGATTTGGGTTTGAGCTCAAGGATTTTTGAGATGAGCATCATAACATGCTTTTTTCCCTTGCGAGGATTGATCACAAATTCAATTTGATCACTAAAGAGAATCAGTCCCACATTATCATTATTATGAGCTGCGGCAAAAGCGAGTAGGGCAAATATCTTTGCGACTAAATCAATTTTGCGCTCTTCGCTAGAAGCAAAGTAGGCGGATGCGGAAATATCGATCAGAAAGAAAAGCGAGAGCTCGCGTTCTTCCATGAATTGTTTAACATGGGGCTTGCCAGTACGTGCGGTTACCGACCAATTGATCGAACGAATATCATCGCCATGTTCATATTGCCGGACACCCTCAAATTCTATACCAGATCCCTTGAAGGCACTACGATATTCACCTGCGAGTATTTCACTAACAGGCTGTCGGCAGTGGATTTGGATATGCCGAACGCGACGTTCTAGTTCTTCTTGGGTCACAAAAATTAACCGTTATAAGTGATGGAAGAAAGTAATTCCTTAATGATGTCGTCCGTAGTTTTTTCGTCCGCTTCAGCTTTATAAGAAATACTGATACGGTGACGCATCACATCCAGTGCCATTGTTTTGACATCATCAGGCAAGACAAAGTCGCGGCCTTGCATCATCGCGTAAACCTTGGAGGATTTGAGCAGAGAGATGCTGGCACGGGGAGAAACACCATGGGAAATATAACGATTGAGATGGTCTAAGCCGTACTTAGCAGGGAAACGCGTTGCATCTACTAGGCGAATGATATAATGCTCGATTTCTTCGGAACTGAAAACTTGGTCAACAACCTCACGCATCTTGATGATTTCATCCGGATCGAGCACATTTTTCACTTCTTCTAATGCTTTATTAGAGGCCATGCGTTTCATGACTTCGTGCTCTTCATCAAAATCAGGGTAGGTCACACAGAGTTTGAAGAGGAAACGGTCAAGTTGAGCTTCGGGAAGCGGGTAGGTACCTTCTTGCTCGATGGGATTTTGTGTGGCCATAACGAGGAAGGGTTGGTCAAGTTTATAAGTTGTACCGCCAATAGTTACTTGTTTCTCTTGCATCGCCTCTAAGAGCGCACTTTGAACTTTTGCAGGTGAACGATTGATTTCATCGGCCAAGACCATATTGGCAAAAATAGGTCCCTTGTGGGCGGAAAACTCATGAGTTTTTTGATTATAAACTTGTGTGCCAATGACATCGCCAGGCAATAAATCTGGAGTGAACTGAATTCGGCTGAAATCTACATTTAAGGCTTGTGATAAAGTTGAGATGGTCAAAGTTTTTGCAAGACCGGGAACACCCTCAATCAATACGTGCCCATTGGAAAGCATGGCAATAAGCAGGCGTTCAATGAGTTCGCTTTGACCGACAACAACTTTTGCCACTTCAGTTTTGATGCGATTGAGTTTCTCGAGTTCTTCTTCGAAATTTTTCTTTTCAACTGAGCTCATATAATATTCTCTATAAATGTTAAAATTGTATTAAGTACTACGCAGAGAGCTTCACTGAAGTTACATCTCTTTGTAAAAAAAACTGTTTTTCTCTAGTTATTCCTGTGTCACCTTGAAGGTATAATCGGCAAGATTTTGAAATTCTTACATTATATACACTTATAATCGGGATTTTCTGACGCGCTCATAAAAAAGAGTTAGGATTTAATGAATAATTATTCATCAATGAAAATCTTAACAGAAAACACCCGAAATCTTAAGAATTATTATATTCCCGTGGGAAAAATTCAGAATCATCGGGAGATAAGGTAAACACCATAAACGGGAGCTTGTTTAATTTTGAAATTTTTCTTCACCTTATTGATTTTTACATCCTTGCTTTATTCTTCTGAAAAAATAATTTTAGGGCAAGCACCTTGGGCGTTTGAGTTTTTGCCGCAAGCCATAGCTCTGCCACAGGGCCATCATCCGAATGTGCAGGATTACCATGGTGTCGCAGTGGATTCAAAAGGTCGAGTTTATATTGGCTATTACTCGAAAAAAGCTACTAAGGAGACTCGTGCAGTGGCGCGCTTTAGCTATCATCCCGATTCTGATCAGCCCTTTCGCTTTGATCGTTTCTTGGGAGATTCGACTTGGAATGATCATCGTCTTCATGGTTTGAATATCATTAACTTAGCGAATGGCGAAGAGCGCCTACTCATTGTGTACAATAAGCAAAAGGTAATTCTTTGTGATCTAGAGGGCAATATTGATGTACCGAATGGATTTAAAATTTTGAATAAAAACTTCAAAAAAGCTTCCGATGGTAACTACTCACCTAAGTCAAAAAATATTGCTGTATACGATGGCTACGCAAGTAATAAACTGTATGAGCTCAATTTGAAGGATGGGCACGAGCACGGGCATTCACATGGGGCTAAAGGTGCCGGCTGGAATCAGACGAATACAGCCCATGGTGTGGGGCTTGATCCTAAAGGGAATTATGTTATTGCCGATCGCGGCAATCAACGATTACTGTGGCGTGATCCTGATTGTAAGGCCTTAGTTTCGAAAAAGGGTGAGTTTCACCCTCTTGAGTTAAAGACTCCTGGACTGGAAGTATGTAATGTGCAATTTCAGGGTGATAAGGCTGTTTTGCCTTGCCTCAATGCACGTTTGGCCTTCCTAGGACGATCCGAGAAAGAAGAGTGCGGTTGGGAAATAGCCAGTACTTTTAAAATGCCTCGAGAACTGATCGCTCAAGGTTACGATGGTATTCACGATGCTAACTTTTCTGTTGATGGCAAGTATGTTATTGTCGCAGTGTGGCAACGAAGAGCAAAAACTCAGCCGCGATTGTTTGTATTAAAAAAGCTTGATACACAGAACTAATCATCTTATTGTGCAATCAACAAAGGAGTGAGCATGAATTCAGCTGATCAAGAAAAATTTGTACTGCTACTTGGCCAAGTACAACCTGACCTGAAGCGTTACATTTATTCCTTGTCTTATAATAAAGGAGATGCTGAAGATATTTATCAGGAATGCTCTTTAGCTCTTTGGCGCAAATTTGGAACTTACGATAATTCTCAACCTTTCCTCAATTGGGCCTTTCGTTTCGCCTATTATGAAGTCATGAAATTCAGAGAAAAACAGAAGCGCCGTAAACTGCTTTCGGATGAAACGCTTAAAATTTTAGCGGAAGAATATCAAAAACCTTTGGGGATAATAAAAGAGCAAGAGCGACTTTTGTCCTTTTGTCTTGCGAAATTACCTGAGGATGAAAAAGCCTTAATTGATATGCGTTATTCGCAAAAATTGAGTGTCAAAAAAATTAATAGCCATTTTGGCGAAACGGGAAAAAAGATCTACAGGGCCTTTGAACGCATCCGTTATAAACTTTATAATTGCATTGATGAAACACTGGAAGCAGAGGGGTTAAAATGAATCAGGAAAATAAAATTAAGACTCTGGTGTCGGCACTTCTTGATGATAATATTAGCGAAGCCCAAGCAGCTGAACTCGATCACTTACTTCAAAGTGATGAGCAAGCACGTATCATTTATCGCCGCATGATGGCTATGGATCTGCAGCTCCAAGAAAATGTAGAATTGGATACTGTCATGTCAGATCTACCCAGTCCTGAAGAGATGCCAGAGAAATTTCGAAGTACTCGCTTTCAACTCCATATATTTCAAGCGGCCGCCGCCTGTCTCGCAGTGGCTTTGATGATAAGTTTTTTTAGATCACCAAAAGAAGTAAAAGGTCCAGGAATAGTAAAAACTCTACCAATTGCGAGCCCCAAAAAGGTTTTAGCCAAAATCATTGAAGTCAGTCCAGGCACGCAATGGAAAGGGAGAAAGTTTAAAAAGGGTGACGATCTTTCTGTAGGGAATTTGGAATTTGAGTCAGGCTCAGTGGTCCTTCAGTATAAGCATGGTGCGGAAGTGAAATTAGAAGGGAGAGTACACTATAGGCTCAAGTCTTTGAGTCTGGCGGAACTCAAATATGGGCAGCTGGCGGCTAACGTTCCAGAAGCAGCTCAGGGCTTCACCATTGACGCACCGAAAGCCACTATTGTGGACTTAGGTACCGAATTTGCCATGAATGTCAATACAGCAGGTGAGAGCCAAGTTTTTGTTTATGAAGGTGAAGTCGAGAGTTCTTTAATCGGCGAGGATGGCAATTCCTTAAAAAATATTCGTTTATATGCTCAAGAGGGGGTGCAGATCAATGGTGAGCTTCAACAGATGTCACTCTTAGATAATGCCTCAGATTTCATTCGCCTTGAAGAGCAAGCAAAGGTAGTTTTACAAGTATCCGAAGATTATATCAAGACAGTGAAAGCGGATGAGCCCTTGGCGTATTGGCGTTTCGAAGAGGGCGCAATCAATGAAATGTCGAATGATTACACGGCGAGTTTTAAGGGTGATTTAATTGCCGAAGAAGGTGCATTAACTTTTGCCAAAGATTCACAAGCATATCTCGTCGTTGAGCAAGCCTTAGCCAATATTAATGAAGCAGGCTATAGCGCAGAGTTTTGGATTAATCCTCAGGAATATCGCAATCAAATGGCTTTGGCATCTTTAGTCTCGGCCGAAGATCCCGTGAAACACCTTTTATATACCGAACTTACGGGAAAAAAGGGGGCATTACGTCACGCTCCCTTTAACCTACGCATGTCGAGTCGCTTTCCCGCTGATAAGGGATCAGGAACCAATTGCTTTTCCAATAGCGCCTTTGTGACAGGCGAGTGGAGTCATTATGTTTTTGTGAAAGATGATCGAAGTCTGAAAATCTACATCAATGGAAAATTGGCCAATTCTATAAAAACAAAGTTAGGCTCAGATGATCAGGCCTATCAGTTTTGTTTTGGTCGCATTGACCCCGAGCGAAGCTCACGTTATTTCGTGGGGCAAATGGATGAACTCGCCATCTACAATTATCCACTGAATGCAGAACAAATTGCGAAGCATTATCAAGCTCAATAAGATTCTGAATCTTATTAAGTGGTGTCAGATACTTCAACTATCATTTTGTCGATGTCAAATTCTCAATTTTCATGTGCTATAGCGAGAGCCCGACAGGTGAAGATAATTTAAAATACGGATCTCATTATCGTCGGCCTACAGATTATTTTGATTTTATTATTACGGTATAAGTCCCAAAGTCGTGCTCGTTTTCCCCGGTGTTTGTACAAGTAAAGGTTCCGATTTTAAGGTCATCAAATGTGGCGTTTATTCCTCTGTACATCGAGCCACCCATTTCATTTAGGTCAAATGTGGCTTTTCCAGTGAGGCGGTACGATTCGCCAAATTTTGAAATGAACTTTGTTTTACTAATGAGGGTTATGTCATCGTGCCTGCCAGGGTCATCGGCTACAAAGAAGGCTAAATCACCAATTTTGCTTCCGTTATTAATCAGAGTAATGTTTCCAGACAGAGGCTTTGCTGCATTGGAGTAACTACTGGAGGTCTTAATAGCTAAATTAGAACCGACTATTTCGTCACTCCAATAAGTTTGCCCGTTAATGTCGTCATCGCGCCCATTTTGCGCCCATGTCCCTGAACCTTCCACACTGACTTCAATAATGGAAGATCCTGCTTCCCCGATCATAGTAAGTATCACACCTGGTTTGGATTTGGCCGAATTATAAAATATCTGAAGTGGCTCTTCTGTAACAATAGTCGTTTTCTGTCTTGAAAGAGCTTCTTTATCCTTTGCCCCAGGATAATAAAGAGCCATTGCTAAAATCAAACTTACGATTATCGAGATTGGGATTACTATATTCTTGTTCATCTTTTTCTCCTTTATTTATAATACAGCGATCAAAATTCCTCTGTAAATCATGATTATGCTTTTGTTATTTTCATCATTTGCTTAGCATCTTTTTGAAACTCATAATCGACTGTTTGTATATCAATTTGGTAATCGTTTCTTAAGGCACCTTGTAGATCTGAAATATATTTAGATGTATTACCATTTAGGGTTACAAGAGGAAATATTCTGACTTCTTTTCCAATACGGCACATTTCAATTATTGATTGAATATGAAAGTCTAGACTCAAAAAAGAGTCATATAGAAATAAAAAATGAGAACATAATACTAAATCAAATTGTTGATCCTTGAAAGGAAGTATGGGCAAAGAAGCCTCTATGTATCGCTGATCTTTCAATCCATTTTCATAATCGTTTAGGAATTCGTCCATCGCTGAAAGACGTATGTTTTTCAAGTCTTCTAGCGATTTGATGTTTTTCCAAACAAAGTTGTTACTGCTTTGTTTAACTTGTTCTAAAATATTCGGTGTAACTTCTTTGATTTTCTTATTGATCTGACCTTTTGTAAATTGATAGATAGGATCAATAGATGTTACTGTTCCTCCATTAGAATGGACTTCCGCATTGAAACTAGAGGGGCCATCACCGCAAGCAAGTATGTTTGTATGTAAATCATTTTTTATTAAAGAAAACATATCGACGTATTCATCTAAGTTTCGTCCCCAAGGGACAATTTCACTTATATTCAGTTTTTATTCCTGCATAATGACCGAGATTAGGGATTTCGAGCGAAGCGAAGATCACAACTGCGACCCATGCTTAGTTTTGTTTGTAAACTTCTTTACGGTGTTTTATTTTGACCACGTTTATAACTAAGAGCTCGTCTATTATTTCATATAAAACTCTATAGTCACCAACTCTTACTCGATACTTGTCATCGTTAGTTAGTTTTATACAATTAAATGGTCTAGGTTCTGATGCTAATTCACCAATTCTGATCATTATTTTTTTAGCATCAGTTTTGTTGATTTTTTCAATTTCTTTGAGTGCAGATTTTTTGAATTCGATTTTATAATTAGACATTTAAATCTAACTTAGCTAATACATCCTCATAAGAAATAGTTTCTTCATTAGCTCTTTCTGAAAATGCATTTAAGTCTTCCGCATCTTCGGATAATTCGTGAATTAAAACTTCGTTAATAATCTCAGAAATTGATCTGTGAGATACGTGTGCTTTTGTTCTTAAAACATTATGTACTGCAGGGTTGAAATATACAGTCGCTCTTTTTGATAATGTTGACATGATATAATCCTATTTTTAGTGTTGTAACACTATAACGTTGTAATGTTGTTTTTTCAATTTTGTTTATACTAACGAACGAGATTTGAGCCTAAGCGAAAATCTTCACTGCAGCTCATGGTTCGGTTTTTTTGAATTAACTTTTTCGCACATGTAGGCTCCCCGTCGCGGGATGTGTACAAATCAAATTTGTATTCTAATCGTAAAGCTCATTTCAATAACTCTCATGAGATAGATAGACGAATTTTTATTGAATTAAGACCCGGACGGCTACTTAACATTCGAGAGAAGACACGCTCCTTTACTGTAAAGGTTTCACTTCAATTTTCTTCTGGTTAAATAACCACTTTAGGACATCTTTGTTGGCATAGGTTTTAGACCAAGAATTGTGCTTCACTCCTTTATATTCAGTATATTTCGGATAACCACCGGCATCCGTGATGGCATTAATCATGTCCTTGGAGCGAATGGTTTTTACTACATTGTCTTTGTCACCATGGAACGCCCAGATGGGGGTAGCTGTCAGTTTCGAGGCGAGTGCCGTATCTCCGCCACCGCAAATGGGAATTGCGGCAGCAAAAATCTCGGGGTGACGTTGTATTATATCCCAAGTGCCGTAGCCACCCATGGAAAGTCCAGTGACATAGATTCTCGTCTTGTCCACAGGTAATTCTTTGATCGACTTATTAAGTAGTTCGATCATAAGTCTCATTGAATTGGAAGGTTCGATCGGCATCGTGTGGGAGAGTTTACGCCATGGAGTGTTGACCCATTGTGCTCCGGAAGGGCACTGTGGAGCCACGATGATTACGGGCGCATTACTTTTCTTAGAGTAAGCTAGAATATCTTTGGTTCCATGGATCAATTGTTTGTTGTTGTCATTGCCTCTTTCCCCTGCGCCATGAAAGAATAGCACGAGCGGATACTGCTTCGTGGAATCCATGCTTTCGGGGAGGTGTATCCTGTAGTTTAAAGACTGTCCCTTGGACGACTTGTAAATCTTATGGTCAAAATCAGGAGTTGCTTTTAAGGAACTCGTTAGAGTGCACGTTAGTATTAATAACGCTAAGTAAAGTGAACGGGTGTATTTCATTATATATGCCTTTTTTGTTTATTAATGGTTGATTCTATCTCAATAATTCTCATTTAATAGATAGACGAATATTTATTATTATTTACCGAACGACCGAGATTAGGGATTTCGAGCGAAGCGAAGAAATTCCTCTGCAGCTCATGGTTATCTTTTATTGTTTTGATTCTTTGAGGTCTAGGCTTATTTCTGAAATACCATCATTATTTTTCCAAAAAGAAACGACCATGCCAAGTGACTGATAATTTATATACTCTCTGTATGGATGATGTGATGGTTTTCCAAGTTTATTAATAACATCTTCAGGGAGATATTCTGGTTTTAAATTATAAGGCAGTTTTTCAGTGAATACGGGATTTGAGTAATTAGGTGGATTGGAGACTCTAATGTTAATTCTTGATATCACATTTTGCCTAAAAAGTAGTGAGTAAGGTACTTTTCCATAATTTGAAAAACCTCCAGATGAACCTTTGCTATATTTCTTTAAGTGATTATCAATAGTGAATTTTTTTACTTGAGGAGAATCTTTATGCTTACCAAGTAAGTTAGAAAGCTCTCTCCAAAGCGGTTGTGGAATACTGACTGGTTTATGTTGTTGGCAACCTACTAAAAGGAACAGTAATAATATAATTTTATTTTTCATGATATTTTAAGATAACGACCGAGATTAGGGATTTCGAGCGAAGCGAAAATCTCAACTGCGACCCATGGTTCTGTATTGTTTTCACTTGGAATATAAATAGCCGATTATTAAAAAAGCAAGTGCATAGAGCATGACAGTAGAAATCACTAAACCAAGTATAAAATATCCAAATTTTTTAAGAAATCCACCTTCTGTTTTAGATGCAGTAATAACGCCAAATATGGGAGCAAGTATCAATACAAATAATAGGACTATTGCACCCATTTTTATTTCCTTTTATTATTTCCTATAAAACTGTATTTTTCATTTTTCTAGCTTCTATAAAACTGTTGCTGACTTCGCATTTGTTTAACTGTATTTGGAGGAATGAGTTTTTCACTCCATCTTTCATTTTTTACTATTCTACAGAACCACCTAGATTA
Organism: Lentisphaera profundi; assembly: GCF_028728065.1. Classification (GTDB taxonomy): domain Bacteria; phylum Verrucomicrobiota; class Lentisphaeria; order Lentisphaerales; family Lentisphaeraceae; genus Lentisphaera; species Lentisphaera profundi. The sequence continues at coordinate 1,912,539 of NZ_CP117811.1, read as the reverse complement.
GTGAGATTTGAGCCGAAGCGAGAATCTTCACTGTAGCTCATGGTTATCATTTCCATTTCTGAGTTAATGCGTTTAATGATTTATCCCATTGATTTGATTCAAGAAACAAATCAATTTCCTTAGTGGAATTTTCATGATCGACATGAGTGAATTTACCATTTTTCTGTAAGCAGTATGATACAGTATCTAAGTTAGGTCTATTTGATTTTATATTTTTCATATCGAGAACGATATTTAGATGTGGTGTATCAGACTCAGTTTTATAAGATCCTTTTTTAAAAAACACTTCCATTCCATCATGTTGTATGTCTACATGAGCAATGGATTCTGGGTGATATTCGAAGACATAATATTCATTTGGATCATAAAGTTTATTGATAGCAATAAATCCATCGTTCAAATAATAGACTTCTCCATTTGGTTGTACTTTTTTTCCTGATAGCGTCGGCTTATAGGAGAATGTTACCGCTACTATTGTGATTAGTAGGACAGCAATAACAATTAGTTTTTTCTTCATTTACAGTCCATTTTTTATTATACGATAACGACCGAGATTAGTGAGATTTGAGCCTAAGCGAAGAAATTCCTCTGCAGCTCATGGTTAGATATTGTTTATTAAACACGAGTCCATTTGATGTTGTGTCTTAAAGAGAATTGTTTAAGATCTTCTTTAAATGATTTAAGATCATTAATTGATATGTTATCAAAAGTCATCTTCTCTTTGGCACTTGTTATTTCGATGTAGTACTTCTGTGTTAATGCGTAATTTTGACCACCGGGTGTTGCTGACACAGATGATAGATTTTCTGCAGTATGTTCGATAATTTCATTGATTTCGGTATGTGAAAGTATTTTTTGCGTGTCTTTATTAAAGCTTTGAATTATTTGATCATTATGAATAATTGTTTTGAGCTGAAAGTATTTTTTATAGTATACATATGTATACAGTCCGATTAAAATAGGGATGATTCCAAGCATTATCTCAGCCAGAATAATATCGGCTTTATTAAGGGCAGAAATGAATATTAAAGTTCCTGCCGATAATAGAATTATCATGCCAATACCTAAGTATATTTTTCGGAATGTAGCAGGTTGATATGTTTTCATTTTTTATTATCTCACACCTAAGTATATTTTTCGGAATGTAGCAGGTTGATATGTTTTCATTTTTTATTATCTAACGACCGAGATTAGTGAGATTTGAGCCTAAGCGAAAATCTTCACTGCAGCTCATGGTTAGATGTTTTAGCGTTACATCGTAAAGGTGTAAACATAAATATAACTTTGTTGTCTATCAAGGAGAATCCATCCATTATAGCGGTTAAAATAACTTTTGGTTTCGTATAGATCAGTATTAGCAAAGGCTGTTTTTTTTAACCACCAGATTTGTGGAGATTTAGGTTGAGAATAATGAGTACAATTATTATAAGGCTTTTTAAGTCCTCTAGCCCAAGAGGCAATGTCTTCCGGTGAAACTTTGATTCGTAGATAAAACTTAAAATCTGTGGGACCTAAACTAGATGTGTCCCCTTGAGTCTCTGCGATATAATCGGCACTAATAATCTTTGAAGGCAGTTTCGCATTGCTTGTAATTATTCGCTCAATTGATTGAACTCTCTCTTCTGGAGTTTTGGTTAATTTTTTCTCAGGTTTACTGCAACCATAGAGGACCAAAGATATTAGAATTAGTAAGGTTTTTATTTTCATTATTTTCATTTCATCTAACGACCGAGATTAGGGATTTCGAGCGAAGCGAAGAAATTCCTCTGCAGCTCATGGTTAGCTATGTTGTTTTATAACTCATCCAATATGTTAGATATTATATCCATTTGGTGGTGTAAAAACCTTAGGACCTCTATGCCGTCCTCAACCTTTTTGTAGAAGATATAATGTTTGCCTTCTGATATATAATAAACGTCAGAAGATAACTTTGGGTGTTTTCTTCCGATATCAGGAAAATTGACAATTGCTTCTAATCTACTTTTTAACTGAGCTCGATATTTATAGACCTGTTTTTCTCCCCACTCATTTATAGTGTAGATAACAATGTGTTCTAAATCAGCCTCGGCTTTATTTGTTAAAAAGAATTGTTTATCCATTCTTTTTAATACTATTTTTTATAATGTCATCAATTGAATTTGTTGATCGACCTGAATTCGCAGCTTCATCTAATAAGTTATTTAACGAATTCCATGCGTTTTCTTTTTTATTGTCTTTATCTAAGTTTCTTATCGAATCTCTGATTACTTCACTCGCGTTTGAGTATAAACCTGACCTTACTTTCTGTTGGACAATTTCATGTAATTCAGGTGTTAATGATACATTCATTTGCATAACAATCTCCTTATGTAAAAGTTCATACTAATATAGCGCTATTTATTATATTATTCAAATTTTTATTATTAGCTAACGACCGAGATTAGTGAGATTTGAGCCTAAGCGAGAATCTTCACTGCAGCTCATGGTTCTGTATTTGTTTCTTTTCATTTTTTTATTTCTATAAGACTATTGCTGACTTCGCATAATTCTAAATTGAGGATTCTACTTTTGCTCTAGAATCTCTAGGTTCCGATAAGATTAAATTCGTGCATCCGCGATTTATTGGATCGTCGTTTCTTCCATTATTATTTATTCCTACAGAACGTCTGAGTTTACCTGTTTTCGAGCCTAGGCGAGAATATCAGGTGCGACTCTTTGTTAGATATTGCGTTTGCTCGTAGATCTGAAGAGCATGATTTTAATTATATATCTCAAGTTTTGTTACTTCATTTAGTCTGATGAAATGTTTGTCTTCTGAGAACACACAAACAGTATTTTGTATGGCATTTTGTGCTATAATTAAATCAAGAATACCAATTCCGCTAACACCTGTTTTGAGACATTTAGTTTGCGTTTTGATTATATCGTCCCAATCAATTGAGAGTGATAATTTTTCAATAGACTCCAAATGTCTGATTAACTTTAGTTTGTTCTGTATTTTGAGAAAAGGAACTAACTCAGCTAAAATAATATCGTTTATTACAATTAAATTTTCTTCGATTAAAAAATCTAAAACATCTTCTCTGTGGCCATTTCTGAAATATGAAATCCAAATTGAGGAATCGACTAAAACTCTCATTAGCGTTTTCTTAAAGTGTTGAAATCAATATCTAAATCAACTTTACCTTTAAAATCTTTTAATCCTTCAATTTTTTGTTTTCTTACTAAATCTTCAATAGCTCTAATAATCAAGGCAGTTTTTGTTTTTGCATGAGTTAAATTCATGGCTTCTTTAATCAAGTTTTCTGGCAAGTCTAATGTAGTTCTCATTTTACTATCCTATGCATTATTTGTTATTTCTATGCATACAATATATCGCCTTTATGATTATTTCAAATTTTTATTATCTAACGACCGAGATTAGTGAGATTTGAGCCTAAGCGAAAATCTCAACTGCGACCCATGGTTAGAGCGTTTTCTTTAACTGGATAACTTGTCAGCAATCCAAAATTTGATAACTGCTTGTCTTGTAGTACCTAGTCTTCTCGCTTCTTTATCTAATGATTGAATCATCCAAATAGGAAAATCTACATTAACTCTCTTCTGAACTTCATCAGGTCTTTTAGCTTTTGATAAATCTACATGAGCTAAAATATCGTCATTGTCATCATCAAATATTTTGTCAAAATGTTTAGCTTTCATAATATGTAACCTCTTTTTCTCTAGATCTTCTAACCGAAATAATTCTTATGTTGTTATTTCTATAAGTTATGATGGCAGACCAAATTTTATTTTCAATTTTACCAATTATTAAATACCTTGGTTCATCACTCGTTAATCCTGGGATTTCTAATCTGTCTGGATCGTTCCATAGTTGCTGGGCTTCGACAAAATCAATGTTGTGTTTTTGTTTATTACTCAGACTTTTATTTTTATCATATTCAAAGTTCATAACGTAATATAGGTATAATAATGGTATAATTCAATCTTTTTATTATTCCTGCCTAACGAATAAGATTAGATTTCGCTGATATAAGCGAGGACTCAAAGTAGCCGGAATCTTAATCTTATTCGTTAGGCTTTGTTTAATTTTTTTTGTTCTGCATTATGACGCTGTTGTAAGTGGCTTTACATACTGCATTAGTAATTGAGTTATAAGCATGAATAAAACCTAGTTTATAATCCTGGCTCACATCGTTGAACATGGGATCTGATTCCTTATAAGGTGCAGTTACATGTTTACTATGAAATCTCCCTTTCTCAACTTCATGAACAGCTTGTATGAGTCCATCGGTTTGACCATTATAGTATTCATTCGAGTTTGTTAGATGATACATCTTCGGGCTGCAAATTACTTTTTGAAGTGCAACTACATATGAGTGTTATTAAAATAAGTATTAAGGTTGTTTTCATTTTTTTTATCCTGCATAACGACCGAGATTAGTGAGATTTGAGCCTAAGCGAAAATCTTCACTGCAGCTCATGGTTATATGTTTTAATATGCGAATAATCCAAATTTCTTTTCAATTGGATAAAAGTCTTTATCATTATGAATCAGTGGAATGTTATTATGAAGAGCAACTGCTGCAATCATACAGTCAATCGGTTTTCTTATGGTGATACCTTCTTTTCTTAGTGTTCGATAAATATTGGATGCCTCTAAATAAATTTCTTTATCCATTTCCAGATACATTAGTGACTCAAATATTTCTTCTACTAAATCATGTTCTTTATTATTACGAATTCCTTGTAATACTTCTGTGAGTATTACACCACATATAGCAACATCTTGATTAGTTGATATAGCTAATTTTAATTTTTCTACTTGCGGTGTTTCTTTGCTTTTAAAGAAGTCAATCCAAACACTTGTGTCTACTAGTACCACTAGGAATCAAATCTGTGGTTACGAGTGTTTTCTAATGAACCTTCCCAGTTAATTTTTCCAGGTAACTCTAGTAGTCTTTTTTGCTTGTTTTTTCGTACTAATTCTCTTAATGCATAATCGACTAATGATTTTTTTGTTTTTAAACCAGTGAGGTTCATGCAATTTTCGATTAGATCATCATCTAGTACAATATTCGTTCGTGACATATTAAATCTCCTTTTGTACACATAATACATCTTTTTATGTGTATAGTCAAATTGATAACTTTTATTATCATATAACGACCGAGATTAGGGATTTCGAGCGAAGCGAAGAAATTCCTCTGCAGCTCATGGTTAGAGATTGTTTTTTATTTTTATTTCAGAACCGATAACCAACAGTTGAAATGTGTGAGTATCAGTTTGGCTTGTTTTAAATTCATATTGTATTCCGTCATCATAACCTTGTTGATTATTTAGGTTCCAGATCCAATTAGGTTTATTGCCGATTAATGAGTTCCACGGTTCTTTATCATTTTTATTGATGACAAGATCATATGTTTCTATGAGATCTGAGTTACAGGATATTTCATCTGTATCAATGATTGCTTCATGATACACGTCACCATGCTCAAATTTCAGTTGTATTGCAGATAACATATTTGGAGAATCATCAAACACTGATTCATGGTAGTAAACAGATATTAGTTTACCATAATCATAAGTTATTTTATCAGTATTGATTTTCATTTTTATTTATTCTCTAACGACCGAGATTAGTGAGATTTGAGCCTAAGCGAAAATCTTCACTGCAGCTCATGGTTAGGATTCGTTGTTGTTTTGTTTTTTGCCTATCATACCGAATATGAGTGACCCTATGATGATTAATAACCCAATCATAGAATTCCGTAATTGTATCTTTGATAACTGCGTACGGATTTTTGATGTGGCTTGCTTATGGAAAGCTAGTTCCGTTTCAAGATCTTTAATGTTTTGAGTATACTTATCGATCTTAGTTTTTGATTCTTTCCATTCTTGAGTTTTTGATAAAGGGATGTTCTTTTTATGTAAAATATTTCCTTCTTCAATTAGCTCAAGATACTCAATGGTACCTGATAAATTATCAGGAGCATATGTTTCATATTTAAATTTCTGTTCTTCTTCCCATGAATTATGTAGCGTGTCACCGATATCATAAAATTGAAGAGAACAGAGTGTGAAAAAAGAAAACCCAACAGATAGAGCTACTGCAGTTGCTTTATAATTTATTTTCATTTGTTCCTTTTCCTAACGACCGAGATTAGTGAGATTTGAGCCTAAGCGAGAATCTTCACTGCAGCTCATGGTTAGCTTTTTGGCTTTTTGGCTTTTGATTTAAATTTCTGTTTTCTTCCGTTCTGTTTTCTTCCGTTCTGTTTTCTTCCGTTCTGTTTTCTTCCGTTCTGTTTTCTTCCGTTCTGTTTTCTTCCGTTCTGTTTTCTTCCGTTCTGTTTTCTTCCGTTCTGTTTTCTTCCGTTTCACTGTCTTGGTATTTAGACCACGTTTTCCAATAAGCTATATCAGAAGGTAGATAAAGTGTATCAGCAATAAAACTTAAAGGTGTATCAATAATTGCTACTATAATGAACAGAGGTACGTATACAGCTTCACCTTCTTCTATCATTTCTTTTGGCATATTAATGATTCCCGATAAATCACTTGTTGTCCCTGCATATAAGGGAGTCACCATTTCAGTCCTAACATCGCCATCATGTCCATCAGCCTCCATAAAACCTTCATGAACAACAATAGAAGTGCATCCAGATAAAAAGAGTGTAATAGTGGTGATTATAAAATTCTTCATTTTTTTTCTAGCTAACGACCGAGATTAGGGATTTCGAGCGAAGCGAAGAAATTCCTCTGCAGCTCATGGTTCGGTTTGGTTTTGATTTTTTATTTAAAACACTCGATCAATGTAGTAAAGAACCCTTTTTTCTTTTGAGGCTCTTGTTCATTTAGTTGTTTCCATATTTGTCCACTAACTGAGAAGTGAGTATATATATCTGTTGGATGTGTTGTTTCATCGCTATCTTCGATACTACCACCTAAACATGGTGGTTGATCATTACTGTAACACTGATTTACATTTAATATTTTTTCATCTTCAATTAAATTGTGAACACCCCAATATTGAAGTTTACTTTGTCTGAAACTTTGGTTCTCAATTAATTTTTCATACTCTCCTTTATCCAAGCTTTTGTAGATGATGCTTGAGATAAGAAATCCTGAAATGACAAAGAATACATCTACGCCTATGAATCCACCCTTTACCCAGCTGGGAAAAGCGTGAAAGCCAACTACTAACAAGACTGCAATAGCTCGCAGTCCATCAATGTCAGGGCGATACTTAAGGTGTTGATTATGCTGAGACATTAGCCTTACTTTAGAGATAGTTAACGGTTGAGGTGAAGTCTATTATTAATTTGAATTTCGAATCATTTTTCAATTTAGATAATTCAATAGTATGTAGTGAGATTTAATAAATTCTAATTCATTTTAAATTTCTTGGTTCAGATCATTCCAAAGTTGTGCATCCGCGATTTCTTTGGACTCTCGTTTCTATCACTTCCTATAATTGTTTATTCTAAACTAACGACCTAAATGAGCTGTATTTTCTATTTAAAATTTGATTCAAAACGAAAATATCAGTTCGATTTTTTGGTTAGTATTTCGTCTTTTTTTTGTTTTTCAATTTATAAAATCTGATCATTTGAGATAATTATTTCTGATTCAATTTAGTTCTAAAATTATCTAAGTTCTGATCATTGTGAATGTGTGCATCTGCGATTCATGGGATAATCGTTTCTGACATTAAAATTTATTCTATACTAACGTTTGGGATCACTGGTTTTCGAGGAGCGCAGCGACTTGAAAATCCAGTGCATCCATTTGTTAGCTCTCTTACTCGGACGACTTACGGTTCAAAGAATCCATGTAACATTTTTCTCTGTTCTTCCGAGACTGGAATCGTCTCATAATCACGATCCACACGGTAGACTGTGGCTTTCCAGGTACTATCCAACAGCACGATGAAACGGTTGCCGTCGGAGATTGGAAAAGACTGGCTCGAAATCCTCAACTCCTGTTTTCGCCCATCGTATTCATAAGTAAGAGATTTCTTTGCGGTGTTGTTTAGATCGTCCTTTGCTTGCATAACGCTCCAAGACAGCGTCTCGCGCAAAACCGACAGGTCTTCGCCGTGCTCACTTAGCAGACCTGTTCCATTTATAAATGCCTGCGCAGGCTGTATCACTGCTATATACGCCCGTGGTTCCCGTGGGTTAAGTTCGGCCGATCGAAGAAGGGAAGGCGAATTAATAACCTCCTGACCATAGACTGTGAGTAATGTAACCCCTGCAGTATGCTCGTTTCGGTCCACATCCAGTCCTTGGCTGTAGACATCGCCAGGCATCAACCCATTGGGGTTGTACTGTGAAGCAAAAATCAAGAACCCACCGATTGCTAGGGCGACAATAAATATAAGTGCTACTAGATTTCTTTTTGACTTGGTTCCGGTCATCTTTGCTTCCTTTCTAAGCTAACGTCTAAGCTGAGGGAGATTGAGCCTTAGCGAAAATCTTCCTTCCGGCTTCTTGTTAGGAGTTATCGTTATTTTCGTTGTTTCGTTTTATAAAAGATAAGTGAATTTTACCAAATGCTGCAAACAATAGTAGAATGGATGCAATAGGAGCAACATAAAGTAATAAAATGGCAGTTAGTAATCCTAAGATATGCATGTCTGTAGGAGGCACTAACCATTCATAAATTACTGTTATGAGAAAAGTAGTTATTACTAAAATCATAAGTGCGAAACCTATGTAATAAAACCATGATGTTATTCGTTGTATGAATTCGTTTTTTTTCATTTTCACTTCCTAACGACCGAGATTAGTGAGATTTGAGCCTTAGCGAAAATCTTCACTGCAGCTCATGGTTAGATGTTTTAGCGTTACATCGTAAAGGTGTAAACATAAATATAACTTTGTTGTCTATCAAGGAGAATCCATCCATTATAGCGGTTAAAATAACTTTTGGTTTCGTATAGATCAGTATTAGAAAAGGCTGTTTTTTTTAACCACCAGATTTGTGGAGATTTAGGTTGAGAATAATGAGTACAATTATTATAAGGCTTTTTAAGTCCTCTAGCCCAAGAGGCAATGTCTTCCGGTGAAACTTTGATTCGTAGATAAAACTTAAAATCTGTGGGGCCTAAACTAGATGTGTCCCCTTGAGTCTCTGCGATATAATCGGCACTAATAATCTTTGAAGGCAGTTTCGCATTGCTTGTAATTATTCGCTCAATTGATTGAACTCTCTCTTCTGGAGTTTTGGTTAATTTTTTCTCAGGTTTACTGCAACCATAGAGGACCAAAGATATTAGAATTAGTAAGGTTTTTATTTTCATTATTTTCATTTCATCTAACGACCGAGATTAGTGAGATTTGAGCCTAAGCGAAAATCTTCACTGCAGCTCATGGTTATGTCTTGTTTACTGTTGATATGAGTTCTTCTTCTGAAATTTGATTCAATCAATTGCTGATTCCGCATAGTTTAAAACTGTGTTTTTATTCTACTTTTTAAATCGAATTTACTCTTCAATTTTGTTTATTATTATTACGACATAACGACCGAGATTAGGGATTTCGAGCGAAGCGAAGAAATTCCTCTGCAGCTCATGGTTAGTCTTTTGTTATTTGAGATGTTTTATTGTATGACTGAAATTTGGAAGATTTAACTTTTTAGTGGCGATGCCAAATTCTTTTTTAGTTAGTGGCCCTGTTACACTATCTGACGGATTTGCATACTTACTATCTTTCTTCATCTCTAGGTAAAAATAATTTATGATATTTCGATTATTCTTAGGGTGTTGTTTTGCCACAATGAAATAAGCATCAAACCCGTACTCAAATACTGTTTCATTAATTCTGCCTGCAGCACCACCTTCTAACTCATAAGAGATGCTCATTTGTTCACTAATATCTACAGCAATTAGACGGTAAGGACCTATGATATGTTCATCATGTACAAATCCACATCCTGTAAGTAATGAGAATGTAATTATAATTATTAAGATTTTATTCATATGTTTATTATGGACTAACGACCGAGATTAGGGATTTCGAGCGAAGCGAAGAAATTCCTCTGCAGCTCATGGTTAGGTATTTTTTTTATTGATCTTGAATATTGTAGTTTAACTTCGTATTTGGTTTATCTTTTTCAGATATTCCATTCTTAGATTAGCTGCCAAAATCTGATTTAATCGTGTAGTCAGCTGCATCTTTATATTGTTCTTTCAGATTTAGAATAGGGCGTTTTATAATCCATATTTCATGAGGTTATTTTCATCAATCTTCATATCTGTTTCTACATGATTTAAATTGCGCTTTCATATCATTTTTTTTTATTCTTACCTAACGACCGAGATTAGGGATTTCGAGCGAAGCGAAGAAATTCCTCTGCAGCTCATGGTTCGATATTTTACCCATTGTATTATTCATGGTTTTATAGTTTTAGCATTAAATCTACTTGGTTCTATATGTCCATCTCCAAATAATATATTAGCTTTATCACCTGTGGAATGGAGCGTTTTATCACCAGCTATAGGGATATTGGAACTTTCAATTAGAATGAATTCTACATTTGATTTCATTCCGCTAGGTGATGCATTACAAAAAAAGTAACTGTTTTCTTTTTTCGGAGTTGTGTTCACCTTTTTTTGATGTTTAGCATAACAGTTGAGGCTGTTCCTGCTGAGCGACCATAGATTGTATGCATTATTTGAGTCTACAGATGAATTAATATCCCCTGTTATTAATGGCATTAAAGTTTCTTTTTTACTATTGAAGTACATGTGCATTGCAAGACCAATTTGTTTCAGGTTTCCAGTACATTGTTTTTGACGAGCTTTATCACGAGCTGTACCAATAGAAGGAATGATTAATACTGTAAGAATAGCGAGTATTCCTATGATTATCATTAAGTCTGTAAATGTGAATTTTTTCATTATTTTATTTCTATCGAACGACCGAGATTAGGGATTTCGAGCGAAGCGAAGAAATTCCTCTGCAGCTCATGGTTAGTTGTTCCCCACCGTTGATCATTGTTGTTGTTAGTTCCGTTAATAGGCGCTTAGTTCGTTTTTTAGAGTTGAGTGAGTAGGGCGTTGATTCATTGATTGTAGATTCAGCTCTTTCTAACTTCATGTATCTGCGATATTCTAGAACTCGCAATTACGAGTCTCATTCTGATTGTGCGTTACAACACTTCGTGCATCTGCGATTTTCTTGTTATTTTTGGCTTATCACTCATTAGATGATGTATCTGCTAATAGTTGATAAAACCATATATTATAATTTCGTTATGTTGTCATTTCATTTTTATTATTATTCAACTAACGTTCGAGTTGAGCTGTGTTCGAGCCTAAGCGAGAAGATCAGTTCCAACGATTGGTTGTACTTGGTTTCAATTGTTGTTATTTCTATATTTTCTATGGTGCTAAACTAAGTGTTTTTGTCTTGTTAAACAAGGTAACATTAGCGATGTAGTCACCGTGATTAGGCGCTTTTTATAGAGTTCAAAAGTTTTGAGAAGCAGTAGTCTTACATTTCTATGGATTTGAGTGCTTGTTGTCTTATAAAAAGAGCTAAATAGCCACTTTTGATATAAGTGCTTTTTGTCAGGGAGCCTGAACGCTCTGATTGGACTCTTATGCATGTAATTTCCCCCTTCTATAATGAAAGAGTATTGGTGGAGGTCTTTCATTTTGAAGGTCATTTCCACGTTTAAAATCACTATTACCACAGCAATCACAGACTTTGGGTTGCCAAGCTTCATCTTTGAATCTTTCGTTAGCTTTGAATTCTTTTAGTAGTTCAGCAAAGAGTATCTTACAGTATTCCTTACTGGTAGTTCGTTGAGCTCCTGCAAAAAGGCCATAAAATCTTGATCTCCGAAATCCTTTAGGAAGTACATGCTGCATAAATCTTCTGATGAATTCCTGGGGTTTCATTCTGATATCTTTATGTCGAGCAATTCCTTTCTCGTCCAAATCTTTATAATCTTTGATATCAAAACTTATGAATGAATTTTCAACTGCCGTAATTCTACTGTTCGCTATTGCACTTCGATAAACATAACGACTCAAGTACTCGACTACTACTTCAGCTCCTGAGAATGGTTTTTGGATATTGACGACCCAAGGTTTTCCTTCGATGATTTTATATATTTCAGTGAAATCTTGTGTGTTAACTAACTTCTTATGTTTATAGAGACTCTTGAGTTTTCGGAGAAATCGTTTTTTGAATTCTGCGGAGGCTTCAAAAACGTCAAATAAATAATCTTCTCTTCCTGCTTTCCATGTTCCATCTTTTTTCATTCCTCCACTTGTGACCAATATATGTACGTGAGGATGGAGGCATAAATCTTGGCCCCAGGTATGAAGTGTCGCTATAATTACAGGTATTGAATCATGATATTTTTTACTCAGGTGAAGTAAGCTATCTGCAGCAGTTCTGAACAGTAAATTATAAATTTCTCGTTGGTTAAATCTTGCGATAGGATTCAGTTCATGGGGCAGAGTGAAAATGCTGTGAAAATAAGATACAGGGAGTAATTCATCGAGTCGTTCATTTAACCATCTTCTTCGACGTATTCCCTGACACATTGGACAATTGGTATTCCCGCATGAATTATAGACGGGTCGTTCACTTCCGCATTTACAACATACTTCATTATGTCCTCCAAGATAGGCTGTCCGGCACATAGCTATATCTTGTAGTGTTTTTCGTTGTTCTTTTAATAAAGAATGATTGCCTTCATAAGTTTGACCAAAACGTCTGAAGATTTCTCCCACACTATGTTCTGTTCTCGTTTCCATCTTTCTTACCTCTGTATAGATAAGAAATAACATCAATCTTTATATGTCAAATTAGTGTTTAAATTAGGTTCGTTTTCCCCATTATTTTAGTACAACGACCGAGATTAGTGAGATTTGAGCCTAAGCGAAAATCTTCACTGCAGCTCATGGTTCTGTTTTATTATTCCTCTCTTGGTAATCCTAAATAAATTAGACTCCCAAGAAGAGATAAAGTTACGATTAGAATTACTCCTATGACTTTCATTGTACTAGATAAATTTTTGTATTATAATACAATGAATTAAGGACCATAACCACAAACCTAGTATCGTGGATGAAATTGATAACATTACAATTTCAGGACCTCCAATAAATCCTATCATTTTATTTCCTCCTATTTATATTTACAGAACGACCGAGATTAGTGAGATTTGAGCCTAAGCGAAAATCTTCACTGCAGCTCATGGTTCGGTTTATTTCTTTTCTATATTAATTTTGTGATATTCTATAATCAGTTTTTCTGCATCCCAGTCTTTATCTCCCCAAGATGCTACTTCGTGATTTTCTAAAATTATGAATCGTTTAAATGAATTCACAATTACCCAACCTAAATACTTATCTTTTTTGAAAAATTGCCAAAGCCAATATTTAGTTTTTTTATACTTTGCGGTTCTTACAAATTTTAAATCTTCATGAATGATTTTTCTTCTTTCTTCAATTTCCAAGTAATCAATAATATCACTTTTGATATATGGGCATGAGACCTGTGAATTGTTTTTTAAAAAGGGAATATTATTCATTTTTTATTGTTACCGAACGACCGAGATCAGGGATTTCTGAGCGAAGCGAAGAAATTCCTCTGCAGCTCATGGTTAGTTTTGTTGTTTCAAAAAGTCCAACAATTTTGTGTTTGGTATACTTGTTGCTAGAGACTCTAAAGTTTTATCATCTTTTGTTTTATGATTTATATCTAGGCCGTTTTTTAAATAAAACCTAGCTATCTCATCACCCGAATTCAAATTATAGGCACAGTAGATCAAAGGAGTGTAACCATCTGGATCAACATAAGTAATCTTAAACCCTATCTCGATTAAAAATTTAACAGTTTCTAATCGTCCGTGTCGGGATACAAGCATTAAAACATTTTCACCATCTTCAGTTAAAGCATCGAGATCAGCACCGTTTTCAATTAGGCATTTCATCGTTCTTATATTTGAGCTATTGCAGGATTGTAGTAGAGGAGTAAAACCTCTGTTGGTTCTATGGTGAATATTTGCTCCATTGTCAATTAAAAATTGTATCGCTTCTACATGAGCAAATTCTGAGGCGATAAATAAGGGAGATAATCCGTTTTCTGTAACTGAATTTACATCGATTCCTTTGTTTATAAATCTTTGTAATTCTTTTATATTTCCACGTCCGGCTGCATTAAAAATGTTTTTACTCATGCAATATCCTTATGGTTTTTTATTTTAAACTAACGTTCGAGTTGAGCTGTGTTCGAGCCTAAGCGAGAAGATCAGTTCCAACGATTGGTTGTACTTGGTTTCAATTATTGATGGGTCCATATTTTCTATGGTGCTAAACTAAGTGTTTTTGTCTTGTTAAACAAGGTAACATTAGCGATGTAGTCACCGTGATTAGGCGCTTTTTATAGAGTTCAAAAGTTTTGAGAAGCAGTAGTCTTACATTTCTATGGATTTGAGTGCTTGTTGTCTTATAAAAAGAGCTAAATAGCCACTTTTGATATAAGTGCTTTTTGTCAGGGAGCCTGAACGCTCTGATTGGACTCTTATGCATGTAATTTCCCCCTTCTATAATGAAAGAGTATTGGTGGAGGTCTTTCATTTTGAAGGTCATTTCCACGTTTAAAATCACTATTACCACAGCAATCACAGACTTTGGGTTGCCAAGCTTCATCTTTGAATCTTTCGTTAGCTTTGAATTCTTTTAGTAGTTCAGCAAAGAGTATCTTACAGTATTCCTTACTGGTAGTTCGTTGAGCTCCTGCAAAAAGGCCATAAAATCTTGATCTCCGAAATCCTTTAGGAAGTACATGCTGCATAAATCTTCTGATGAATTCCTGGGGTTTCATTCTGATATCTTTATGTCGAGCAATTCCTTTCTCGTCCAAATCTTTATAATCTTTGATATCAAAACTTATGAATGAATTTTCAACTGCCGTAATTCTACTGTTCGCTATTGCACTTCGATAAACATAACGACTCAAGTACTCGACCACTACTTCAGCTCCTGAGAATGGTTTTTGGATATTGACGACCCAAGATTTTCCTTCGATGATTTTATATATTTCAGTGAAATCTTGTGTGTTAACTAACTTCTTATGTTTATAGAGACTCTTGAGTTTTCGGAGAAATCGTTTTTTGAATTCTGCGGAGGCTTCAAAAATGTCAAATAAATAATCTTCTCTTCCTGCTTTCCATGTTCCATCTTTTTTCATTCCTCCACTTGTGACCAATATATGTACGTGAGGATGGAGGCATAAATCTTGGCCCCAGGTATGAAGTGTCGCTATAATTACAGGTATTGAATCATGATATTTTTTACTCAGGTGAAGTAAGCTATCTGCAGCAGTTCTGAACAGTAAATTATAAATTTCTCGTTGGTTAAATCTTGCGATAGG
Organism: Lentisphaera profundi; assembly: GCF_028728065.1. GTDB lineage: Bacteria > Verrucomicrobiota > Lentisphaeria > Lentisphaerales > Lentisphaeraceae > Lentisphaera > Lentisphaera profundi. The sequence goes on along the minus strand of NZ_CP117811.1, from coordinate 1,897,159 downwards.
ATTCAGTTCATGGGGCAGAGTGAAAATGCTGTGAAAATAAGATACAGGGAGTAATTCATCGAGTCGTTCATTTAACCATCTTCTTCGACGTATTCCCTGACACATTGGACAATTGGTATTCCCGCATGAATTATAGACGGGTCGTTCACTTCCGCATTTACAACATACTTCATTATGTCCTCCAAGATAGGCTGTCCGGCACATAGCTATATCTTGTAGTGTTTTTCGTTGTTCTTTTAATAAAGAATGATTGCCTTCATAAGTTTGACCAAAACGTCTGAAGATTTCTCCCACACTATGTTCTGTTCTCGTTTCCATCTTTCTTACCTCTGTATAGATAAGAAATAACATCAATCTTTATATGTCAAATTAGTGTTTAAATTAGGTTCATTTTTTCCATTATTTTAGTACAACGACCGAGATTAGTGAGATTTGAGCCTAAGCGAAAATCTTCACTGCAGCTCATGGTTATGTATTGTTTTTTATTTTTCGTTGAACATATGCAATGGTACAAATTGAGCCCACTACAAGAAGACTATGGAGAATACCGAAAAACCAAAATCCGATCTTTGTCGAATCATAGTTTAGTAACCATGTAAATAACAAAAAGATTAAAGGGATTATTGGGATCACTGGGAAAATTGATGTGCTAGGAACCTCTTTCACTCCATCCCTTTCTGCTTTCAATCCAGCTAGATTAAGGCTTGCCACAATATAAACAAAAGTTGCTAAATTATAGAATATGAATAGTAAAATATATATCATTTTATTTTCTTACATAACGACCGAGATTAGTGAGATTTGAGCCTAAGCGAAAATCTTCACTGCAGCTCATGGTTCTGTATTTGTTTCTTTTCATTTTTTATTTCTATAAGACTATTGCTGACTTCGCATAATTCTAAATTGAGGATTCAACTTTTGCTCTAGAATTTCTAGGTTCAGATAAGATTAAATGTGTGCATCTGCGATTCTTTGGACTCTCGTTTCTTGTCCTATAATTTATTTTACAGAACGACCGAGATTAGTGAGATTCGAGCCTAAGCGAGAATCTTCACTGCAGCTCATGGTTAGATATTGTGTTTTAATTGCGTATATGCGGTGTTTGTTATTTCAGTAGCGGCTTGGTTCATCTTTTGTTTCAATCGTTTTTCTAAGTTACGTTTGTTCTTTGGTGAAATGATGTGATTCCATATTTGTGTTACTAATTGATTATCACTTTCCCAAGGACTTTTCCGATTCTTAGTAAAATTGTCTAAATCAGGATTTTCTTTTAAATCATGATTTATAGCAATACTCAGAAATACCCATAATTGATCATGGATATCTAGGTTTTTTAAGCCTTCTTTTGTACCTTCATCTATTGGGAGATTAAGGATTTCTGAATGTATTTGAGTAATGTCTTTCATTTTATTTTTTCTTATCTAACGACCGAGATTAGGGATTTCGAGCGAAGCGAAGAAATTCCTCTGCAGCTCATGGTTAGAAGTTCAGCCTCTGATTTCATTTTTTTCACAATTCTCAATCCATTGTTTTGGATTAGTTATACGTAGTATAGATTCTGTGAAATAACGGTCTTTTTCACCATCCTGGAAGTTTTTCAAATGCTTTTGTAAAACTTCTATAGATGATTTTAAATCTTGTTGATAAGCATATGATCTTGATGGCTCTCCTACTCGGTAATAACCATTTACATCTCGACCCCACCAATTTATTTTATCATAAAGAGAAGGATCAGTTAGCGTTTCAAATGTAAATGGGTCTGCACCTTTTACACGTTTTTTTTCGTAGTATACATGTTTTTTATCGCAACTATATGGTAGCGATAGAGGTCGCCATGAAAGAGGATCGGCACCAACAATTTTTGCTCGTTCATAAAAAACATTTTTAGAATCTCTGCCATAGGAATTACCAAAAGATATAAATGTTGCGGGGTCTGCATTTTTTATTATACTGGCCTTGCCAGTAGCAGAACTGATAGAGAAAACGTTATTTGCATCTTTTGCATAACCTACAGTAGATTCCCAATTTACAGCGTTATTATCTAGACCGTTATCAAGTACTTGAAAAGTGTCATGATCTGCTTCGTCTAACTTAACACTAAAATGGTATATGAAGTTTTTATCGTGACTGAAAATATGATTTAGTATTTTGAATGTCTTGGGGTCAGCGCCCTTAATTACATGAAGAGAGTGCCATACACTATTTATATCTTTACTATAATTATCACTTAGAGGCTTAAAGGATTTTATATCTATTTGACCACGAAGTTTTTCACCTTGTAAATAAACTGAATTTCCATCAGTCCAATAACTCATTGATATATGTGTCCAGTTATTCATTTTTTTTTTTCCTTCTAACGACCGAGATTAGTGAGATTTGAGCCTAAGCGAAAATCTTCACTGCAGCTCATGGTTATATGTTTTAATATGCGAATAATCCAAATTTCTTTTCAATTGGATAAAAGTCTTTATCATTATGAATCAGTGGAATGTTATTATGAAGAGCAACTGCTGCAATCATACAGTCAATCGGTTTTCTTATGGTGATACCTTCTTTTCTTAGTGTTCGATAAATATTGGATGCCTCTAAATAAATTTCTTTATCCATTTCCAGATACATTAGTGACTCAAATATTTCTTCTACTAAATCATGTTCTTTATTATTACGAATTCCTTGTAATACTTCTGTGAGTATTACACCACATATAGCAACATCTTGATTAGTTGATATAGCTAATTTTAATTTTTCTACTTGCGGTGTTTCTTTGCTTTTAAAGAAGTCAATCCAAACACTTGTGTCTACTAGTACCACTAGGAATCAAATCTGTGGTTACGAGTCTTTTCTAATGAACCTTCCCAGTTAATTTTTCCAGGTAACTCTAGTAGTCTTTTTTGCTTGTTTTTTCGTACTAATTCTCTTAATGCATAATCGACTAATGATTTTTTTGTTTTTAAACCAGTGAGGTTCATGCAATTTTCGATTAGATCATCATCTAGTACAATATTCGTTCGTGACATATTAAATCTCCTTTTATACACATAATACATCTTTCTGTGTGTATAGTCAAATTGATAACTTTTATTATCATATAACGACCGAGATTAGTGAGATTTGAGCCTAGGCGAAAATCTTCACTGCAGCTCATGGTTCTACTTTAGTTTTTCTTCAGTTATATTAATTAGTTCGATAGCAAATTCTAAATTATTTTCTATTTCATCAATTAATTGATCTAAATCTTGTGGGGTTAAGATTTGATTGATTTCTTCTATTGTTACTTTCTGCGCAGTGTGATTCTGTGTACCACATGTTTCTCTTAATTGTTTTAACTGATTTCTTAATTCTTCCAATTCTTTGTCTTCTATTCCTCCTGTTGTGGAAATTAAATAAGAAGCAATATGTATTGGAGAAAAGTCGTATGCATCTATGCCACAACAATCAGATAAACAGATTGTTTCACAACTGGTAATAAGGGTGTTTAATGGATGTTGGAATTTCATATTTTATTTATGTAGAACGACCGAGATTAGTGAGATTTGAGCCTAAGCGAGAATCTTCACTGCAGCTCATGGTTAGAGTTTTTTAATTGTTGATAATTAGCGATTTATTTTTCAAGATTTGATTCAATTAATTGCTGACTTCGCATAATTCTATATTCTACTTTTGTTCTAAAATTCTTTGGTTCCGATAAGATGAAATGTGTGCATCTGCGATTTATTGACTGTCGTTTCTATGCAATTTTTTTTCTACTCTAACGACCGAGATTAGGGATTTCGAGCGAAGCGAAGAAATTCCTCTGCAGCTCATGGTTAGCTTTGGTTTTCTTTTTTTATATTTACAGAACAGTTCTCACAAGGTACTTTTCCCCATGTTTGAATATCACAGTGTGGACAATCATAAGGTCTACCTTTTCCTTTGCACTGAGGACATTTTGTGAATTCTGTCCCATTGCATTCGGTGCACTTCTTGTTTAAATTATTCTTCAGTTTCTTATCCTGAATTTCTTTTATCGAGTGTTCACTGAAAAATAAAGAATTTAGAATAAACCAGAATGCTTTTTTTATGCTTTTCATTTTTTATTAGCTAACGACCGAGATTAGTGAGATTTGAGCCTTGGCGAGAATCTTCACTGCAGCTCATGGTTAGGATTCGTTGTTGTTTTGTTTTTTGCCTATCATACCGAATATGAGTGACCCTATGATGATTAATAACCCAATCATAGAATTCCGTAATTGTATCTTTGATAACTGCGTACGGATTTTTGATGTGGCTTGCTTATGGAAAGCTAGTTCCGTTTCAAGATCTTTAATGTTTTGAGTATACTTATCGATCTTAGTTTTTGATTCTTTCCATTCTTGAGTTTTTGATAAAGGGATGTTCTTTTTATGTAAAATATTTCCTTCTTCAATTAGCTCAAGATACTCAATGGTACCTGATAAATTATCAGGAGCATATGTTTCATATTTAAATTTCTGTTCTTCTTCCCATGAATCATGTAGCGTGTCACCGATATCATAAAATTGAAGAGAACAGAGTGTGAAAAAAGAAAACCCAACAGATAGAGCTAATGCAGTTGCTTTATAATTTATTTTCATTTGTTCCTTTTCCTAACATTATAATTGGTAGCGAGCTCATGTGAACTGCTGTGTTTTAGGATTAGGGCTTAAATTTAGTGAAGATATGTGTTTTCTGGCCCTTTTGGTGAGTACTGAACTAATGATGCTATTGGGGCAAGACAGGCTCCGCATGAAAAGTGTAGAACACTTATCTGAAAAAATGCAGTATTTGTATATGATAATTGACCTCCAGTCCCATATCTCGATGTGCAATTAAAATAATATGGCTAGCATTTATTTGCAAGCTTGTGTTAGGGGAGCTGGTCATGAAAGTTGATTAAATAATAAACTTTTAGTGTATTAGTTGAGTACTTAACGAATTATGAAAAATAATTATATGAGCTAACTAAGCAGATATGTATTTTTGGATGGAAATAGGCTGAAAATTTGATATTGGAGCATCCATATAATAAATTAGATGAGGAAATTGAGCTCAGGAAAGGCTTAGAACCATAATTATGTGAGTACTCACATAATTATGGAATGGAATGTTATTTTGGAGGTTTTATATGAAGCAATATCGACGATTTCTTCAGAGTCAATATGTAGCAGATAAAGAGTTAGATCACTATGTTTCTTGGGTGTCGCACTATGCGAAATACTGTAAAGATAGAGGATTAGATTACTGGGATGATGCGAGTCTAATAACTTATAAAAGTGATTTAGGATTCCGACGTTCAGAGTGGCAAGTAATTCAGGCAGAGGATGCGGTAAAGAAGTATTGTTACTGGAGACGAGGTCAATCAGAAGAGAGGAGAGAGGCATTGATATCAAAAATGCGAGCTCATCTGCGCCATGGTCAACGTTCTAGACGGACTGAGGAGTGTTATGCTAATTGGGTAAGACGCTTTCTAAAATACAATGGGAAAGAACAGTCTTGGCTTATTAAGGATATTGAAATATTTATTACTTTTATCGTATCTGATCAAGGTGTGTCAGCATCCACACAAAACCAGGCAATAGCAGCCTTGAGTTATTTTTATAAAAATGTATTAGAAAAAGATCCGGGAGAATTACCTAGAATCTTAAAGGCAAAATCAAAACATCACTTACCTACAATTTTTAGTTATGCAGAACTAAAAATAATCTTTGAGCAACTAGCAGGAACGGAATTATTAGTTGCAAAGTTGATGTATGGGGCGGGTTTACGTAGTGGTGAATGCTATCAACTGCGAATGCAAGATCTGGATTTCAAGAAAAAGATTTTGTTGATACGCGATAGCTTGGGAGCAGTGAAGCGTGAAACTATTTTTCCTGAAAGTTTATTTAAAGAACTGAAGGCTCATATTAAGGAAGTGAAGATGCTATATAACGCAGATCAAGCAATAGAGAATGCGATGGTCAGGCTTCCAGATGAGTATGTGCTGGCGGAAGGTGAAGCTAAACAGTGGAAATGGTTTTGGTTGTTTCCCTCAGCTATACTCAAAATTGGGTCCGATAAACAATCCTTGATACGAGAGCATTATCACCCTTGGCATTTACGGCATGCGTTCAAAAATATTCTCAAATCTAAAGAGATAGAGAATCAAGCTAATTTAGATTCCTTACGCCATAGTTTTGCAGTACATATGTTGGAGGATGGCTATGATATTCGTACGGTGCAGACTTTGCTGGGCCATCAGGATGTAAAAACTACGATGATTTATAGCAAGTTGGCAAAGGTCGGGAAAGTGCATCCTAAAAGTCCTTTAGATAAGGTTTAAGAAAGTAGAAAAGTAATATGAACTGTGGAGGTTTGGTATGGCTAAGATGATAGATTTCATGGAGTATATGAGTTCACTTAAAGTGGATGAAAAAGAAAGGAAGTATTATCCCCGTTGGATCGAAAGCTTCAGTCAGTTCTGTAAAGCTCGAGGGCTAGATCCCTGGGAGCCAGGTGCTTTGAATAGCTTCATCGATAATTTGAGCTGTAGTGAAGAACCATGGAAAGTGATGCAGGCAGGAAAAGCGATTCGTCATTATGTGTACTGGAGAAGGCAAACGGATGCAAGCGTACCCAAACCACTTAGTTTATCATCGGCTAAATCGGAGAGTGAAAATCGTGACTTATTGCTTCAGAAAATGGTGGAAGTGATGCGGGTTCAGCGCAAGTCTTATCGAACGGAGCAGTCGTACTTATCTTGGGTAGAGCGTTATTTACATTTTCATAAAGAAGGTGCATTTGATGCTCAAGAAGTTTCTAGTTTTATAAGTCATTTGGCCGTAGAGAAGGGCGTAGCCGCATCGACTCAAAATCAGGCTTTCAATGCTTTAGTATTCTTTTTTCGCTATGTTTTAGAAATCGAATTAGGTGATTTATCGCAGGCGGTTCGTGCGGTACGCAAAGAGAAGTTACCCTTGGTTTATAGTCGAGAGGAAGTGAAGAGTTTGATTGCCAATATGCCGGAAGGGGTGGCTTTGCTGATGGTGCGATTGATTTATGGAGGAGGTTTACGGCATAGTGAGGCCTATCGTTTACGCATTAAGGATGTGGATAGGGGACGCATGTGTTTGACCATTCGTGGAGGAAAGGGAGATAAGGATCGAGAGGTTCCTTTGGGAGCCAGTTTATTGCCTGCAATAGATTTCCAGTTAGAGCGCATTCGTAAGTTATACGATGAGGATCGCGCTAATAATGTGGCGGGTTGTTATTTACCTCATGCCTTGGAGAAAAAATATGCTAACGCGGGAAAGGAATGGGGCTGGTTTTGGCTTTTTCCTGCGGAGAATCTAGCTGTGGATCCACGGGCCGATATAATACGGAGGCATCACGTCTCGAGTAAATATATTATGGGACCCTATAAGCAAGCTTTGCGCAAAGCTGGAATTGTGAAGGCCGGAACTATTCATACTCTGAGGCATAGTTTTGCGACGCATATTCTAGAAGATGGTTATGATATACGTGTGCTGCAAGAGTTACTTGGCCATAGTGATGTCAGTACAACACAGATTTATACACATGTTATGGGCGTTCATAAACTCAATGTGACGAGTCCGATTGATAAGTTGTAGGTTTTAAGAGGAGTCAGGCATCAGGCATCAGGCATCAGGCATCAGGCATCAGGCATCAGGCATTAGGCATCAGGCATCAGGCATCAGGCATCAGGCATCAGGCATCAGGCATCAGGCATCAGGCATCAGGCATCAGGCATTTTGGAGGTAGTATGCGGGCGAGACGCCCGCGGTCCCAGGGCGGTGGTTGAAAAAAGAAGGTGTTGTTTTGGAGGAGATGCCAGGCAGGTGCTCGGCATACCCAAGTGATGTAGCTTGTGCGGGCGAGACGCCCGCGGTCCCGGGAAGGTTGTTATTGAGGGCGGATGAAAAAAAAGGACTTAGTTTTGGAGGAGATGCCAGGCAGGTGCTCGGCATACCCAAGTGATGTAGCTTGTGCGGGCGAGACGCCCGCGGTCCCGGGAAGGTTGTTATTGAGGGCGGATGAAAAAAAAGGACTTAGTTTTGGAGGAGATGCCAAGCAGGTGCTCGGCGTACCCAAGTGATGTAGCTTGTGCGGGCGAGACGCCCGCGTTCCCGGAGCGGTGGTTGAAAAAAGAAGGTATTGTTTTGGAGGAGATGCCAAGCAGGTGCTCGGCGTACCCAAGTGATGTAGCTTGTGCGGGCGAGACGCCCGCGGTCCCAGGGCGGTGGTTGAAAAAAGAAGGTGTTGTTTTGGAGGATATGCAAGCAGGTGCTCGACGTAGCTAGATTAATAGATCGAAGAAGGTTTCTTCATAGCAGTTACAGGAGGGGTATTAATGTGTCGGAGTGGCAATGATATCATGGTTGTGTACACAGAGTTTCACGCCCTGCTGATATGCAATTAAAATGAAGAGTTTGCTTGTTTTAAAAACACTATTTCTTCAGCTGTCGAAAGACGATTTAAGATTGAATTTCGATGAGGGTAGCGGCCAAATTTTTCAATGATATCTCGATGCTGAATTTCAAAATCTAAATTTGATTGGATGCCATTATCTGTATAAAGCTCTACGGCGATATCGTGAATACTCAAAGATTCGCTATGCATGTAGGGCATATAGAGGAAGCTTCGCTCTATTTGATTTAGATCTTTGTGTTTAGCCAGTGAGATGGCTTCTTGTGACAAAGCTAAAGCTAAGGGGTCGGCTGAAAATGCTTGAGGTGAATCTCTAAAGATATTCCGCGAAAATTGATCTAAAACTATGATTTCAGCTAAGCGTCCCTTGGCGGAATCCCGCCATTCAAAGAGTTCGCATTTCTTAGCTTGCTCATGCAAAGCTAAGAAACGATGCTTAATCAGTGCATCAAAATGAATGTCTTTAAGCCACCATTTTGCGGGTTCTATTTCGTGGAACCAAAAAGATAAAACATCATCATAATTATTATGGCCTATCACTTGTGATTTTTTCCTCTCCAAATTCATGCGGCGAGAATAATGAGCTTAAAGCTTGTTGGCAATACGAGTTCTGGCTTGGTGAAGTTTATCGTAACTCTCAATCAGTCTGTGATGCTTATCGAGCCCCTCGAGTTTCATGCTGGTTTTTGTGAGGCCGTGGAAGCGTACATCGCCATTGATGGACCCAACGACGCTCGCCATGTTTTCGGTGCCATACATGCGACTCATATTTGAAAGGTAATCAGAGAGTTCTTCCTCTTCATCAAGAGTGACATCTAGTGCGGCGTTGAGTGCTTGATAAAATAATCTTCTGGCAGTGGTATTATCGTTAAAGTTAATGAAGTCAAAAATCAATTCATTAGCATTCTCATATTGTTTGAGAGCCAAGTAGCAAAGGATCTTTAATTCACCGATATCGAGTTTTCCCCAAGGGGTATTTTCATCAAATTCGATGCCAATGAGGCCAGAAATGAGTGTGTAATTATCGAGTTGGCTTTCTTCCAAGCGTTCTACAAGCTCAGTGAGTGCTTCATCATCGAGGCTATGGAGGTTTAAGATATCTTCGCGGAAAGCTAGTGCCTTGTTACTGTTGTCCCAAATGAGATCTTCGATCGGGTAGATCTCGGAATAATCCGGGACGAGTATACGACAGGCTTTAGCACCGAGGTCTTCGTGAATTGATATGTAAACTTCTTTGTCGAGCTCATGTAAAATGTTCATGAGATAATCATTTTCTTGTTCAGTTGTACCATCGAAGTTCCACTCACAGAAGTCATAATCATTCTTATCACTAAAGAAACGCCAGGAGATAATACCACTAGAGTCAATAAAGTGTTCTACGAAATTATTTGGCTCGGTGACGGCCATGCTATTGAAAGTCGGAGCAGGGAGGTCATTGAGACCTTCGAAACTTCTTCCTTGGAGTAACTCAGTCAGACTACGTTCTAAAGCAACTTCGAATTTTGGGTGAGCACCAAAAGAGGCAAAGACGCCGCCAGTTTTTGGATTCATCAGAGTCACACACATGACCGGGAACTGACCGCCTAAAGAGGCATCCTTGACTAAGACTGGGAAGCCACGGCTTTCTAGCTCAGTAATGCCAGCCAAAATGCTCGGGAATTTTTCAATGATTTCTTGAGGCACGTCAGGCAAACTTAATTCTTCTTCAATAATCTGTTTTTTTACCGCGCGTTCAAAAATTTCTGAGAGGCATTGAACTTTAGCTTCATTCAAAGTATTTCCGGCACTCATTCCATTGCTGACAAAGAGATTGCCAATGAGGTTGGCGGGGATATAAACTGTCTTTTTATCTGAGTGGCGTTCAAAGGGAAGGGCGCAAATACCACGTTCCACCTGACCTGAATTAGCATCAATCAAATTGGAGGACTTGAGCTCGTTTTCAGGGTTATAGATCTCTAGGCATGTCTCATCCATTAAGCCTTCGGGTAAATCATCATTGGGACCAGCTTTAAACCATTTTTCATTGGGGTAATGAACAAAGTCACGTGAGCTGATATCTTCACCGAAGAAGTGGTCATTATAAAAGAAGTTACAGCTAGCACGTTCAAGGTATTCCCCTAGGGCAGAACAAATCGCACTATCGCGGCTAGCGCCTTTACCATTAGTAAAACACATCGGTGAGGCAGCATCGCGGATATGTACTGACCAAACGTTAGGAACGATGTTTCTCCAAGAGGAAATCTCAATCTTGATACCGATAGAGGACAATAAATCGGTCATGTTTGCAATAGTTTGTTCCAGTGGAAGATCTTTGCCAAGTAACTCAGTACTTGCATCAGGGGCAGATTCACTTTCGTAGACGAGGCCACTATCTTTGGCGAGACTACTGACAGTCTCAATGACGAAATTAGGACTCTCTTGAACAACTCTTTTTACAGTACAGCGCTCGATAGAACGGAGAATGCCTTCGCGATGGCTTTTCGACATATCTTCGGGTAGGGCAACTTGGATTTGGAAAGTCTGCTTATAGCGATTTTCAGGATCAATAATATTGTTTTGCGAGAGTCGAATATCATCAGTAGGGATATTGCGATCTATGCAATAAACGCGAACAAAGTAGGCCGCACATAAAACGGATGAAGCGAGAAAGTAATCAAAAGGACCAGGTGCGGAGCCATCACCCTTGTAGCGAATCGGTTGATCTGCAATAAGCGAAAAGTCATCAAATTTGGCTTCGAGTCGGAGGTTTTCTAAAAATTTTACGTTGATTTCCATGAGCTCATCTTATCCTAATATTTATTAATTAGGGCAGTATAGATGACTTTGACGGGATTACCTACTAAAAGTAATTCTTACTTTTAGTAAAGGCTTACACTTATCTTAGGTGTTGCCACACGAGCGGATAAGTATGGATACACGGGAGCTATTAATTTGGCGACACTATAGATTGAATCCATGAGTCAAATTAAAGGTCGTCATCTCAATCTAATTCAATGTCGGATTAATAGCTTAAAGGAAATTTTATTTTAGGACTCGAGCAATGCTTATGAGGGTTTGCGCAAGCCGCAAAAAGGGTGAAGTGGATTATCTGAATTAGGCTAGTTTTCTTGTGTTTATGCATTTTTGCGCTAAGTTTTTGAAAATAATAATAAGGATTCATTATGTCTAATCAAGGATCAACTGCGAATGTCATTGCGGCAGTATGTAGCTTTTTCATTCCAGGCTTAGGTCAGTTAGTTCAAGGCAGACTGATGTCTGCCGACATTCACTTTGTGATGTGTGCCTTACTCTGGGTGATTTTCATGGGTTGGATTGTTCATATTTGGTCCATTTGGGATGCTGCTCGCTGGAAGCCCAATAAGTAAATTATTTGCTAAAGGATTTCACATTCTTTTACTGCGTATTTTAGGGATAGAATACGTCATTAAGTAGCTATGATATTACTGAAAGCTCTTGAGGCTTATTTAATTCTTTTTTTGCCGTTGATTTCAGCCCAGCTAAACTGGCGGCTTTCAATTTTTCCCTTAGCGACTTGAAAGATTTCGAGCTCAATACGTGCTTCGTTTTCGCTGGTATCAATACTTAAAATACTATACATTTTTCCACTGCTATGTTTAATAAACATATCCGGTGTTTTCCTAGCGTTTGAGTTTTTACTGCCAAGTGGACCACTAGTGATTTCAAGTGTTTCTCCGCGAATCTGATAAGCGGCGGTGAAGTGACGATCACCCGATAATAAAATCACTCCTTCGATTTCTTTACAGAGATCAAGAATTTTATTCTGCTCGTGCCTAAAGCCAGAGAAACCATCCCCTGAGCCATGAGTTTGGAATTCGCTACCGCAAGCGACAACTTTCACTTTTGCTTTGGAAAGACGCAGAGTTTTCTCCAACCATTCAAACTGCTTTATACCCAATAAAGTTTTCTTAGGATCATTGGCTTTCATGCTCTTGTTGGGCGTGCGGTGATAACGGCTATCGAGAAAAATAAACTGAACATCACCACGCTGAAAGCTAAAATAAATTCCAGGATTATTGGCTTCACCATAAGAAGGGTTGGCCCAGAACTTCTTAAAAACTTCTAATGAGCCTTCGCGACCCGGTGTCTGGCTATCAGAATTATTAGGTCCAAAGTCATGATCATCCCAAATCCCGTATGTGGCGACGCTAGTAGTAGAACGTACAAAACCATCCAACTTTCTGCGACTCATGTAATTTTGACTTATGACTTTCGGGTCAGTGGTATCGGCATAATGATTGTCTCCGAGTTGGAAAATCATATCCAGTCCCTTGACTTGGGCAATTTCATTCCAAGTCGTAGCCTCATCACTAGCCTGACGACCAGAACAGGATGAAAATAGAAAGCGCAGCTTTTTGCTATCCTCTTTTTTAGCAGCCGTTTTAAAGCTATAAATAGCAGGCTTTGAATCTTTACTTGTGAGTAATTGATAATAATACGTCGTATTAGGTTTTAAGTCCTTAAGCTCAATGGTGCCCACTTCAAAGTCGTCAATACTGAGGATTTTGGAATTTTGGAGTTCACTATCTTCACTAAATTTTAAATTGATAGAGCCTTTAGCTTCTAAAGAACACCAAATCAGAGCGCGATCTTGATCGACATGGCCGAGCATGGGACCTGTATAAGCATTCATGGAGTCAGGAAGTGTGTTGCAAGACGGTAAAATACTAAAGCAAAGTAGAGCTAGGAGAAGCAGGCTTATTTTTTTCATTTCTTTTATCCCATAAGATTTATTTAGCATAAACGCGGGTAAAAGAAAAGCTAGCCTAGCTCTGGGCATGAATGAGCTAATTAAATCATTAGCAAGAACTAGGGGAGTATTCTTAATACTTCATACGCGGAACTTTTACTAGTACCTGAAAAATAACGACAAAGTCCTTTTAATTAAGCTAAATAAATAACATCACATTAATGGGCTAAGTGTTTTTGTAAGGTCGGAGGTTTCCCTTATTTCTCCATGGTCATCTACATGCTAAAATCATACGTATTAAAGTATATTGAAAAACACAGTAGATAAGAGACTATTTTCCTTAGTCTTATTTGAGATTTGTGGTATTATACGCAAATTTTTTAAAGGAAAAACATGAATCGCGAACAATATATTGCCTACCTCAATACAGAAGTAAAAAAAGAGGATCGTCCTTATTGGATTGATCTTGCACATCAATCGATGCAAAAGGATTGGTTTAGAGAAATTTTGGGACGCAATAATGATGAGATTTATTTAGTGCGTTTTTGGGTCAATAAGCCACAGACCAATACCAAGGGCTCCTACTCATCAAGAAATAGCTTGCTACTTCATCATTTCCTTAAGCCTGATGATGATAAGCACTTACATAATCATCCCTGGGCAGGACGTTCAACAATCCTCAGTGGTGGTTATGTTGAAGAGACCAAGGCAGGACAGAAAACTGTGAAGCCTTTCGATTCAAATATGATCAATGCGGATACCTATCATTGCGTAAAATCTATTGAGCCCAATACGTGGTCACTGGTTCATACCGGTGACAAAGAAGGCGAATGGGGATTCCTCGTTGATGGCGTTCATCATCACTACATGGATTACCTCGATGATATCGACGCAATCAGAACTGAGGCAAATACGTAGTTTTAGAGTTTTTTTCACTGCCCCTCAAGGTGGGGTGTATTTCACCTATTTTTTTCACTGCCTCTCAAGGTGGGCACACCTTGCAGGGAAGGGGACGGCGTCCCAGTTCTTCAAAAACAAAAAGGTATGGATGATTATACCGCCTCACTCCGGCGAGGAGGTGTTGCCACACGGGCGGATAAAAAGAGCGGTGTATTTCACCTATTTTTTTCACTGCCTCTCAAGGTGGGCACACCTTGCAGGGAAGGGGACGGCGTCCCAGTTCTTCAAAAACAAAAAGGTATGGATGATTATACCGCCTCACTCCGGCGAGGAGGTGTTGCCACACGGGCGGATAAAAAGAGGGGTGTATTTCACCTGTTTTTTTTCTTTACTGCCTCTCAAGGTGGGCACACCTTGTAGGGAAGGGGACGGAGTCCCTATGCTGCTATGAAATAAAAAGGGGATGATTATACCGCCTCACTCCGGAGGGGAGGTGTTGCCCCACGGGCGGATAAAAAGAGGGGTGTATTTCACCTAATTTTTCTCTTTACTGCCTCTCAAGGTGGGCACACCTTGCAGGGAAGGGGACGGAGTCCCAAGACTGCAAAAACACACAGATGAGTATATCGCCTCACTCCGGAGGGGAGGTGTTGCCCCACGGGCGGATAAAAAGAGGGGTGTATTTCACCTATTTTTTACTACCTCTCAAGGTGGGCACACCTTGCAGGGAAGGGGACGGCGTCCCAGAGGAATGGAAAACAAAAAGAGGGGTTATATCGCCTCACTCCGGCGAGGAGGTGTTGCCCCACGGGCGGATGAATTTTTTCTATCGCCTCACTCCGGCGGGGAGGTGTTGCCAGACGGGCGGATAAAAAAGTGTTGCAACCACGGGCGGATGGGAAAAAGGACTGAGTCCCAGAGCCATAAAAAAAGGGTGCATTTCGAAAAATACACCCTCTAAAATCATATCGGCTTAATTAACCAATGGCAGATTCACCACTTTCTTCAGTGCGAATACGAATGCATTGCTCGAGGTTAGTGACAAAGATTTTGCCATCACCAATTACATCAGATTTTGCAGCATCAATAATGGCTCTGATAGTGGGGTCAACAAACTCTTCATTGACGGCAATTTCGATTCGAACTTTATCTAATAAGTTAACTTTGTGGATTTGACCACGGTAACTTTCTTCGAATCCCCCTTGCTTACCACATCCGCGAACGCGACTGACAGTCATGCGTTGCACATCGATTTCAAAAAGTGCATCTTTAACTTGGTCAAGTTTTTCAGGTTGAATTATAGCTGTAATCATTTTCATAATATATACTCCTCTTAAAGTGCTTCTTCAGGGTTAGCTTCAATATGGTGAACACTGAGGTCGGCACCAATGCGTTCTTCCTGTTCGCTGAGACGGATGCCTACGGTTTTTTTCAAAAGGCCGTAAACAATAAAACTGGCAATGAAAGAGACGAGTGCAATAGCGACGCTGACAAGGAGTTGAGACATAAAGCTAACGCCACCAAGACCACCAAGGCTTTCTAGGCCGAAAATACCTGCGGCAATTCCACCCCAGAGGCCACAAACACCATGTAGAGGCCAAACACCTAATACATCATCAATTTTCCATTTGTTGGTTTCTATATCAAAAAGAATAACGAAAATCGCGCCGGCAATAGCACCCACTGCTAAGGCACCTAAAGGGTGATATAAATCGGATCCTGCACAGACAGCAACGAGTCCTGCTAAGGCACCATTGTGAACAAAGCCAGCATCATTACGAGAGATGAACATTGCGGTAAGTGTACCACCAACCATTGCAAGTAGCGAGTTTATGGCAACAAGACCTTGGATATCTTTGATTGCACCGGCACTCATGACGTTGAAGCCAAACCAGCCAACGATAAGGATCCAGCTACCCAAGGCTAAAAAGGGAATGCTACTCACTTTAATAGAACTATTTTTATCATAGCGTTTGAGTCGAGCACCAAGAAGCATAATGGCGGGAAGCGCTAACCAACCACCTGTACCGTGAACTACTGCGGAACCCGCAAAATCGTGAAAAGGAGCACCAAATTGAGTCGCTAACCAGCCATCAGAACTGGCGAGTGTATCGCTGAATTTCCCCCATGTAACACCTTCAATCAATGGGTAAATGACGGCAACAAAAATAATACCGGCAATTGAATTGGTCCAAAATTTGGCTCGCTCAGCAACACCGCCTGAAATGATTGCAGGAATACAGGCTGCGAAACCTAGAAAGAGGAAAAATCTAATATATTCGATGCCATTGGCAGCATTAACTTCGCTAATTGAGCCGACTAAATTTAAGCCGCGAGCAAGTGGGTAACCAATGAATAAATAGGCGATAGTAGAAAAGCACCATTCGCACAAAATTTTATTGAGTGCATTGACTTGGTTCTTTTTGCGGACTGAACCAACTTCGAGGAAGGCAAAACCTGCGTGCATGGATAAAATCATGATCGCACCAAGTAAGATGAATAAAGCATCTGATGATTCAGCGAGAGCATTATTAGCTTCGCTTGTGGCGTCCTGTGCACTAGTACTTAAGCTCATAAAAAACGTTAGGGCAGCGATGATGTAGCCCTTTTTAACATTTAGCATTTGGAGTTCCTATTTTCATTACGATTTTGCCACTTTTGGGCGAATTAAGAGTGCTTAGATAAGGGCTTGTATGGAAAAAATCAACCATTTATCCGCTTATTGTGACTTTGGGTAATATTTTAGTACTCAGAGTGTTGTAAATCGTATTTGATTACGTTTTATGTATTAAATATATAGTTTAATTCTTTTTACGTTCATGTGATTTATATAGTTACATAAAAGTTCTTATGAATTCGGGTGTTCTCCAACAGCAGAGGTGAAGCCCAGAGGCGTATGAAAAATGTGTTGCCACACGGGCAGATGAAAAAGGGAAGGGAGAATTATATCGCTTAACAGCGGCTTGCGATTGCCATCGCGGGCGGATGAAAT
Organism: Lentisphaera profundi; assembly: GCF_028728065.1. Taxonomy (GTDB): domain Bacteria; phylum Verrucomicrobiota; class Lentisphaeria; order Lentisphaerales; family Lentisphaeraceae; genus Lentisphaera; species Lentisphaera profundi. Next base: position 1,880,138 of record NZ_CP117811.1, on the reverse strand, counting down.
AAATTCATGGCCTCTCAATGAGGGCACAGCTTGTAGGCCAGGGGACGGAGTCCCAAGACTACTGTAAACAAAGGGATGATTATATCGCCTCACTCCGACGGGGAGGTGTTGCCACACGGGCGGATAAAAAGGGGGGGCATTCCTTTATTTTTTTTACCGCCTCCCAAGGTGGGCACACCTTGCAGGGAAGGGGACGGAGTCCCTATGCTGCGATAAACACACAAAGGAGGGGTATATATAGCCTTAACAGCGGGTTGCGATTGCCACACGGGCGGATGAAAAATGTGTTGCCACATAGGCAGATAAAAAAGGGGTGTATATCGAAAAATACACCCTTTGAGAGTTAGGTAGCTGAATGAATTGATTTAGCTAAGAATTATCAGTTCTCATATAGATCGCCGGATGCATCGCCTAGTTATAGAACTTAAATTCATTAGATCAACTAAGCCACTTTTTAATAGTATGAGGATTAGCTTACTTACGATATAGGAAAGCATCTGAAGTAAGAAGTGAAACGAGTAGGGCATTCATGCTGCCGTCACTCTCTTGGTAAGCCTTGTGTGCGGCCTGAAGAACGGGTCCATCGTGCACGGTTTCGTTCCTGCCCATCCAGAATCGGAAGGCATGTCGGACGAAGACTTGCTCGACGCGTTTACTATTGGCAAGCTTAGTGATCATTTCAAAGGCATTAGCAACGGGGCCATCCAAAGAGTCGTCTCCTGAATCTATTATTTCACCCGATGTGTCAACAGGTTTGCCGTGTTCAAGTTTACGGAACATACCTAGATGATTATAAGATTCAAAAGTTAAACCGAGTGGATCCATTTTATCGTGACAACTCCAGCAATACTCTTTTTGAGTGACGCGCATGCGAGATCTCAGAGTGGTGCCCGGTTCATCTGGAAGTTGCGCATCTACCGTGATGGGTACATCGGGAATACCTCCGCCTAGCAAACGTTCACGAATCCATATTCCACGGTGAATGGCGTGATTATCCATGGCATCAGAATGAGAAATCAACCAGGAAGGATGGGTCAAGATGCCCATTCTTTGTCCCTTAGGCGCAGTGGTCAAAAGTCTTTTTTCATCCATAAAGCCTTTTCCGAAAGAGCGACGTCCCAAACGAGCAAAGATTTCTTTGCCAGAGAATTCTGCTTTTGCAATTCCTGGCTTATTATATGATTTTTGCTTTTCAAGAATGTTTTTTTTCTGCTTGGACAATTTTTTTATGTGTTTAGTTGCCTTATCCTTCTCACTTTTGTCGGTAAGCTTTTTAAGCTGCTTTTTGAGTTGTTTCATTTCAGCATCAATCGCCACGAGCTTCGACTTCTCTTGAGCTATTATTTGGGGATCTACTTTAGGCTTTTCAGAAAGCTCAAGGAATTGACCGAAAAAGGTGGCGTCCCTTGGATGAGCGACTAATTTCTGTGTGGTGAGAAGTTGCTTAAGTACACCTTTATCCTCCTCAAGAATTAACTCAACCAAACGATCAGTACTGGCAGAAGCATAAAACAAGGACTGATAATAACTTGTTGCCGCTCGCTTGTCGATTCCCGTAGCGGCTAAAGCCTTATCATCTTTGCAAATATAACCCGCTAGATCATAGTCAAAATACTCACGAAAAAACTGTAAAATACGTGGCTTGCGAAAACTCTCGTTTTCAAGCATACGAGTCACTTCGCGTTTCACATCTTCACGACTTCGCATCTTACCATTCTCAATAGCTTTTTGCAAAATGGCATCTGGTTTGAGATAACTAAGCGCATGATTCAGTGCGAGGCCTAGTTCTGCGTCCTGCAACAGGATTCGACCATCTTTATCCGCGCGTGATTTCTCACCCAACTCAGTACGAAAAAGGGCATCTCGATCGAGGAAAATAGCTGTCAGCCCCATCATCAAGCCTTCTTTCTGGCCCAATTGCGAAATGGTTGAATTGACGACTTGATAATACTTATCAATTTCCTTCGTGGTAGGGGAACGAAAGGTAAGCATTTCAAATAAGTAAGTAATCGTTTTTCGAATCTCCTGCTCAGATGCTTTCTTTTTAGGATCCTTAAATAAATCATAGACCGGAGTCAGCGGACGCAGGATTTTAGTCGAATAAGTAATCGAAGAAGGAAGACCTCGAAGATCACCTTCGGTCCTAACTTTTTCATAGGTCTTAGGGTCGTCGGTGATCTGGGCAGGATTTGAAACGAGGCTTTCAGGACCATAGGCCATATACTTTAAAATATCTTTAGCCTTATTGAGGGTTTGAGTCGATTCAGCACTATTGACACCATGCATGTCAGCGTAACTCGCAAAGCCATGTTTACGCATCGTGGATAATACCACAGGAACACTCTTAACTGCAGTAGCATAAGCTACTGTACCACCCTGCCAAGCGGTAATTCTATCCACTCCAAAATAGAGCTTGAGTTCGCCGCCATGGTTTGTAGGCACTGCATCGCCATATGTACGGAGACCCGGCTTCGATGGATCGTATTTGGGTTCTTTGTTAATCAGCACATTCAGTCTAGTGATATGTTCTTGAGGTGTGATTCGCCAAATGCGTTTGGGTGAGGCGGTGGGTTTTAATTTTAGTCCATCAATCTGGGGCGTAAATAATAAATCATGATTGATAAAGTTCCCCTTCTTCGGAGCTTTGTGAGCGTGGAAACCCCCTTTATCTTTCATGACTTGCTCCATCTCCTGGCGTACCCAATCGGAGAACTCAAGCTTTTCAATTGTAGTGAGTTTCTTTTTTTTCTTAGGAGGCATTTCACCAAGCGCTACCTGAGCCCAAATTGACTTCCATAGACCGATGTTATTTTCATCTACAGGTCCCAAGTCAAGTAGGTTTAAATCACCTTTTGGAGTTTCATCATCATGGCAAACAGTACAATTGTTATCAATGAAATCGAATCCGTAGGATTTGAAACTCTTATTGATGTGTTCCCCTGGAGAGTAAACTTCTGCTGCGCTTGTATTGATAGCTAAACACAGTACACCAATGAATAAATATTTTCGCATATTAAGCAATCACTTCTTTTAAGGGACCTGTGGAAGAATCATAGCGCGCCGCCATTTTCTCTGACATATTGAAGCGCGCGGTCTTCACACCTACAGTATTTAGAATAGAGGTATATAAAGCGTTGATGGGACGAGTCCCGTCAAGCTGAGTAAAACGACCGGTCTTAAAAGCACCGTTACAATCGCCTATTAGAATAAATGGCCATGTCTCACCCTTAGTATGCTGCTTGTCAGCATTGTTACTCGTGTAGACTATGAGTGTATTATCCATCATCGTGCCGCTTCCTTCTGGAACGCTCTCGAGCTCCTGAATGAGTTTGACTAACATTTGTGAATTGTATTGTCGTATTTTAATCCAAATCGGATTATCATGCTGAGGCATATGACCTAAGTTATGACCTTGCTTCTCCACCCCAAGCCCTTTCCAGGACCCAAAAATTTCGCCTCTGCCTGAGCCAATAGTTAAGACATTAGTCATTCCAGACTTCAGTGCTGAAATCCCTAAATCTAGCAGCCTATCATGCCAATCAGTCTCGAAAGTTGGATTTGTATAGAGTTTATCTAGTTTCGGCGCGAATTGAGCCAAGTCACCTGAGGCTTTATCGAGGCGCGCTCTCAATCCATTCATTTGTTCAAAACCTTTTGTAAATTGGCTATAAAGGTTTTTGTCATAAGCGGGTAAACCTACACCGCTTGTCCGAGCAATATGCTCAATACTCTTGAGCATTGATGAGTGGGCTTCATGCTGGTTTTTAAGCTCTCCCGTTGCGAGACCACCATAGAGTAATTTATATAAATGCAAGGGATTGGAATACATGAAAATAGGCTGGCCGGCACCACTGGCTGATAAGGTGGCTATAGTAGGCTTAGCGCTCATATTTCCTAAGGAGTCCATCCCAATAGCCAAGTGAGGAAGAAGCGTCTTGGGTAAGACTCGACTCAATTCATAATCGATTGTGGAGGCACTGGGGGGAACACCATCTGCGCCTCGATAGCCACCTAATGCACCAAAAAATGCACTGTGATTGGGGGAGGTATGTTTTCCGTGTAAACCGTTAATGATATGCATTTTTTGCCGGTAGGGCTGAAGTGCTTTTATGGGTTCCGGTAAAGTAGCGTTAGCGAGAGAGCCACTACTTGTCATGCCCAGGGGAATACATGTCTTTGGTTCGAAACCCTGATTTTGGAGAAAGAATATCACGCGCTTGGGACCACCTGAAAAATTAGTGGACAGGTTACTTGGAGGAGCTAATTGTGAATACAGATTTGAGCTAAGAGCCATGGAGCCAAAACCTCCCAAAATTGTCTTCAATGCATCTCGACGGTTTAAATTATTCATAATGCCACCAATTAATCAGTTAGAAATAAATTTTTAGGACTGCTTTAAGATCAAAATAGCTAAGCCTTACTGGTGATACTCCCTTTTTAAACGAAATCTTGCAGCTAGTCTTAAATAAAAGGACAAATAAGACAATATTCAATATTTTACAGGGCTTTTGCCCGTAATAAAATAGCCCTAATCCACAGGAAAAGAGCCATGAGAGAAATAAGGGCTCGCGTATGTGCGTCCGGCATATCCTCTGAGAACCTTATCCATAATGTTGACTTTTTCGGGCATTTGTGCAGCGAGATTATTTTCTTCGCGATAATCAGTTTTCACCTTGTAGAGGCGTATATCACCCGTATTCATGCTGCGCATAAATTTATAATCTCCCATGTTCAAGGCTTTCGATAGTATGGGCAATCACTCAATCGTGGACAATGTGATAGCCTTGACCTACGGCAAGTCTGCCAAGGTGAAGAAGACTCAGAAAAGGAAAAAGTAAGCCACAAGAAGAAAAAAATGTTAATTGTAAAAGGAAAAAATCTTGTGGAATAGCTCAGGCTAGTGGTAAAAAGCAAGCTTTGAGTTCATTTATATCATATAGAGATCTGTACAGAGAATAATTAAATTATTATGAATCTAATTGTTAGATTGTATAGCTTTAAGCGATTCACTTGGTGTAATGATTTAAAAGTTTGAGAAGGTAAATGAACAAAGCAAAATACATTTTTTTCAGTCTCGTAGCCGGTCTCTTGATAGCTACCTTCATCTTATCTAAAAATGATCCCTCAGAAACAGGTGAAGTACAGCAGACTTTAGACTTCTATTGTGCTGCGGGAATGAAACTCCCCGTAACTGCAGTGGTCAAAAATTATGAGCGCGATTTTGGCGTCAAAATCAATATTATATATGGCGGATCTGGGACCTTATTAAACAATTTAGCGGTAGCGCAAAAGGGTGACCTCTACTTAGCTGCCGATTTCAGTTACATTACTTTAGCTCGTGAGAAAGGTCTTTTAGCCGAAGCTATTCCCGTGAATCAACTGCGTGCGGGCTTGGCTGTGGCCAAAGGCAATCCTCATGGGATTCAATCACTTCAGGACTTGCTCGATAAAAAAGATTTAAAAATTGGCTTGGCCAATCCCGATGCAGCTTCGGTGGGTAAATTCACAAAAAAAGTTTTGACTCAACACAAATACTGGGAAGCCATTGAAGCGCGTGTGAAAAATGACGGCGTTTTTACTGGTACAGTCAATGAACTGACTAATAACCTCAAACTTAGTTCAATCGATGTAGCGATCGTGTGGGACGCGATTGCCGCTCAGTATCCCGAATTAGATTTTGTGCCACTTGCCGAATTTGATTCAAAGCCAAAAAATACCACGATTGGTATTTTAAAGTCCACTGAAAATTCAGCTCAAGCACTGCACTTTGCACGTTACCTCACAGCGCGAGATAAAGGTTTAGTGCACTTTGAGAAAATGGGTTTCAAAATTGTCGATGGTGATAAATGGGCCAATAAGCCCGAACTCAATTTCTTTGGGGGAGGAATGCTAAGACCTGCAGTGGAAGAAAGCATTCGCGAATTCGAAAAGCGTGAAGGGGTCATAGTGAAGACCACTTTCAATGGTTGTGGGATTCTCGTTTCTCAGATGGAAGCTGGGGCAAAACCCGATGCTTATTTCGCTTGTGATCGAAAATTTATGGAGCAAGTTCAGGATCGCTTCGATGCATCAACAGATCTAACGAGCAATGACATAGTGATTGCGGTAGCGAAGGCCAACCCTAAAGCGATTCATTCACTAAATGATTTATTAAAACCGGGTGTAAAAGTTGGCTTGGGTCATCCCGATAAATCAGCTTTAGGTCATCTCACGATGGAAATGCTCAAGTCGGTGAATCTTTATGATAAAATCAAGACGAATGTTGCTGTGGATTCGCCTACAGGAGATTTTTTAATCAACCAGATCAGTATACATTCAGTGGATGCCGTCATTATCTATAAGAGTAATTTTATGGCCAGTCCCAGTGCAGTACGTGAATGTGATATGATTGAGATTCCACTCGAAGAAGCTAAAGCGGTACAACCCTACGCGATTTCCAAGGATAATGATCATAAAGAACTGCTGAAACGTTTAATGATTCAAGTCACGAGTCATCAAGAGCGCTTTACAGATATTGGTTTCCATTGGCAGGGAGCCGTGAGTGAGTAAGCCAACAAATACTGAAAAAGTAGCAGAAAGTATAAGCGTAAAGATGCGCAAAGTACCTTCTGATAAGCCCTTTATTATTGGCCTTGCTTTTATTTTTTCACTCTACCTTTTATTGATTCTAGGGATGTTAGTGGCAGATGCCAATTACACGAGTTTTGCGGATATCGCAAAAACTCTGCAGAATCCCGATATTCAGTACTCGTTAAAAATCACTATGTTGAGCTGCTTTATTGCCACTATTCTCAGTATTATTGTTGCGGTGCCCACGGGCTATTTACTGGCGCGTTTTCGCTTCCCGGGCAAAGCCTTACTCGATGCCTTACTCGATATTCCGATTATTCTTCCGCCCTTGGTGATTGGCTTGAGTTTACTCATCCTCTTTCATAAATTCGCTATTTTTGGTACGAGTATTGAAGAGTGGTGCGTCATTATTTTTACTAGTATCTACTCATTTTTTAGTGGTAAAGAACCTGATTTTTCCGTTGGGGTGACCTATAAAGTTCCGGCTATTATCCTCGCACAATTCAGTGTTTCTTGTGCCTTTGCGGTACGTACTATGCGCAATACTTTTGATCAAATGAGCCCCCGCCAAGAACAAGTTGCGATGACTTTAGGTTGTAATCGCTCACAGGCCTTTTGGCTGATTGCAGTTCCCGGTGCTTGGCGCGGTATTTTGACTGCAGCCGCACTCGCCTGGGCACGAGCTCTTGGGGAATTTGGTCCCATACTAATTTTTGCGGGTACGACTCGAGGTCGAACAGAAGTACTTTCCACTTCGGTGTTTTTGGAAATCAGTATCGGTAACCTCGAAGGAGCCGTCGCAGTTTCAATGATCATGGTCGTCATCGCTTTAGCCGTATTGTTTTTAGTACGACTTCTCGATGGTCGCAAAGGAGGTCTTTATGATATCAATTAAAGATTGTACGATTCAGGCCGGAAAGTTTAAGATTTCAGATATTAATATCGAGATTCCTACGGGTGGCTATGGAATTCTTATGGGTAAAACGGGATCGGGAAAAACGACTATTCTCGAAGCTCTTTGCGGACTTCGCAAAGTGTCTGCGGGTACAATTAGCATTAATGGACAGGATATTACGAAAAAACGTCCAGCAGAGCGAAATATAGGTTTTTTACCGCAAGATATTGCTCTCTTTGATCACATGTCAGTGTATGAACATATTGCTTTTGGTATGCGAATTCAGAAATGGGATAAAAAAGTTATCGATAGTCGCGTCCATGAATTGGCGGATCAATTGCAAATTAATCATTTACTCGAACGTAAGCCTGCGGGACTGAGTGGTGGCGAAAAGCAGCGAACGGCCATGGGTCGAGCCTTAGCCGTACGTCCCCAAGTTCTTTGTT